>CAZZVX010000087.1:0-14162 GCA_964657535.1 Armatimonadota bacterium | reverse complement strand
GGTGACGCCGAATTCTTCCTGAAGCTGCTTCACGAAGTCGCTCAGTTCGAGCACGGTCATGCTTTTGATGGATTCCATCAATGCGGCGGTATCGGCCATGGGTTTCTTCTCCTAAATGTATTCAGTCAATCGGTCATGCGGCGGCTTCAGACCCAGCGCCTTGTTTATCGGCGATGGCCTGGAGCGTAAAGACGAAATTCGAGAGGATGCCGTTGAGCGTCCCGACGAGGCCCGCGATGGGCGAGTTCAGGGAGCCGAGCATCTGGGCGATCAAGACCTCGCGCGGCGGGGTCTTCGAGAGCGTCTCGACCTGGGCGACGTCCAAGATTTTGCCGTCCATCACGCCGGCTTTAAGCGAGATGGCTTTGTGGTCGCGGACGAAGTCCACCAGGACCTTCGCGGCCCCCACGGGGTCGCTCTTGGCGAAGCCGATGGCCGTGGGGCCGGTCAGGAGGGTCTCCATCTGGTCCACGGGCAGGGCGTCGGCGGCGGCGCGCTTGAACAGCGTGTTCTTGACGACGCGGTATTCGGCGTCCACGGCGCGCAGTTTCTTTCGCAGGTCGGTCAGTTCGGCCACGGACAGGCCGCGATAGTCGGTCAGGATCGCGGCGGAGGTCAGCCCGACCAGTTCCCGGAGGTCGTCCACGACCTCGACTTTGGCGGCGGCGGGTTCGGTCACGTAATCTACTGCCATTGTGTTGTTTCACCTCCTTCCAAATAGAATGCGCCCTGCGGCTGCCGAAGACGTGAGGCAGGCCGCAAGGCGCATGGGTCGCGGCGCCCAAACGGCGTCCGCGTGCGTTCTTAGGACCTCGGCCGGCGGGCATCATGCCCCTTAATCCCGTTAACTCTCATGGCAATGGGAACCGGCTGTCTTCGGCGTCAACGATATGAAGTTGTTACGGCTTGCCCGCCAGGATCGCCTGGGCGCGGAGCGGGTCAATCTTCACGCTCGGCCCCATGCTCAGCGAAAGCGAAATCTTTTTCAGATAGCGGCCCTTCGCAGCGGACGGCTTGGCCTTGACCAAAGCATCCAGCAGGGCGTTGAAGTTTTCGTTCAACTGCTCGGTCGTGAACGACGCCTTGCCAATCGGGGCCTGGACGATGCCCGCCTTCTCGACGCGGTATTCGACACGGGTGGCCTTTTTGATGTCGTTGACGGCCTGGCCGATATTCGGGGAAACCGTACCGGCTTTCGGGTTGGGCATCTTCTGCTTGAACGTCGCGCCCAGGCGGCCCACCTGGCCCATCATGTCCGGGGTAGCCAGGATCAGGTCGTACTGCTTCCAGTCCAGTTTTCCCTGCTGCACTTCGGCAATCAGTTCTTCTGCGCCGACCAGGTCGGCTCCGGCGGCTTCGGCATCGGCGGCTTTCGGGCCTTTGGCGAAGACCAGGACCTTGCGGCTCTTGCCCGTGCCGTGCGGCAGCGTGGTCACGCCGCGCACCATCTGGTCACCATGACGGGGGTCCACGCCCAGGTTGATGGCGACGTTGACTGTCTCATCGAACTTGGCGCTGGCGGTCGTTTTTACTTTTTCGAGCGCCGGGCGCGGTTCGAGCAGTTCCTCGGCGTTGACTTTGGCGGCCTGCTCTTTGTAGCGCTTGCCGACGACGTGTGTTCGGTCTTGCTTTCGCATTTGTGTTCTCCTTGTGGTACAGACGGGCTTCGGGCCCTCCCACACTTTCAATCGAACGGAGGCCTTGCTTTCCGCTCTCGTGTCTCGTTCGGCGTCTGAAGATCGTGCCAGAAAGGCCGCGCCCACCAGAGTGCTAGGGCGACAGCGAAGCCAACGAAAATCACGATCTTGACCCACAGCGGCGTCTCAGGGCTGAGGAGAAACTCAACCGCCTTGACAATACCGTCTGCGCCGGACATGAAAGGTCATCCTGTGATGTCAATGCCCATCGAGCGGGCGGTGCCGGCGATGATCTTCATGGCGGCGTCAACATCGTTGGCGTTCAAGTCGGGGGCCTTGGTCGTGGCGATCTCGCGCAATTGCGCTTCGGTGATCTTGGCGACTTTGGTCTTGTTCGGCGTCCCCGAACCGCTCGGCACGCCGGCAGCCTTCTTGAGCAGGTCGGCGGCGGGCGGCGTCTTGGTGACGAACGTGAACGAGCGGTCCTCGTAAATAGTGATCTCGACCGGCACGATGGAGCCGATCATCGAGGCGGTACGCTCGTTGTAGCCCTTGATGAACTCCATCATGTTGATGCCGTAGCCGCCGAGCGCGGGGCCGACGGGCGGGGCGGGGGTCGCTTTCCCCGCATTGATCTGGAGTTTAACGACTCCGGTGATTTTCTTTGCCATGAGTTTCTATTGTCCTGTGTGGTTCTACGAAATCTTCTCGATCTGGCTGAATTCCAGCTCGACGGGCGTGTCGCGGCCAAAGATAGAGATCAGCACCTTGACTTTGTCTTTGGGCGCGTTGATTTCCTGAATGGAGCCGTTGAAGTCGGCGAACGGGCCGGCGGTGACGCGCACCGCCTGGCCGACCGACCAGGTAGGCCGCAGGATCGGCTTGGTTTCCGACTCTTCAATGGCGTTCTTGATCTCGCGGACTTCACTGTCCTTGACGACCGTGGGCTTGCTGTCGCCGACGAAGCCGATCACCCCGGTCGTGCTCTTGACCAGGTACCAGGTGTTGTCGTCCAGCACCATTTGGACGAACACGTAGCCGGGGAAGACCTTGCGGTCGATCTCGCTCTTTTTGCCCTGACGCACCCGCGACTCTTTTTCGGTCGGCACCAGGATGTCGAACACCTTGCCCTTGAGACCCATCGTCTCGGCGCGGCGCTCGATGTTGGTTTTGACTTTCTTCTCGTGACCGGAGTACGTGTGGACGGCGTACCAGTGCTTCTGCATAGAAGTGCTTCTTTAACTCGCGCGATAAAATGGAACGGCCGGCACCCCTAGTGTGAGCCGAACAGCGGGCTGAACAGTTTCGTCAGGATGAAGTCCAGGATGCCGACATAGACGGCGGTCGCCAGCACCAGCGCCAGCACGACGGTGGTGGACTTGGCGGTGACGTCGCGGTTCGGCCAGGTCGTCTTCTTGAGTTCGACGACGACCTCCTTGAAGAAGTCGCCCGTGCTGATCGGCTTGCGCCCGCTGCCGGAGGTCATGGCCTGGGCCTTCTTCTGGGCCTGCTCCAAGCGTGAATTGGCGACGGCGGGCTTCTTCGGCCCCGGCGGATTCGGTGTGTTCTTGTCGGCCATGGCGTTCCTTTGTCTGCCCTGCTGCAAACAAACCGGGCAAAAAAATGAACAGGGGCGCGCCCCTGTTCCCGGTGTCTGTTAAACATTGTACCCTAATTCTGGGACCCATGTCAAGAGACGCGCGGCGATTTTTGCGCGCGGCCCGGTCCGACAAAAAAGAACCGCCACGGCGACTTGCGCTGCGGCGGCCCCATCACTCGGCGGATGGATATGATAAGGAGATCACGTTTAGCAGACGCTTTGGAGGGAACAATTGTTCCAAATCCGCCAAATTGTTAGGAAATAGTACAGACCGTTCTCTTTCACGCTCCCGCCGGCCTCATGCCGCGCGTCAGGTCGGCGAACAGGGGCGGGCGGTGCATCTGCAGGCCGCGCGCATCCAACTTTTCAGGAGAAACGCCGCCCGTCCAGAACTCAAACCGGAACGGATGCGTCCCCTGATCGGAAACCACGGTGCGCGGCCCCTGCGCGGGGTAAGGGTCGTGGTGCGCCATGAGCGCGCTCCGCAGAAGCGTCAGGCGCACTCGTCCGGGCAGGGCGTCCCCCGCAAACACGTCCGGGCAGACGATCCCCGGCGTTTCCTCCTCGCGCGTCGGCAGGAACGTCCAGTTTTGCAGAGGCAATTCCCGTCCATCGTTGGCGCGGGGCGTCTGGCCGCCCAAAGTGCCATCCACCCGTTGCGCAGCGAGCGGCAGCGGCAGCGCCAATTTGAGAATCTTGTGCGTCTCGCGCCAGTCCACGCGCATCCGCAGTTCCGAACAGTTCTGCCCCGCGTAAATGCGCCATTCGGCTTTCAGGCGACTCTCGCCGACAGTGCCGTTCTGCGTCCACGAGCGCATGAGCGGGCCAGCGTCTACAGGCATTAGGGGCGTCCATTGCGCAGAAGCACCCGTTTCCGCGTACCGATCCAGGCCGTGTGACCAGGTATCCGTGGGGTCATTTATCAGGTCCAGGCGCAGGGAGTCGTCGCAAAATCCCAAAGGAATTGGAGCGGGAAACGCGGGGGCTTCCGCCGCGTCCGGCGGCGGTGCCTGACGCAAACGCAGGACGCGCAGTTCGCCCGGCCCCGCCGTCAGCCGTATCAGCAGGCGAGGCATTTCAAAACTGGGACTTTCGGCGGCGATGCGCTGGTACGTAATTTGCCTCCCCTGCTCGTCCACCAGAGTCCATTCCGGCTGCCACCGACGCCAGCCGATCCAGGGTTCGGCCTCCACAAACCCGTCGAACGGGGAATCCGAGGCGTTCCAGAACACGAGACGCTGCTCCGGGCAGTCCGGCAGGGCGCGCATCCGGCGGCGCAACTCGTAATGGAGCGCCTCATCGGCGGCCGCCTGCGCGAAGCCGAGTTGATTATCTACTTCTTGATACGCCGACGGCAGACAGGTTCCGCCGAGCGTGTCGTGAAAGTGATGGAAGCAGGCGTATTCCCAGCCACGACGCAGCAGGGCCGGGTCAGTCGCCGCCATTGCCTGCGCCTGAAACAGCCGATGCTCGGCGCGGCGGACGCCGGTCTTGACGCTGCGGTGAACGCTGTAACAGCCGATGGCGTGCTGCTGCAGCTCGCCCGTCACTAGGGGCAGAGTCGGGACGTGCGGCGCGACGGCCTGAAAGAAGCGCGACACGGACGAGAAGAGCAGGCGGCAGCCGGGGAAAGCGTCTTGATGCCCCTTCAGCCAGGCGATCTGCGCCTCCGTCGGCCCGCCGCCGTGATCGCCGACGCCGATAAAGCACATGGTGTCTTCGACGCCCGGCGGCAACTGCGTCAGCGACTGCCGGATGTGGCCGGTGCAGTCCACATCATGCGTCGTGTAAGCGCCCGCGATGCGGAACGTGACCACTTCCGGCCCGTCTTCTTCGCCCCGCCAGCGAAACAGGCGGGCGGGCAGAGCCATCTCGTGTTCCTGCGGGCGCATCATCACGTACTGCGTCTGGCCGAATTCATTCAGCAGGCGCGGCAGCGCGGCGGCGTGTCCGAATGTGTCCACGTTGTAGGCCGTCGCGGGGAACGTGCCGAACCGCTCCTCGAAATATTCCTTGCCCAGCCGAATTTGCTGCTCCATCGCGAAGCCGCTCGGCAGGTTGCAGTCCGGCTGGACCCACCACCCGCCGGCGATCTCCCAGCGCCCCGCCTGCACGAACGCGCGGATGCGCGCAAGCAAGTCGGGATCTGCCTCTTCGATCTGACGGTAGATCCACGCCTCGCCGCGCGTGAAGATCAGGTCGGGGTGCGCGTCCAGACGGTCACAGGCGCTGCGGCAGGTCGCCAGGGCCTCGTCCAAACCCGCCGGCCAGGGCCACAGCCAGATCGGATCAATGTGCGCATTAAAAACAAGATGAACGTTTATCATAACGTCTGTTCCAAGGGGTGAGAATACAGCGCGTAAGCGATGCGCTTGGAGGCATCGTCCAGGGCATCGAACGCGGGACCGTGGGGGCCGCAGACGCGGTTGGCGATCATCACGCAATTCGGGTCGTTCGAATCCCACAAGCCGACAAGGTGGCCGATCTCGTGCAGCGCCGACGAGTAAAAGTGCATCCGGTCCGGCGGCGTGGCCGCCGCCGGGCCGAACCACCAGCGGTTCGATGAATTGTACCCGCTCCGCAGCCAGGTCACGGTCCCGTCCTGCCGGACGCTGCGGTTGGTCCGGGCGGCCAGGTCGCCCGGCAGCGGCCGCCATTCGAGTTCGATGATGGCCTCTGAGGGGTCTCCCGCGAGCCGGAACCCCAGCCCCGTGGCGAGAGGCCGCCCCGTCACTGGGCTTGCGCCGGCCCGCAAAGACGACCACTCGGCAAACGCCCGCAGAAGCAGTGTCCGCGCCGTTTCCGCCGCCTCGTCCTGCTCCCACATATTCCCGACAAAGCCAAACGCCGGAACGTTTTCCGGGTGTGTCATGTCAATAAAGCCAGGCACGAGTCCCATTGGCGGCGCGGCAAAGGCTTCCGCGAAGTCGCGCCACAGGTTCGAGTTGACGCGGTTCGCCCACACCCCGGACACGCGCACCGTCACCGGGTCGCCCGCCGGCGGCTTCTTGACCAGCGGCAGGGCCGCCTCAACCGGCTGGGCATCGTAGTATTGTCGCCACCCGTGGGCGCCCTGCCAGGTCGCTGATTCTTGAGTCGCGGCAAAGACTTGATCGAGCATACTCTCACTTCTTCGTGGACTGTCAGCAAAAACTCCGTACACCCAGGTTTAAGATACCCTCGCTTTCCATGTTCATGCAAGCCCTGCGCCTGGTATAATCGAGGCCGAGTATTGTTCTTTATTCGGGGAGGTTGTGCGATGTTATTAGGCGTCGAGCGTCTGGTGGATTTGATCGGCCCGCAGCAGTGTGCGCTCACAGCGCCGGCGGGGCGGATCGCCGAGGCCGTGCAGGGCGGCGATGTGGGGACGCTGCGCGGCAGTGACGGTCATTTTGCCGCCGTCGCCCGCGACGGGCAGACCGTGCGCCTGGCGCGGACGCTGGGCTTCCCGCTCCGGTACTTCGTCGCCAAGATGTTCCACGGGCCGTTCCTGATCGCCTCCGACCGCATTGACTCGCTGTATGAGTGGTGCCGCCGTGAGAAGATCGGCTGGCAGTTCGACCCACTCTACACGCGCATGGTCCCGGCGCATTATCTTATTGAGATTGACCAGATCGGCTGCCCCGACCCGGCCCCGCGCTACCACCGATTCTTTGAGCCACCCATCGGGCAGGGCAAAGCAGACGTGGATGCCGCCGGGGCCGATTACGTCGCCGCTGCGCTCGCAGCCCTGACCCGATGGCTGGCCGCTGTCCCGGCGGGCGAGCCGGTCGGGCTGGCCTTTTCCGGCGGCGTAGACAGCACATCCGTCTTTCTTCTGGCGCGGCACGCCCTGCAGCAGATGGGGCGCGACCCGGACCTCATCCGCGCGTTCACGCTCGACCTGGGCGGCGGCAAAGACGCGGCCCAGGCCGAGGCCGTTGTGCGCGAGTTGGGATTGGAAGATCACTGGGAAGTCGTGTCGGTCCCCGCCAGTGAAGTCAATTTAGAGGAAGCCATCGGCGTGATTGAAGACTATCACCCGCTGGACGTGGAGTGCGCCGCCGTCGCCCTGTGCCTGCTGCGGCACGTCCGCGAACGGTACCCCGCCCTGAAATATCTGCTCGACGGCGACGGCGGCGACGAGAACCTCAAAGACTACCCGCTGGAGGACTCCGACCTGACGCTGTCCAGCGTGCTGCGCAACCCCATGCTCTATCAAGAAGGCTGGGGCGTGGACGCGATCAAGCACAGCCTGACCTATTCGGGCGGCCTGTCCCGCTCCTACGTCCGCACCTACGCGCCGGCGCGTCAGTACGGCTTTTCCGCGTTCTCGCCCTACACGGACCGCGCGGCCCTCGCCGCCGCGCTCGCCATCCCCTTCGAGCAGGTCCTGAACGGCAGAGTCGAGCGGCTGTACACGCTGAAGGCCGATGTCGTCCGCGCCGGGGTGCGGGCCGTCACGGGCATTGCCATGCCGACGCCGCCCAAGCGCCGGTTCCAGGACGGGGTCGGCGGCGACACCTACCGCCAGTGGCGCGTCAGCAAAGCCTGGTGCCGCCAGGTCTTCCTGCGCCAGTGGGAGACTCGGCTCCGGGAAGCCTGGGATCCGCAGGGAGAGCGATTCTCCGGCAACGACCTGTCCCGCCCGATCCCTGTCGCCCAATGAGACCCGGCACGAGTTATCCTGTCGGGGCAGGCACGCGCACCCGATGGATCGTGGGTCAGCGCGGACCGAAGAACGCTCTCGACCCCTGGCAGCCCTACACGTTCCTCTGGGAAGAGGAGGCGGGGGAAGACGGCGGCTTGGTCCCGACGGCGACCGTGTTCCTGACGAACCGCGAGTGTCCTTATCGCTGCCTGATGTGCGACCTATGGCAAAACACGCTGGATCAAAGAGTTCCGACCGGGGCCGTCGCCACGCAGATTGAGTATGCCCTGGAGCGCCTGCCCCCGGCGCGGCAGATCAAACTGTACAACGCGGGCAGTTTCTTCGACCCGCAGGCGATTCCGCCCGAAGACTACGCCCAGATCGCGGCGTCGATCAATCCATTCGAGCGCGTCATCGTGGAGTGTCACCCGGCCCTGATCGGGGAACGCTGCCTGCGACTGCGCGACCAGACGGCCGGACGGCTGGAAGTCGCCGTCGGACTGGAAACCGTCCACTCGGACGTTCTGGCGCGGCTCAACAAGCGATTCACCGTCGCCGACTTCCAAAGCGCGGCGGCATTTTTGAGCGCGAACGACATCGCGCTGCGCGTCTTCCTTCTGCTCCGTCCCCCGTTTATGGCGGAGCAGGAGGGCGTTTTCTGGGCCGAGCGTTCCCTGGACACGGCGTTTGACGCCGGCGCGACGGCCTGCTGCGTGATCCCGACGCGGGCGGGAAACGGCGCGATGGAGGCCCTGGCCGCCTCCGGCGACTACGCGCCGCCGTCGCTGTCGTCGCTGGAAGCCGTGACCGAATATGGGCTGAAGCTGGGCCGGGGACGTGTCTTCGCCGACCTGTGGGACGTCGGGGCGTTCTTCTCCTGCGCCTGCTCCCCGGCGCGGGCCGCCCGCCTAGCGACGATGAACCGGGTACAAAGCGCGCCGCCACCCATTGTCTGCGGCATCTGTGAAGGCAGTCAACCATGAGGACGGACTATGACCTGGCCGTGATCGGTTCGGGCTTCGGCGGATCTTTGTTGGCGATGGTGGCCTGCCGCCTGGGCCTGTCCGTGCTGCTTCTGGAAAAGGGACGGCACCCGCGCTTCGCGGTCGGCGAGTCCACGTCCCCGCTGGCGAATCTCCTGCTGGAACAGCTCGCGCGTCGGTACGACTTGCCCCGCCTGCTGCCGCTGACTTCGTATGGCGCGTGGCAGCGCACTTACCCACAGATCGGCTGCGGCCTCAAGCGCGGCTTCACCTACTTTCATCAGCAGGCAGGACGGGATTATCGAACGCGGCCGGACCGGGCCAATCAACTCCTGGTCGCGGCCAGCCCTCATGACGACGTGGCCGACACGCACTGGCTGCGGGCCGATGTGGACGAGTTTTTGGCGCAGGAAGCCGCCGCAGTCGGAGTTGAGTATCAGGAAGGCGTCACGCTGGACGCCCCCGAATGGCACGCTGACGGCGCGACGCTGACGGGCCACCGGCAAGGACAGGCTCTCAAGACGCGGGCGCGGTTGGTGGTGGATGCGACCGGCCCGCGCGGCTTCCTGAGCCGGGCGCGGGGCGTGCCGGAAGCGGCCTTCGTAAACTACCCGCCGACACAAAGTTTGTATTCACACTTCACCGGCGTCCGGCGGTGCGACGCTCTGCCGCAGTACGGCTTTTCCGCGTTATCGCCCTATCCCATGGACGACGCCGCGCTGCACCACGTCTTCGACGGCGGCTGGATGTGGGTACTCCGCTTCGGCAACGGCGTGACGAGCGCGGGCGTCGCCGTCACGGACGCACTGGCGCACAAACTCGGCTTGGGGGACGGGGAGGCGGCCTGGCAGCGACTGCTCGCCCGGTTTCCGGCAGTCGCGGAACAGTTTGCGGACGCCGTCGCCGTGCGACCATTCACCCGTGTCCCCCGTCTGGCGTACCGGGCCGCGACGGCGGCTGGTCGTGGCTGGGCGCTGCTGCCGTCGGCGGCAGCGTTCGTGGACCCGCTGTTCAGCACGGGCATTCCCTTGACGCTGCTGGGAATCGAGCGCCTAGGCCTGATTTTGGAAGAAGCCTGGGGAACGCCCGAATTGAACGCCCGACTTCAAAATTACGGCGCGGCGACACTGGGGGAAGCGGACGCGACCGCCGACTTCATCGGGGCCTGCTACGCGGCCATGCCGCGCTTTCCCCTCTTCGCGTCCCTGTCTTTATTCTACTTCGCGGCGGCCAGTTACGCCGAGATGGCCCGACGCTTGGGAAAACCTTATCTGGCGCAGGGCTTTCTGGCGGCGAACCATTCCCAGTTCGGCCCCAGCCTCCGCCGATGCACGGCGTGGGTGCGCCATCACGCACGAGGCGCGAGCGATGCCGAAGTCGAGGCGTTTACAGAGGAAGTCACGGACGCCATCTCCTGCCTCAACGTCGCCGGCCTCGCCGACCCGCGCAAGCGCAACTGGTACGGCGTGGACCTGCGCGATGTCGTCGCTGGCGCAGCAAAACTCGGCCTCACTCCCCCCGAAATGCAAAATATCCTGCGAGCCGCTCCCTGGGCGCAGCCCAACGATCTTTAAGAGCCGCCTCAGATCAGGCCGCGCTCTTTGAGGCTGACGAACTTGCCGTCACCTCTCGAAGACCGGCGGCTCAATCAAGGAACGAATGTCATCAAGATAGGCGAGCAAGATCGCCTTTTGCTCTTCGGCGAGGTTCCGCTGGTTCAATTCATCCTCAAGAGCCAATGCTTTTTGCTGCCATTCAGAGAGAAGGCGGCGCAGGTTGTTCAAGCGCTGCCGGTCCAGACGGATGTTCAGGATTGTGAAGCGCCCCACGTTGGTCTTGGCCGTCACCGTGCCGTCGGCGCGGGTTTCCCAGTGGTCTTCGGCACAGGGGTCCAGAAACCGGAAGCCGTCTGCGTACTCGGCGTCGCCGGGCCAGACATTTCCCTTTTCGCGGTTGCACTGTCCGCAGACCCAATACAGGTTGCTGTAGACATTTCGCAGTGCTGAAAAGTCATGGTTTACGGCGCTGAGTGGGCGATGATGGTCTATCTGGCCGCCATCACCTTGCAGAAAGTAAAATTCGTGGGTCAGGCAATAGGCACAGCGGTACTGGAAATCAGGCCGTAAGTAAAGATCCCGGTACTGAAGATAATTGCTCAGCGGAGGAACATCCGGGGAACGCCGGAAGATCATTGAGGCTACCTCAAAGGAAGACTGCGCAGGATCGCCAGCATCTCATCAAGTTTTTGGCCGGTCGCCTCCAAGCGCTGAGACATCGCTTGGGCCGCCGCCCCGGAAGCGTCTCTCGCGTCCAATTCCTGTCGGACACGATAAAAGCGCGTTGATTGAGTTTGGGAGAGCAGGCCCCGGAGTTCCAGCGCGACCAGTTGATGGTACTCATCCCGCAGTTCCTCGTCCGAAACGTCGTCGTCCAACGCCTCTAACAGCAGGGCATCGGCGAGGGCGTTCAACTCCTGACCGTTCCGCGCGGCCTTCCGGCGCAGGCGCGTCTCCACTTGCGGCGCAAGCGTAATTGTCATCATTCGGCACCCCCTCTCGTTCATTCTACCCTGTCATAAATCAAATCAGGCCGCGCTCTTTGAGGCTGACGAACTTACCATCGCCGATCACGATGTGGTCGAGCAGGTCAATGCCGAGAATCTCTCCGGCCTCCATCAAACGCTTGGTGACGGCCACGTCTTCGGCGCTCGGCGTCGGGTCGCCCGACGGGTGGTTGTGGGCGACAATGAGGGAAGCGGCGCTGGCGGTGATCGCGTCTTTGAATACCTCGCGGGGGTGGACGATGCTGGAAGACAGATCACCTACGGAGACTGTCTTGACGGCCTGCACGCGATTCTTGGTGTCCAGAAGAATAGACTTGAGCGTCTCTTTCTTCAAGTAACGCAGGTCAGGCATGAGCAGGTTGGACACGTCGCGCGGGCCGCCGATGGCCGGGCGCGCGTCCTCGGTGAACAAGGACAGCCGCTTGCCGAACTCGATGGCGGCCTTGATCTCGGCGGCTTTGGCCTGCCCGATGCCCTTGATTCTGGACAACTCCTCGGCGGACGCTACCGCGACGCCTTTGATGTTGCCGAAGTGGGCCAGCAGGTGTTCGCCGAGCGAGACCGCGCTGCGCTCGTGCGTGCCGACCCGGATCAGGATCGCGATCAACTCGGCGGTGGAGAGGGCCTCCGCGCCGTAGGCGAACAGCCGCTCGCGCGGGCGCTCGTCGGCGGGCAGTTCCTTGATCGTGGGGCTGTAGCGCGGGCGGGCCGGGGTCGGCCCCGGCGGCGCGGCGGCAGGCGTCTCCGCCTTCGGCTTTCGGCGGCGGGCGGGCTTCGGAGGCGCGGCGGCCTCGCTGTCCCCGGCCCCTCCCCCAAGAACGGGAGAAGGGGGATCGGAAGGAGCAGAGGAAGCCGCCTCGGCGTCTGTCTCCGGCGACCAGAGGCGGGGGCGCGCAGGCGCAGAATTGTGTTCGGCAACGGCAGGCTGTGTCATGCGCTATGGTAGCATATCACGCCCAAAGCAGGCAAGCCCCAGCCCAACATCTATTCCTGAATCAAGAGTGAAATCCAGCCGGTCGCGTAGGTCTCGTAGCCGGGGGACAGCGCGTGGCCGATGCAGCAGGCGCGGCCCGCCACCGACGACTGCAGATGGCCCTTCGCCGCGCTCTGAATGCGCGGCCAGTCCGGCAGGTGCAGCGTTTCTTTGAGCTGCCGCCCGCCGGTGTCCGCCAGCACCAACCCGCCCGCGTCCACGATGCAGATGCGGCAGCGAGCCTTCTCCTCCGAGGCGAGCGGCGTGTTCTCGACTATCGCCTGCGCCAGCGCATCCCAATTGAATAAAATCCCCAGCACGCCGAGCGGGGCGCCGTGAACGTCGCCGCCGGCCCGGACGCAGCACGAGTAGGCCAGCACGCGCTGGTCGGCCACCAGGGGACTGGCGTGGACTGTCTGGAAACCGAACTCCTCGCCGGAACGAGTCGCCAGCGCCGACTGGAACCAGTCGGTCGCCGCGCAGTCGCGGCCCGACGAGTGGTACTGTTCGGGCCGCCCGTTCGCCACGACCCGACCGTTCAGATCACACAGGACGAGGTCGTAGTAGACCGTGTACGAATTCAGGATGACGCCGAACCGCCGCGAGCAATACTGATACGCCGCCGGCGTCTGGTCGGTCAGCGCCTGGACCGCGCTGCTGTCGGTGGCCCACCAGCGCACGTCGCAGGAGCGCTCGTACAGGTTGCGGTCAATCAGGTCAATGTTCGTGAGCGCCAGATCGGACAGGCGCGTGCCCCGGACATTGCTGGCGAGCGTCTGGATGATTCCCTGGAGCCGGTCGTTGGCGTCGCCGAGGTCGCGGGCCATGTCTTCGGCGATCAGCGATGTCTTGTCGGACAGGTCGCGCATGGCCGAGGCGACCACGCCGAACGCCGCCCCGGCGTGTCCGGCGCGGGCGGCCTCGATCTGCGCGTTGAGCGCGAGCAGTCGGGCGCGGTCGTTGATCTTGGCGATCCCACTGCTGGCCTCTTTCATGTTGCCGACGAGTTGGTCGGCCAGCAGAGCGATCTGTTCCGGGCTGGCACTCCCCGTGTCCGAGAGTGCGGGAGAAGCTTTCGCGGCAAGCGTCAGAGACATGGGTTTTCCTGTTCTAATAAGCGATTGACAGGCAATCGCAAACAAAAATGTGATGAAAACTCAAGGGGCCACGCCATCGTGGGGGGAAACTGACGTTTCTTACCAGTAAAATTATTGGCATACGCCAGAAAACCCAATAGGGTAAAAACAAAAAAAGCCGCACCGAATTACGGTGCGGCCTTTGTCTTCGACACTCGATCAAAGATCAGGAAACGCTCGATCAAAGATCAGGAAACGGCGGCCTCCCCTCGTTCCCCGGTGCGGATGCGGATGGCCTCTAGGACCGGCGTCACGAAGATCTTCCCGTCGCCGATCTCGCCGCTCCGGGCGGCGTCCTCGATAGCCCCGATGACTTTCTCCTGGTCGGCATCGTTCACGACCACGATGACTTGCAGTTTCGGCAGCAGGTTGACCTGGTACTCGGAGCCTCGGTAGTGCTGCGTGTAACCCTTCTGCTTGCCCGCGCCTTTAATCTCCAGGACGCTCATGCCGTGGATGCCTAGATCGTCCAGGGCCGCCTTGACTTCATCCAATCGACTGGGCCGGATGATGGCTTCGATACGTATCATTGTCTCGACCTCCTTGTGTGGGTCACTGTCTCGTCAGGTGTGTGAGGACTAGAGGCCCGCCATGGCGGGTATCCCTGCCTGGTCGCCGGAGTAGCCCTCCTCGCCGTGCT
>CAZZVX010000086.1:0-14329 GCA_964657535.1 Armatimonadota bacterium | reverse complement strand
GGACGCGCGAATAGTCCTATGATAACAGGCTGTTCCTATTATAGCAACTCCGGCGCGGATTGTCTAGTGTCTCCCCGCGCGCCTGCCTGCTGATGTCTGGCGATTCCGACAAACCGCCTGCGCCTCTTAACCGAAACTTAATGCTTTCTTAACGTTTGCTTAATGTCCCCCTGCCAAACTGAGCGTATCATAAACTGTGGCCGGAACGCTGGTTTTGAGCGATCACCGAAATCATGCACCTACGTCAACGTACTCGCCCGACGGCCAGGGTGAGACAACCAATGTCTTTCGTCTAGCAAAGGGAAACACACATGCGGAATCAACTGCGCGGCGACCGCCGCGGCTTCACGCTCATTGAGCTGCTCGTCGTGATAGCCATTATCGCGATTCTCGCCGCGATACTCTTTCCGGTCTTCGCCAAAGCCCGCGAGAAGGCCCGCCAGATCGCCTGCCTGTCCAACATGAAACAGATCGGCCTAGCGACTTTGCAGTACGTTCAGGACAACGACGAGTGCTTCTATTCGCACCGCGACAACTGTACGGGAACTTGCCCTGGCTACCTCAACCCGGACGGAACGACCATGGGCGGCGCCAGCCATTTAGACAATGCATCGCTGCAGAAGTATTACTTCATGTATAAGTTGCAGCCATATACCAAGAGCTACGCCGTCTTCGTTTGCCCGTCCAACCCCGTCGCGTTCACTGCGAACGGGAGCGGCACTGACCACCTTTATGCTGCCCAAGGTGCCGCCGGCAACGACTACGGCGGTGAAAACAGCTACGCCCACAACGACATCTGGATGAGTCCTGCGGCACCGTATGGCTGTACGAGCAATTGCGTTGCCTCCCCCGTCACCGACTCTTCGGTAACGCGCCCGGCCGGCATTGTGCTTATGACGGAAGGCACCTACTATGGCGCCGCCCCAGATGTCAAGGGAGAAAGCCTCATCACTCCCCAAAACCTGAACGCGAATGATGTCGCTTATGTGGATACCGCTGCCGGCGCAACGCCGGGTGGCGGGACGCAATATACTCACTACTGGGCCAACATCGGCAACGCCAAGTGGAGTTACGACGGTACCGCCGCCAATGCCACAGACAACACGCCGACCTCGGTCCCGCTTGGTCAGTCTCGTCACACGGGCTTTATCAACTGCCAGTTCGTGGACGGTCATGCCAAAGCCATTCGCTATGAGCAACTGATCTCCAACGTCTGCTATTGGGCGACCGATGCCGACGGCCCGCACCCGAACTGCAACTAAGTCCTCTCTTCAAGAGTCGCAAAGAGGCTCGCCATTCAGTGTATCGCTGATGGCGGGCCGCTTTCTGTCGTAGGGCCTATGAAGTTTCCTAGCGCTTGACGGCTTCGTTGCATAATTCCCCAGGACTTCAGTCCTGGGCTGTCAAGGAGCGGATTGCCCGCCTGCGCGGGCGAAGAGGGAGAAGAGCGGTTTCTTTCCGCGCCCGCGCAGGCGGGCAGTCTTCTCTGCGGCAGCCCAGGACTTCAGTCCTGGGGGAAGGGCTTGACCGTGAACTGCTCGATGACACTGTAGGCGGTACTGACGTCCTGCCAGCCCAGTACGATAGTTTCCTTGTCTTCCAAATCTTTGTAGATGTCGAAGAAGTGAACGATCTCCTTCAGGATGTGTGAGGGAAGGTCGGACAGGTGCTCGATGCCCGCGAAGCGCGGGTCGGCGGCGGCGACGGACAGAATCTTCTCGTCCGGCCCCTTGTCGTCGCGCATCATCAGAACGCCCAATGGCCGGGCGGCGATCAGGCAGCCGGGGAACGTCGGCTGGGACGTGATGACCAGAATATCCAGCGGGTCGCCGTCCTCGGCCAGGGTGTTCGGCACCCAGCCGTAGTCGAACGGGTAGTACAGGGGCGAGAACAAAGTGCGGTCGAGCTTGAAGACGCCCAGTTCGTGGTCGAACTCGTACTTGTTGGACGATCCCTGCGGGATCTCGACGATCATGTTGACGATTCGAGGCGCATCGTCGCCAATCGGGACATCGTGAAAAGACACCGGGTTACACTCCAGACACTTCAGCGGATGGCGGGTGTATTCAAGATGTGCAGGCCGCATTCCTTCTTCGCGCTGCCGGCCCAGCGGCCCGCCCGGTCGTCCTCGCCCGCGCCGACCGCCTGCGTGCAGGGCCGGCAACCGACGCTAGGGTAGCCCTGGTCGTGCAGCGGGTTGTACGGCACGTCGTTCTTCAGAATAAAGTCCCACACATCGCGCTTGGTCCAGTTCGCGAGCGGGTTGATCTTGACCAAGTTGAATTTCCTGTCCCAGCCGATAATGGGCGCATGCGCGCGCGTCGGCGCCTGGTCGCGCCGGATCGCCGAAATCCAGGCGTCAAACCCCTGCACGGCCTTTTCGAGCGGGACGACCTTGCGGATGTGGCAGCACAGGTCGGGGTTGGTGCCGTAGATCGGGCCGCCGCGCGCCGCCTCCATCTCCTCGACAGACTGCTCGGCCCGCACCAAATGGATGGGGATGCCGTACTTGTCCATCAACCGCCGGCGCGTGTCCAGGGTTTCGGGGAACTGGTAGCCCGTATCCAGATTGAACAAGTACAGGTCCTTCGTGATCTCGGAAAGCATCGCGATAATGGCACAGCCTTCCGCCCCGAACGCGGTCGCCATCGTCAGATGCTCGCCGTAAGTCTCCCACGCCCAGCGCAAGATCTCTGCGGGCGTCTTCGATTCCATCGCCCGCGACAGCGCGGGCAGTTCATCCTGGGTCGGTCTCATACTTCTGTAACCGGGCGGGCGGCGCCAAAGTTCCTGCCCAGTGCCGGCAGGGAACGGGGCGTCCCACGCACGAAAAAGCAGCGAGGCTATACGCGGTCTCCCTCACGGGAGCGACGCGAAACACCTCGCTGCTTCTGCTGCTTCAGGCACGGACGAATCCGCGCGGTTGACAGTCTCCGGGGTGGGCAGATGGCAAAGGATAGCCAATCATGACCTGCAGATGACACGTCACCCGTAGGCTAGGCCGACCCGAAGGTTAAAAGGGCTTAACCTTCGCCACCGCCCTGTAAACTATGATCCAATATTGAAATCCTCCTTTGTGGTTGAGATGATCTATTATCCCATACTTTGGCGGGATTGTCAACAAACGAGCGAAATAATATAGCGTCAATGTTCCAGGAAATAACGGACGCTGGTCAGGACGACGTCTTTCCGGCTGGAAATAGCGAGTCGCAGCAGCGGCGCGTATTGATTGTGCAGCAATCGGTGCCACCACTTCCGAGACACCAACTCCGGCAGCACCACCGTCACCACGTCGTCCGCGCGCTCCTTCTGGACGGCGTCCACGTAGCGCATCAGCGGGCCGATCAAGGACCGATAGGGCGACTCCATGATCACCAACGGGATGTCGCCGCCCCACTCCTCCCACTCTCGTTTCAGCTCGGCGGTTTTGCCGGGGTCGGTCTCGATATAGATGGCGCGGGCGTCGTCGCTGATCAGCCGGGCGTAGTTGAGGGCATTGACGATTCCCCGGTGCAGGCGCGGCACCAGCACTAAAACGACGTTGCGGGTCGGGACGGCGATGGCGCGTCGGCGCAGGGACAGCTCCTGCGTCATCGCCGTGTAGTGCCGGTTGATCTTGTAGAATGTCCAGACCATGACCGGCAGAATGACGACGACGAGCCAGGTGCCATAGTGGGGGTGGTACTTGCCGAAGTGGAAGGCCGGGCTGATGATGGCCGACGGGGACGGGTCCTCGAACTTGGATACCGAAATGATGACGGCGACGATGCCTGTCGCAACGGCGCCCAGGGCGTTGAAGAACAGGCTCGTCTGCCAGCCGCGCTCGCGCGTCCGCAGCCAGCGCCGGACCATGCCGAACTGGGCGATGGTGAACGAGGTGAAGACGCCGATGGCGTAGAGGTTGAGCAGGTTGTTGACGATGCCGTGGAAGATCACGATCAGGGCGATGGCGGCCAGGGCGAGCAGGATGATGCCGTTGGAGTAGGCCAGGCGGTCGCCGACGTTGGCGAGCTGGCGGGGCAGGAAATTGTCGCGGGCCAGCATGGAGGTGAGTTGCGGGAAGCCCGCGAACGCGGCGTTGGCGGCCAGCACCAGCACGGCGGCTGTGGAGGCCTGGACCACGAAGAACATCCAGTGCAGCGCGGGCGGCCAGGACAGGGCGGCGACCTGGCCGACGACGCTCCGGTAGTCGGGCTGGGTGGCGTCGAGGTGGGCGTGGATGCCGAAGTGGATCGTCAGAAAAGTCAGGCCGAGGAACATGACGACGGCCAGACCGCCCATCCAGACGGTGGTCAGGGCGGCATTCTTGTCGCGCGGCTCGGTGAACAGCGGGGTCGTGTTGGAGATGGCTTCCACGCCGGTCAGCGCCGTGCAGCCCTGCGAGAAGGCTTGCAGGAGAACGTACAGGCTGACCGCCTTCAGGCCGGTCGTGGCGGCGGCGAAGCTCTGGCCGGTCTGCACGGCCTCGCTCGCGTGGGGGGCGTGGGTCGCGATGGACACCAGCCCGGCAACGATAGTCAACAGGATGGAGCCGATGAACAGATAGGACGGCCCGGCGAAGAACCACCCGGCCTCTTTGACGCCGCGCAGGTTGCCCAGGGTGAGAAGCAGGACGCCCCCGATGCACATTGGCACGATGTACGGCTGCAGGTGCGGCACGGCGGTGATGACGGCGGCCACGCCCGCCGCGACGGACACGGCGACCGTCAGCACGTAGTCAATCAGCAGCGAGCCTCCGGCGACCAGGGAGGGCAAAGTTCCGAGGTTATCGCGGGAGACGGGGTAGGCGCCGCCGCCATCCGGGTAGGCGAAGATGATCTGCCGGTAGGACAGCACGACGGTGATCATCAGCAGGCTGATGCCGACGGCGATGGGCCAGGCGAAATGCAGCGTCCCCGTCGCGGCGGTGGTCGCCAGCAGGACGCCCAAAATCGCTTCTGTCGCGTAGGCGTTCGACGAGAGCGCGTCCGACGAAAAGATCGGCAGCGCGAGAACGACAGGCAGCTTGAGATGGCCGCCGCCCGATGTCGGGAGCGCGCGCCCGAAGAAGACGTGTCGGAGGCGGCCCATCGCGCTGTCATACTTGTGCGGCGCTGGTAAACGGTGCGGGTCCGGCGGGACTTCAGGCGGCCTGAGTGCGGTTGCCATGCGTGACTAACTCCCAAGAAACGTTGGGCCGCCGCAATGCGGCCTTCCGACACTTGAGATTATGCGCGTTCCGGGATAAACGATTTGTAACGCATTGGCTCGCCGGTATAAAGATTTTATAAATCTTTGTGAAACTTATCACGGACGCCGGTCAAGGCTGGGTGCGGAAGCGGTAGCCGACGCCCGGCTCGGTGATGAGGAACTGCGGGCGGGCGGCGTCCTGTTCCAGTTTCTGCCGCAAGTGGCCGATGTGGACGCGCAGATACTGCGTCTCTTCGGCGTTCTCCGGCCCCCACACGGAGACCAATATCTGGCGGTGCGTCACCACGCGGTCGGCGTTGACGGCCAGGTAGCGCAGCACGTCGTATTCCAGCCGCGTCAAACGCACTTCCTCGCCGCCGCGCGTCACGACCCGGCGCGCGTAGTCAATCGTCACGTCGCCCACCGTCAGCGCGGACGCGGCCGGAGACTTGTCGCCGCCGCGACGGCGCAGGGCGGCACGGATGCGCGCCAGCAGCTCGTCCATGCCGAACGGCTTGGTCAGGTAGTCGTCCGCGCCCATGTCCAGGGCGTCCACCTTGTCCCGCTCCTGGTCCCGCGCCGACAGCACCAGAATCGGCACGTCGCTCCACTCGCGCAGCCGCCGGCAGACTTCCAGCCCGCTTTGTCCGGGCAGCGACAAGTCCAGGACGACGAGCGCGGGCGGCTGCGCGGCGGCGGCGTCGAGCGCTTCTTCCCCGGTCGCGGCCAGCGCCACATCGTAGCCCTGCGCCGTCAGCCCGGCCCGCAGCGCCCGGCGGATCTGCGGCTCGTCGTCCACCACCAGGATGCGTTCATGCGGCACGCGCGGCCTCCGTGTCACCCAGTGTCATTTGTGCCTCCACATCGTCGGGTCGGGGCAGCGTGAACGAGAAGATCGCCCCGCCGCTCGGCGCGTTGTGCTCCCAAATCTGCCCGCCGTGCGCCTCCAGAATCCCCCGACAGATGGCGAGGCCCAGCCCCGTACCCGGCAGCCCGCCCTGCCGGTGCTGCGGCAGGCGGTGGAACCGCTCAAAGATCGCTTCCACTTCATCGGTCGGCACACCCGGCCCCCCGTCGGCGACATCCGCGCGCACGCGGTTGTTGTCGGCGGAAAGCGTCACGAGGATGGGCGTCCCTGCAGGCGCGTACTTCAGCGCGTTTTCTAGAAGATTAGTCATCACCTGCGCCATCTGCACCGAGTCCGCGCGGACCAACGGCAGATCGGGCTTCGTGAAGACCTGAACGCGGCGGCCGTCCCACTCCGGCAGCCGGGCCAGTGCCGTTCCGAGAACGTCCACCAGATCGCACCAGTCGAAATTAGGCCGCCACGCGCCCGCTTCCAGGCGCGACAGGTCCAGCAGTTTGCTCACCATCTGCCCCAGCCGGTCCGACTCGTCGTTGATTGCCTGCAGCGCCTCCACGAACTCTGCCTGGTTCCAGCGCGTCCCGTCCTGTAATAAACCGCCGGCGGACGCTTTGATGGACGCGAGCGGGGTGCGCAGTTCGTGGGAGACGAGCGACAGCAGGGCGTTCTTCAGGCTGTCCGCTTCACGCAGCGCCTGCGCCTGCGCCGCCTCGTCGCTCAGCCCCTGACGGGCGAGCGCCACGGCGGCGTGATTGGCGACCGCCAGGATCAGCCGCTCCTGCGGCGGGCTGAAGGGCTTTCGGTCCCGGCGCGGCCCGATATGCAGGACCCCGCGCTTCTGGTTGTCCGCGATCAGCGGGGCCAGCAGCCCTTCCTTTCCAGACTCAACCGGCGCATTCGGCGGATAAACGGCGGCCAGTGTCAGTTTCCCCTCTTCGTGCGCGTCCGACCGATAGATCACGCAGTAATCGGCGGCGCACGTGTTCACCAACTGCCGGGCGAGCGCAGGCAGGATGCGCTCGGTCGAGACCTCGCCGCTGATCTCCTCACTCGCCCGCTGCAAAGCCCGCGCCTCCCGCTCCCGCGCCCGCGCCTCATAAGCCTGACTGCGCACCTGCGCCGACAGCCGCGCCGTCGCCAGCGCCACGGCGAGGAAGACGATCAGCGCCAGCCAGTCTTTCGGGTCACTGACTTCCCAGGTGCCGTAAGGCGGCAGAAAGAAGAAGTTCCAGCAGACGAAGCTCCCCGCGGCCACCAAAACCGCCGGCCCGAACCCAAAATAAGTGGCGCACGCGATCACCACGGGCAGATACAGAAGCGACGCCTGCTCTTTGTCCAGGTACCCCCGCGCCGCCCAGAACAGCGCCGTCGCCGCCGCGACGCCCCCCACCGCCCACGCGTATGCAGTCCAAAGGCGAGGCGGAGCCTCCTCCACGCCCTCTTCCCCGCGCCATTTTCTCCTCTCGCCTCTGTTCACAGTCCCCCTGACAAGCCTCTCCCGTTTCAGATCCGGCGACTAAGATTTGAGTCCGCGCAGGCGGACTTCGTGATCCTTTAGCCGCGACTTTAGTCGCCGGGCCAACTTACCCCTCCAAAAAATAACGCACATTCGTCAGCACCACGTCGCGGCGGCTGGAAATGGCGAGCCTGAGCAGCGGCGCGTATTGATTGTGCAAAAGCCGGTGCCACCACTTCCGAGACACCAACTCCGGCAGAACCACCGTCACCACGTCGTCCGTGCGCTCCTTCTGCACCGTGTCAATGTAACGCATCAGCGGGCCGAGCAGCGAGCGGTACGGCGACTCCATGATCACCAGCGGGATGTCCGCCCCGTACTTCTCCCACTGCTTCTTGAGGTCGGCGGTCTTGCCCGTGTCCGTCTCGATATAGATGGCGCGGGCGTCGTCGCTGATCAGCCGGGCGTAGTTGAGAGCGTTGACAATGCCCCGGTGCAGGCGCGGCACCAGCACCAGCACCACGTTGCGGCTCGGCGGCGTCGGCTGCGCTTCTTCCAGCGACAGTTCCTTGCCCATCGCCGAATAATGCACGTGAATCTTCAGAAACAGCGCCACCAGAATCGGCACCAGCACCAGCACCAGCCAGACCCCGTAGTGCGGGTGGTACGGCCCGAAGTGAAAGTCCGGGCTGATGACATCGCCGTTGTCAAACTTGGACACGGCGATAATGAGCACCACCAGCCCCGTCGCCACCGCCCCCAGCGCGTTGAACGCCAGACTCGTCCGCCAGCCCCGCGTCTTCAAGCGCTGCCAGCGCCGCACCATCCCCACCTGCGCCAGCGTGAACCCGATGAAGACGCCAATCGCGTACATCGGCAGCAGCGCGTCCACCAGCCCGTGAAAGATCACGATCAACGCACAGGCGACAAGCGCCAGCAGCAGAATCCCGTTGTTGAACGCGAGCCGATCCCCGAAGTTCGCCAGCTGACGCGGCAGAAACCCGTCCCGCGCCATCATAGAGGCTAACTGTGGGAACCCCGCGAACGCCGTGTTCGCCGCCAGCAGCAGCACAATCGCCGTCGAGACCTGCACCACGTAGAACATCCAGTGCAGCGCGTGGGGCCACGCCAGGTTGGCGACCTGTCCGACCACGCTCTGATACCCAGGCTGGCTCGCGTCCATGAACCGCGCGCCCAGCGCGTTGGCGATGTACGTCAGTCCGAAAAACATCACCACCGCCAGGCCGCTCATCCAGTACATCGCTTTGACCGCATTCTTGGCCTGCGGCTGCTGAAAGATCGGCACCGTGCTGGAAATCGCCTCCATCCCCGTCAGCGCCGCGCACCCCTGCGAGAACGCCTGCAAGATCAAGATCAGCCCGACGGCTTGAACCCCTGTCCGCGCCGCCGTCACCTCGTTCGCGTGGCCCATCGCCACCGCCGCCTGCACGTGAGGCGCGTGCGTCCAGATCGCGATCAGCCCCGCCACCACCGTCGTCAGAATGGAGATCACGAACACATACGTCGGCAGCGCGAACACCATCCCGGCTTCCTTCAGGCCGCGCAGGTTGGCAATCGTCAGGGCCAGAATGGACACCAGGCAGATGGGAACCACCTCGTCCTGCAAAGTCGTCCCGACGCGCGTCCCCGCGAACATCGCGATCATCGCCGCCACGCCCGCCGCCACCGACACCGCCACCGTCAGCAGATAGTCCACCATCAGCGACGCGCCCGCCACCAGCGACGCGACGGTGTTCAGGTTGTCCCGCGACACCGGGTACGCCCCGCCGCCTTCCGGGTAAGCGTGAATCACCTGAATGTACGACAGCGTCACGATCAGCAGCAACAGACAGATCGCGATGGAGATCGGGACCGAGATCGGGTAAGCCCCCGTGCCGCTCTTCGCCAGAATCAAGACGCCTAAAATCGCCTCCGTCGCATACGCATTGGACGACAGCGCGTTCGACGACAGGATCGGCACCGCCATCGAGATCGGTATCTGCGTCTCGCCCGCCCGCGAACTCGCCAAGGGGCGTCCGAAGATAATGTGCCGCAGGCGTCCATACGCGCTGTCATACTTATGCGGCGCGGGCAGGGAAGGCGTCTCGGCGGGCTGCGGCTTGCTGCCGTTCACCATCGGGGGAATCGTGCTGGACATAAAGTTTTCCTAAAGATTTTCGTGCTCTGACTCCATTCTACCCAACCCCGCTCAAAGATCGGCCCCTGCTTTCGTCACACTCCGAATCCTCCCACTTTGGGGGGACCCTGCGCAGGGAGGAACGACCGAAGCAAGGAGGGAGGCTGTTTGGAGTCTGTCGTGCTATAATCTCCTTAACCCACACCGAGGTACCCTGTCATGCGCAACGCCTTCCGCGTCCTCCTCGCCCTGCCGCTGCTCGCTTTCGTCACGGCCCCGGCGCCCGCCGACCCCGCCCCGGCCCCCGCGTTCCCGTTCGTCATCCCCTGGGACGACGCCACGCCCCGCACGGCCACCGACGTGTCCTCGCTCAACGACGGCCCCGCCGGTTCGCACGGCTTCATCGTCCCGAAGGGCGGCCACTTCGTCGAGTCGAAGACGGGCAAGCGCGTCCGCTTCCTGGGCGTCAACTTCGCCGCCAAGGCCGCCTTCCCCGCCCACGCCGACGCCGAGAAAGTCGCCGCCCGCCTCGCCAAACTCGGCGTCAACATCGTCCGCCTGCACCACATGGACAACGACGACTGGGGCGCCGACGCCCACATCTGGGACGACTCGTACAAAGACCGCCGGCACATCAACCCCGCCCAACTCGACAAACTCGACTACCTCATCAGCCAATTGAAGAAGAACGGCATCTACGCCAACATCAACCTGCACGTCAGCCGCCAGTTCTCCGCCGCCGACGGCTTCCCGCCCAGCGTCAGCGACATCCCGACCTCGTTCGACAAGCGCGTGGACGAATTCGACCCGCGCATGATCCAGCTCCAAAAGGACTACGCCCGCGACCTGCTCACCCACATCAACCCGTACACGCACCTGTCCTACGCCGCCGATCCCGGCGTGGCCGTCGTCGAGATCAACAACGAGAACTCCCTCGTCGGCGACCCCTGGGCGACCCTGGGCGCGGGCCTGGACACCCTCCCCGAACCCTTCCGGGGCGAGTTGGTCGCCAAGTGGAACGCCTGGCTCCAAAAGAAATACGCCACCGACGCCAAACTCCAAGCCGCCTGGCTCCACGGCCTCACCCCCACCGGTCCCGCTATCAATTATCAGGCCCAGTTATGGTCACTGGAGCATCAGGGAACGTCCAATGCCTCGCTGCTGCAGACTTCCGGCGGCAGCAGCGAACAGATCACCGTCTCTCAAGTAGACGGCACGGACTGGCACGTGCAGGCGCACCCAACAGGCCTGGACTTCCACGAAGGCGACACCTACACCGTCGCGTTCCGCGCCAAAGCCGACGCCCTGCGTCCCATGGCCGTCGCCGCCGGCCTCGACCAAGCCGACTGGCACAACATCGGCCTCTCCGAGACCGCCGCCCTGACAACTGATTGGAAAACATTCCGCTACACGTTCGACGCCCACGATGCCGTCGCCAATCATGGCCGCGTCGCCTTCACCCTGGGCAACCAGACCGGCACCGTCTGGATTTCCGACCTGCAAGTGCGTCCCGGCGCGGACGGCGCGGGCCTGCTGCCCGGCCAGTCCCTCACGACCAAAACGGTGGACATCCCGACCTCCGCGACCAAGCCCCAGCACGCCGACTGGATCGCCTTTCTCGCCGACACCGAGCGCGCCTACGCCGACGAGATGCGCGCTTACCTCAAAGACACGCTCCACGTCCACGCCAACGTCATCTGCTCCCAGATCTCCTGGGGCGGCCTGACCGGCCTGAACCGCGAGGCGAACATGGACTTCGCCGACAACCACGCCTACTGGCAGCACCCGTCGTTCCCCGGCAAACCCTGGGACTCCCAAAACTGGACCATCGGCAACACGTCCATGGTCGCCGACATGGCAAACGGGGGTGGGGGAACCCTGCGCGACCTCGCCGAGAACCGCGTCGCGGGCAAGCCCTATTCCGTCTCCGAATACAACGAACCCGCCCCCAACGACTTCCAGGCCGAAGCCGTCCCCGTCCTGGCGACCTTCGCCGCCTTTCAAGACTGGGACATGATCTACCTCTTCGACTACGGCGACTACGGCGCGAGCGCCGCCAACGACAAGATTCAGGGCTACTTCGCCGTCGGCAGCAACCCCGCCAAGACCGCCTTCCTCCCCGCCGCCGCCATGATTTTCCGTGGCGGCGAAGTTCCGCCTACGGTCATGCGTCCGACACTCTGGGTTTCGCAAGCACAGTTGACGCAGATTGCGAAGGCAGACGAGGCCTGGCGTATGGCTGGTCGCAATAAGCCTGCCAGCGTTCTCTCTGCGTTCGGGATTCATGTTGAAGCGCCCAATGCGCCTACGATCACCATGCATCCAGAGCCGCCCGTGACCCTGTTTGACATCTTCACGGACGCTCCGCCGGACATCGAAATCAGCAATCCTGCGGCTGGCGCGAGATATACGACTCAGGCCCCGACGGCACAAGAGACCGTCGGCTACGTCGGTGGTCAGTCTGTCAACGTCGGCACGCTGACGCTGGCTTTCCCCGCGTTTGGCAATAACTTCGCTGCCGTGACGCTGACGCAGATGCCGAACGGGAGCCAGTTGCTCACGCTGGTCGGCAAAGTGGAGAATCAGGGGATGGTGTGGAACGCCGCGCACAACAGCGTCAGCAACCAGTGGGGACACGGGCCGACGATGGCCGAGGGCATCCCGGCGACGGTCACGCTCAGGACGGACGGCACGCGCCATGTCTTCGCGCTCGACGGCACCGGCAAACGGACTCAGGAAGTCCCGGCAACCTTCGCCGACGGGACATTGACATTCACCGTCGGGCCGCAGTACCAGACGCTCTGGTACGAAATCGCACAATGAAGAAGCCGGGGCAGTGGAATGCCCCGGCTCTCTCGGCTGCGAACTAATCCTTCGCCCAGAACATCGCGCCGGGCATCTCCGTCACAATGGAGGCTTGCAGCGTCTGCATGGCTTTCTTCAAGCCCTCGGTCGTGGACAGCAGGCCGTCCTCGTGTTCGATAGACAGCACATCGTCGTAGCCGATCATGCGCAGGTTGGAGATGAAGTCCTTCCACCAGTTCTCGTCGTGGCCGTAGCCGACCGAGCGGAAGACCCACGACCGGTGCAGGATGTCCCCGTAGGACTTCGTATCCAGATTGCCGTTGACGCCGGAATTGTACGGGTCAATCCGCGTGTCTTTGGCGTGGACGTGGAAGATCGCGCCCGCCTCGCCGAGCTGCCGGGCGGCGGCGATAGGGTCAATGCCCTGCCACCAGAAGTGCGACGGGTCGAAGTTCGCGCCGATCTGCCTGCCGGCGGCGTCGCGCAGTTTCAGCACCGTCTCCGGGTTGTAGACGACAAAGCCCGGATGGGCCTCAATCGCAAACTTGACGTTGTGCTGTTTCAGAAAAGCGTTCTGCTTCTTCCAGTAGGGGATGACCTTTTTCTTCCACTGCCAGTCGAGGATGGCGCGGTACTCATCGGGCCAGGGGCAGGTGACCCAATTCGGGTTCTTGGCGCGGGGGCCGTCGCCGGGGCAGCCGGAGAAGCCGTTGACCACGCCCAGGCCCAACTTCTCGGCCAGCAGGACCGCGTTCTGGAACGCCTGATGATGGTCGTCGGCGATCTGCGGGTCCGGGTGCAGCGGGTTGCCGTGGACCGAGAGCGAGTCGAGAATCAGCCCCCGGTCTTCGATCACCTTGTGCAGTTTCTTGCGCGCGCCCTCGTCGGCGATGAGTTTCGCGACGCCGCCCATGTCGTCCAGATGGCGGCTGCCCGGATAGGCGCCCGCGCCCAACTCCACGGCCTGAATCCCCGCCGCCGCAATAACGTCCAGCGCCTCTTCGATAGGCTTGTCGTGGAACAGCGCGGTAAAGATACCGATCTTCATTCGGGATAGTTCTCCTCTGCTGAAATGAAACGCATTGGCGCTTATTCTAACAGAAAACCCGCCCCGTGTCCAGCATCCGACGGGAAAAGCCCGTCTTCCTAGGCCCGCGCGCCGCACTCCGGGCAGAACTTGGATGCCGACGGCATCTCGACGCCGCATCCGGTACAGTGCTTCTTGGCGATCAGTGTCGCGCCGCACTCCGGGCAGAACTTACCCCCCGCCGTGGCCGCGCCGCACTGCGGGCAGCGCGCCGACGCCTGCACGCCCACATTCACGCCCTGCGTCTGGTCCACGGCCTGCGTCTTTTCCTGGAGCTGGTAACGCATCGCCGTCGCCTGGGCGCTCGCCAGTTCCTCGGCCAGCATCGGCGCGCACTGCTTGCACAGACCCTTCTCCTCGTTCCAGCAGACCTGCCTGCACACCCACGTCCCGCACCGGTGGCACTGCGTGAACAGCGGCTTGATCTCCTGCACGGCGGCCTGCAGCGCCCGGTCGTGCTGCGGCCCCCCGACAGCCCGCTGAATATCATAGGCCGTCTCGCCCAGGTTCCCGAACACGCCGCCCGCAGCAGGCCGCCCGCCGTTTCCAGCGTGTTGGGCTGGAAACTGGACATATACCCATTGCCGCACCGGTCACAGTGGAACTTGAACTGATACCCCTGGTCCGTAGACAGGTCGCTGTAGTTCTGGACGAATTCGATGACAGGCATGAAAATAACTCCTTGCAGCAGTAGTGATGACAGTCAATCATGCGGGACGCAGACGCCCAAAAGTTCGCCATCGCCCGCCGAATTCCTCCCGCGTTGCTCAATTTTCTCCCACGCACCGTGCAGGGAGACGGACTTTGAGG
>CAZZVX010000085.1:0-14354 GCA_964657535.1 Armatimonadota bacterium | reverse complement strand
ACACTGACAGCAACGGCCACAAGCCTTTCCCCCATTCCGATGGGGGAAAGGTGCCGAAGGCGGATAGGGGGCCGCGCCCGTTTGACTTACACGACCTGCCCGCCGTCCTCGCCCTGCGCAACGACGCCCTGCCCCCGCACCGCCGCGTGACGCCTTCCGAGTGGCACGCCTGGGAGGCCCAGTCCCCGCCCGGCAAGGTCACGCTCCGCCTCGTCGCCGGCGACCCGCCCGTCGCCCACCTGCGCGCCGTGGACATGAACACCACCCTCCTGCGCCACCCCGGCGACTGCATGGTGGACATCGCCGTCGCCCCCCAGTACCGCCGTCAGGGGTTAGGCACGCTTCTCTACGACCGCGCCCTGGCGTTCGCCCGCGAGCGCGGCCTGCGCCGCCTCATCGCCGAGTACGTCGAACGCGGCCCCGACGAACCCGCCATCCGCTTTCTCGCCCGGCGCGGCTTCGTCGAAATGGACCGCGAACTCCAATCCCATTTAGATTTGAAGACGTTCGACCCCGATCAGCACGCCGACGCACTCGCCCGCGCCGCCTCCCAGAGCGTCCGCCTGCTGTCCTACGCCGACCTGCCCGACACCGACGAGAACCGCCGACGCCTCTACGACCTCGACGTGACCATTGACCGCGATATGCCGACCCACGACGACGTGCCGTTTGAGTATTCCCAGTTTGACGCCTGGGCCGCCCTCTTCGCCAACCCGGAGTTTGACCCCCGCGCCCTGATTCTGGCCGAGCAGGGCGGCGACTGGATCGGCCTCACCCGCCTGAACTTCCGCCAGGAGACGGGCATCGGCTCCACCCAGACCACGGGCGTCCTCCGTCCCTATCGCGGGCGCGGCATTGCCCTGGCCCTCAAAGTCCGCTCGCTCATCGCCGCCCGGTCGCGCGGCTGCCCCGTCGTCACCACCGAGAACCACGAGGACAACGCCCCCATGCTCGCCATCAACCGTCGGCTCGGCTTCACCCCCGACCCGCCCCAGGTCCGCTGTCAGACGCCCCTGCCCCCGGACCAGCCGCGCCCGGCACCGGAGCCATGAACAACCGAGGACAACGCAAAACGCCGCCGCACACGCCGCACAGTCACAAGAAACGGGATACGCCCCCCGCGCCGCCCGCCCACGCCGCCCAGCCGACATTTGACTCGAAACGCTGGCAAGCCTACTGGCAACAGCAGGAAGTTCCTAATCAGCAGATCAAAGAAGCCAGGGCTATCCTGAAAGCGCAGCCGCAAAACAAGGAAGCGTTGACGGCCCTGCGGCGGGCCGTCGGTGAAAAGTACCGCATCCTGCGCGAGATGTATGTGTATCAGCGCGGCAATCAGCCGCCGATAGACGACACAGACTCCTGGTGGAGCATTGACCCTGCCTACGAACTGCTTCGCGGCGGCGATGTCGCACAACTGGAAACCGTCATTCAGTTCCTGGAGAATGACCCCTGGTTCCACGGTTCCGGCTACCTGAAAGAAGACATCACCTCAGCCATAAAACCCGGAATGGTGTCCGCAAACGACGCCAAACGGCTTGCAGTCGTCTGCCTGTCCATCGTAGACAAGCGCGACGGACGCGAGTTCCGAGGCTATTGCAACCTCGCCCGCAAGGTGGATTCGCCCGCACTGCGCAACGAACTCACCCGCCGACTGACCCACTTCGACCTCAACATCCGCCGCCGAGCGCGCTGGATGCTGGACGCCCTAGGGCAACCACAATGAAAGAAGAAAACGCCGCCCCGCCGGTCTCGCGCGACACGATGAAGCGCATCCGGCGGCATATTGACGCCCTCGGCGACGCCGACCAAAACATTTCCTATCGCGCCGAACGCCGCCTCATTCGCTTCGGGCCAAAGGCCGTAGACGCACTGTTGCAAGCCGGAGACAGCCCCGACCCCCAGGTGCGGTTCCGGGCCGTCTGGGCGCTCGGCAAGAGCGGCGACCCACGCGCCTTCGTGGCAATTCTACGCCGCACCGACGATCCCGACGACCGTGTTCGCTACGATGCCGTCCTGGCGCTCGGAGAGTTAGGCGACCGACGGGCAGACGCACCCCTGGCCGCGCTTGCCGCACAACAAGACCGGCCCGACAGCGTCTCCGGAGCCGCCCGAACCGCCCTGGCAAAACTTCAAGGAAGACTACCGAACGAGGAGGAATAAAATGCAGCCCGACACCCTGAAACTCTTCTACCACCCCAAAGACCGACTGCGACTGACCGTAGAGGGCGACCGCTCCTACCCCACCGTCAAGCCCGCGTGGGCCGCCCCGCTGTCGCACCCCGGCCAATTTTTGGCCCTGCTCGACGGCAAAGGCAAGGAGATCGTCACCCTGCCCGACCCCAGCGTGCTGCCCCCCGACTCCTGGGAAGCCGTCCAGGAAGAGCTGCGCCGCCGCTACCTCACCGCCACGGTCCAAAGCATCACCCACGCCAAGCAGGAGTTCGGCGCGACCTACTGGACCGTCGAAACCGACCGGGGGCCTCGTGACTTCGTGACGCAAAACCTGCAGGAGAACGCCATCTGGCTCTCCGACACCCACCTGTTGCTGCTCGACGTGGACGGGAATCGGTTCGAAATTACCGACACCGCCGCCCTCGACGACGCCTCGCGCCAGTCCATCGCGGTGATCTTGTAAGCGCCCCGCCACCTTCCTAATCCTCCCGTTTCGGGAGGAACCCGGCGAAGCGGGGAGGCGGGCCGCCCTTGACTTCACCCCCGCCCCACCGGGTACACTAACGCCTCAATTCGAAGAGGAGTGAACGCCATGAGCGAACGCATATACAACTTCAGCGCCGGCCCCGCCATCCTGCCCGAAAGCGTCCTGGACGAAGCCGCCCAGGGCGTCCGCGAGATCGCCGGCTCCGGGATGTCCATTCTCGAAGTCAGTCACCGGGGAAAGCAGTACGACGCCATCCACGCCGACGCCGAGCAGCGGCTCTTGCGCGTCCTCGGCCTGCCCGCTGAGGATTACTATCCCCTCTTCCTGCAGGGCGGCGCGAGCATGCAGTTCGCCATGCTGCCCCAGAACTTTCTCACGCCCGGCCAGACCGCCGACTACGTTGTGAGCGGGGATTGGGGCGCGAAAGCCCTCAAAGAGGCCAAATACTTCGGCGACGCCCGCGAAGCCGCCTCTTCCAAGAGCGACAACTATTCGCACATCCCCAAGACGTTCACCGAGACTCCGGGCGCCCGGTACGTCCACATCACGACCAACAACACCATTGAAGGCACCGAATACTTCACGCTCCCCGACGTTCAAGCGCCGTTAGTGGCCGATATGTCCTCCGACTTCCTTGCGCTCGACCGCGACCACTCCAAGTTCTCTTTGCTCTACGCCGGGGCGCAAAAAAACGCCGGACCCGCCGGCGTCACCATGGTCGTCATCAAAAAATCCTTCCTGGCAACGGCTAAAACCAACCAGCCCAAGATCCTGTCCTACCAGACCTACGCCGACGCCAACTCGCTCTACAACACCCCCCCGACTTTCGCCGTCTACGTCGTCGGCCTTGTCTTGAAGTGGGTGGAAGACCAGGGCGGCCTGAGCGCCGTGGAGCAAGCCAACCGCCAAAAAGCCCGCATCCTCTACGACGCCCTGGACGAAAACACGCCTTTCTACGAACCCGCCGTCACCGACAAAGCCGACCGCTCCCTGATGAACGTCACCTGGCGCCTGGGGAACCCCGACCTCGAAAAAGACCTGCTCGCCGAAGCCAAAGCCGCCCAGATGGACGGACTCAAAGGCCACCGCAGCGTCGGCGGCTTTCGCGCCTCCATCTACAACGCCTTCCCGACCGCAGGCGTCCAAGCATTGGCCGACCTCCTGCGCGACTTCGCCCAGCGCAAAGGCTAAGGAAGCCTTCCCTCACCCCTCCTTCTTGCTCCCCCTCTCCTTACGAAGGAGAGGGGGCAGGGGGGTGAGGTCTCCTGCGCCTGGGGGTGAGGTCTCCTACCCGCCCAGGATCGCCAACTTGTCCAGATAGTCCGACGCCGTCTTCACAAACTGCGCGTGCGACCATGTCAGCGGCGCGACGGACAGCGGCTGCAGGGTAAACGGATGCACCTGCTCGGACAGCACCCCCGTTCCCGACGCACACAAACTCGCCCATTCCAGCAGGTCCAATGCGCTGCGCAGGTCCTTCGGCGTCTTGGCAATGGCAACGTACCAGTCCGCCAGCCACAACGTACAGATGATCCAGGGGTTGCCGGGAACCTTGTCAAAGTCGTCGGACACGCGGAAATAATAATCCCGCTCATATCGTGCCAGCCCGCCCGCATTGGACTTCACCCAAAGCCGACGCCCAAACGCACTCATTGTAGACACCACTTTGGGGTCATCGGCGGGCAGGACGCCAAAGCCGAACACGCCATACGCCGACGAATCGGCGGTCATGTCCCGCGTCACGTTCCCTGCATCGTCCGTCGCCGCCATGCGCGCAAAATACCCCGCCTCCTCGTCCCACAGGTGCGTCAGCATCGCCTGCCGCGTTTCCTCCGCCGCCGCCGCCCAGCGTTCCGCCCGCCTCACGTCCCCTTGATGGGCCGCATACAGCGCCGCGTCCCGCAGCGCCGCGACCACCGAAGCCGTGGTCCAGATGTGCGTCCCGCGCCGCTCTTCCCAGATGTCCCACGACGGCAGCGGCAGTTTCGTCTGGGGGTGCCGGAAGTCCCGCAGGAAGTCCGCCGCCGGACGCGCGAACTTCTCGTACATCCGCGCCGCAAACTTGGCATCGGGATACTTCTGAACGTGCGCCCACAGCGCCGACACCACCAGCGCCGTGCCGTCTTCCTGGAACGGGATTTCCGGCTTGCCGTCCACGACCCAGGGGTGCCACGACGCCCCCACCGTCCCATCCGGCCCGTACTTGTGCATCAGCGCCGCCCGGTCTGAGGGCAGCACCCGCGCGCAGAACTCAAAGAACGGTTGCGTAATTCCCCGCAATCCCACCCGGTCCAGCGCCTGACACACCAGCGCCCCGTCGCGCGGCCACAGGTACGAATAGTGCGCCCGCGCCGTCTCCATGATGTCCGAGTCATTGGACGCCAAGATAGCCCCGCGCTTGTCCGTCTGCGTCCGAATGATGAGCAGACTGCGCGTAAACAACTCGGCCACGCGCGGCGGCAGTTTGTCCAAATCAGGCCGCACGTCTTCCACCAGTCGCCGCCAGTGCTGGCCCGCCTCCGCAAACGCCGCGTCAAACGTCTCCTGCGCCAGCCCTTCCTGCAAGGCTCCCACGTCCTCCAGGCTTTCCCCCGCGACCATCCACACCCGCGCCGTCGCTGTTCCCCGCGCGTCTAAAGGCAGGGAGAAACTATGCACGCTGTCCACCGACCCCTGCGCAATCGCATTCCCCGACAGCCGACCATCCTCCGCATCCCGCCATGCCCCTTCCGCCCCTCGGAACCCCTTTTCGCCGCAAGCGTACTCCCAAATCCCCCCGTTCGCGTCCCCGCCGAACAAAAAGTACCGATCCCGCTTGTAATGCACCATCGCCTTCAGATAGGGCGAATAAAACGCCGTGTCCCCAATATCGCTTTCATCAATCCGCAGATCGTGCGCCAAAAACAGCCGCGCCTCGCGCGGGGCGTCCGTCAAGTTCTCCAATTGATACCGCGTCAGCAGAACATTCTCATCGGCCAGCACCGAGTGCGCCGCCCTCAGCCGCACCCCCAGCGCCTTGTGCCGCGCCGCGCAGTTTGTCACCAGCGTATTTTCTTCATACTTCACGTCCCACTCCCACCCGTCATCCAGCCACGCCATCCCGCCGTCCGACACCCACACCCCCACCCGGCACCGATACCCCCCGACATGGTTGGCCCAGCCCACATACGGATAATAAATGTCCCGAATCTGAAGATGCTTGTCCAAATTGACCAGCAGTTCCCCATTCCCCAGCACGATCTCACGCGGCATAGCAGCAGTTCTCCCTTTTCCCGTCCGAGTCTACCCGCCCAACCCAAAGTTCGTCAACGCAGCCCATTCGCCCACCACCTTGTTCCCTCGGAAGCCCGCCTCCTTGCTCCGTTCGTCCCTCACTGCGCAGGGTCCTCCCTAAAAGGGAGGACCCCAGCGAAGCGGGGAAGTGGGCAATCTTCGGGTACAATACAATAAAGCGAAAGGAGCAATCATACCATGCAACGTCACTCTTTGCGCCACGGCTTCACGGTTTGGGAACTGCTCGCCGTCATCCTCATCATTCTCGTCGTGGCCGCCATTCTGTTTCCTGTGTTTGCCTCGCATAGCGATAAGAGTCCTGCGACAAGTTGTGCCTCCAACTTGAAGCAGCTTGGCCTCGCTATTCTCCAATACACGCAGGACAATGACGAGCGCTACCCCGACATTGCCGACAAAAAGAACCCCAATGCCACCTGGCGCACCATGATTTACCCCTACATCAAAAGCACAGGGATTTATCAATGTCCCCGCCCAAACGACAAGACGCTCGGCCCCGACGGCCTGCCCGCCTCCTACGCCGCCAACTCGGCGGGCATCACGTACAGCGGCAAAAAGGGCGACCAGGGCAACGGCGTCTTCGCCGGGCCGGGTTCCAAACCCCTCAGCCTCGCCGACTTTGACCACCCCGAACGCCTCATCGCCGCCTGCGAAGTGTCCCACCACACCACGCCCGACTTCAACATAGACAGCCTCGCGGCCTTCGACCCCCAAAGCCGCGCCTTGTGGGCCGGACACACCGACCGCAGCAACTACTTGTTTGCCGACGGCCATGTGAAATCCCTGCGCCCGATGGACACGCAGACATTTTGGCACCGCTCAGCCGTCCCGCTCACTCCCAACGCCATAGACATCCTGCAAGGCGCGCAAAACGCCGGCGGCAGGCCGTAACCCAATGCAATCCCTGTGGAAAGGAGCGAATCGCCATGAAACGTCACGGATTCACAATCTGGGAACTGCTTCTCGTCCTCGTCACGATAGCCGTCATTGCCGCCATTCTATTTCCTGGTTTCTGCAGTAATCCGCAGAAGGCTCGCCAAGTCTCCTGCGCCTCCAACATGAAGCAACTGGGCCTCGGCATCATGCAATACGCCCAGGACAATGACGAACAGATGCCCGACATCGCCGCCGCGCCCGGCAGCAAGAACACCTGGCGCAGCGCCATCTTTCCCTATGTCAAAAGCACACAACTTTACCAATGTCCCAGTCGCGACGACAAAGGCACGGCCCCCGACGGCTTTCCCCGTTCCTACGCCGCCAACTCCGCTGGGATCGTATATCGTGGCAAAAACGATAGAGGAAACGGCGCGTTCGCCGGGCCAAGTTCCCTCCCCGTCAACACCGACCATATTCCCTATCCCATTTCGCTTATCATGTTCTGCGAAATCTCGCGCAGCAACCAGCCCGATTTCAACATAGACAATCTTGCCGCCTTCAACCCCGGCAGCCGCACCCTCTGGGCAGGACATTTACAAGAAGGTTACAGCAACTACCTGTTTGCCGACGGTCATGCCAAAACCCTCCGTCCGCTGGCGACGCGGGCAATGTGGCACCGGAACGCTTCGGTTCCCTTGTCGCCGAGTGCCGTTGCCATTCTGCAAAGCGCTCAGGGCCGGGCAGGCGAGTAAGAGGGCCCACCTCCCCGCTTCGCTGGAGTCCTCCCGAAACGGGAGGATTAAGAATTCAGCCCCACGTTCACACTCCGAATCCTCCCGTTTCGGGAGAACCCTGTGAACGAGGAACGAGAGAACAAGGAGGTGGGCCGCCCTTGACGCATTGGGTACAATCACCCCATGACCCATACACCGGACAAAGAACACGGCGGCGAACTCGCCCGCGACATCCGAACGCTCGGCAACGCCCTCGGCGACGTTCTCAAAGAACAAGGCGGGCAAACGCTCTTTGACAACGTGGAGCAGGTGCGCGCCCTCACCAAGCAGGCCCGCGAAACCCCCGGCAGCGACGGGGCCGAAGCGCAATTAGAGCAGATGTTTCGGGGCATGGCCTTTGCCCAGGCCCTGCCCGTCCTCAAAGCCTTCACGACCTACTTTCAACTGGTCAACCTGGCCGAGCAGCGCGAAGTCGCCCGCATCAACCGGCAGCGCGCCGCCGCCGCCGGGGACACGCCCCGCCCCGAAAGCGTCCGCGACGCCGTCCGCACCTTGCAGGCGCAGGGCCTGACGGCGGATGAAATGCGCGCCCTGCTGCAAGACCTGTCCATTCAGCTTGTCTTCACGGCCCACCCCACCGAGTCCAAGCGCCGCAGCGTGCAGCAGAAACTGTACCGGCTGTCCGACGCCCTCGCCGCCCTGGAACGGCCCCTGCTGTCCGCCGCCGAGCGGCAGCGCGGGGAAGAAGACATCGCCGCCGACACCGAGATTTTATGGCAGACCGATGAAGTGCGCCAGCGCCGCCTCACCGTGCTGGACGAAGCCCGCAACATTCTGTTCTATTTCGTCCAAACGCTCTTTGCCGTCACGCCTCGTTTGTACACAGACCTGCAAACCGCCCTCGCCGAGTGTTATCCGGGCGAGACGTTCCCGCTGGGCAATTTCTTAGAATACGGCTCCTGGGTCGGCGGCGACCGCGACGGCAACCCGACCATCACCCCCGAACACACCACGCAAATCCTGAGGATGCACCGGGACACCATCTTGGGCCTGTACATCCCCGCCGTCCGCGCCCTCAGTGATCGGCTCAGCCAGTCCCAGCACTATGTCGGCTTCAGCGAAGAACTGGAACGCTCTCTGGCCGAAGACGCCAAACGTCTGCCCGAAGTCGCCGCCGAAGCCGCCACGCGCTCGCCCACCGAGTTGTACCGCCGCAAAATGGAGTTCATCTGGGAACGCCTGCGCCAGACCCGCAAGCGCACCGGCGGACGCCCCAAGAACACCGACGCCGCCTACGACCGCGCCGACGAATTCATCGCCGATTTGGAGATCGTGCAGCGCTCCCTGGAACAAAACGGAGGCCGCCACGCCGCCCGCAGCGCCGTCGTCCCGCTGCTGGCCCAGGCCCGCTTGTTCGGCTTCCACCTGGCCCGACTGGACATCCGGGAACACAAAGACAAGTATCTCGGCGCATTGTCCGCCGTATTGGGGGAGCAGGGCATAGACTATCCCGCCCTCTCCGAAGCCGACAAAGTCGCCCTGCTGGAACGCGAGATCGCCGCCCCACGCCCCCTTGTTCCGTTGGAACTGCATTACGGCGAGGAAAACGACCGCACCCTCAGCCTGTTCCGCCTGGTCCAATCCCAGCGGCAGACGCTCGGCCCGGACGCCTTCGGCTCGTTTATCATGTCCATGGCCTCCGACGTTTCCGACGTGCTGGCCCTGCTGTTGCTCGCCAAAGACGCCGGACTCGTGCAGACGCAGCCCGACGGCGAGCTTGCCTCCGCCGTGGACATCGTCCCCCTGTTTGAGACCATTGAAGACCTGGAAAATGCCCCCGGCGTCTTAGACGCCCTGCTGTCCAACCCCGTCTACCGGGCCAATGTGGATGCGCGCGGCGGCCAGGAAGTCATGGTCGGCTACTCGGACAGCAACAAGGACGGCGGCTACCTGTCCGCCAACTGGAAACTTTACGTCGCCCAGACCGTGCTGGCCGAAGTCGCCCAAAAGCACGACGTCCGCCTGCGCCTCTTTCACGGGCGCGGGGGCGCCGTCGGGCGCGGCGGCGGCCCCGCCTCAAAATCACCGAGCAAGGCGAAGTCATCGCCGCCCGCTACTTTGACGAAGAAATCGCCGCCCGCAATTTAGAGCAGATCGTCCACGCCGTCCTGCTCGCCAGCGGAACGCCGGGCGCGAACGGCAAAACGGCGAACGCCGCCTGGACCGCCGCGATGGACGAAATCAGCCGCGCCTCGCTGGACGCCTACCGCAAACTTGTCTACGACGACCCCGACTTTGTGCGCTTCTTCCAGGAAACCACGCCCGTCGGCGAACTCGCCCAACTCAACATCGGCTCGCGCCCGCCCAAGCGCACCGCCTCCGACCGCATTCAAGACCTGCGCGCCATTCCCTGGGTCTTCTCGTGGATGCAGTCCCGCTACACCCTGCCCGGATGGTACGGCGTCGGCACGGCCCTAGAGGCTTACGCGGGCGCCTCTCCCGAACGCCTATCTCTCCTGCAAGTCCTGTACAAAGACTGGCCCTTCTTCCGGGCGACCCTGGACAACGCGCAGATGTCGCTCGCCAAAGCCGACATGGACATCGCCGCCCGCTACGCCACCCTGGTCACGGATGATGCTCTCCGAACGCGCATCTTCGGCCTCATCCGCGACGAATACAACCGCAGCGTCACGATGATCTGTCAAATCACCGGCCAAGGCGCGCTTTTGGACAACAGCCCCGTCCTGCAAAAGTCCATCCGTCTGCGCAACCCCTACGTGGACCCACTCAGTTACCTGCAAGTGGAACTGCTGCGCCGCCTGCGTGCCCTGCCGCCCGAAGACGATTCGCCGGACACCAAAACCGCCCGCCGCGACCTGCGCGCCGCCGTCCTGCTGTCCATCAACGGCGTCGCCGCCGGGTTAAAAAACACCGGCTAAAATGCAGGTTTCCTCAAATGAGCGGACGCCGCGCGTCGCGCCTAAAGCCCCGACGCAGCACGCGCCGACGGCGTTGGCGAAGCGTGTCGTCCGCTCCATATCCCACCCGTGCGTCAGGCCGCACAAAAAGCCCGCCGCCCACGCATCGCCCGCGCCGAGCGTGTCCACGACGGCCACCGGAAAGGCAGGAACGCGCAGTTCGTTGCCCGCCGCCGTCCGCACATACGCCCCGTCCGCGCCCATCTTCAGCCCCACCGTGCCGACTCCGGCATCTAAAAAGACCTGCGCGATGTCGCGCGGCGTGTCCTGCCCCGTGATCTGCTTCGCTTCTTCCAATGATGGCAACGCATAATCCAAAAACGGCAGGCACGGCCCCAGAACCGTCATCCAGCGCCCCGTGAAGTCCCAAACCGTGTCCAGCGTCGTCGTCTTTCCCTGCGCCTTCGCTCGCGCCATCACCGCCGCGCTGTCTTTACCAATAAAGCGCGGCATCAACAACGGCCCGGCCAGATGCACAATCTCCGCGCCGTCCAGCACCGGCCACGCGACATCGTCCGCCCCGAACTCGGCATTCGCGCCGGGCGCGTGCCAGAATGTCCGCTCGCCGTCCTCATGCGCCGCCACCATCGTCGCCGAAGTCGCCGTTTCGGGGGCTTGGACCAGCCCCGTCACGTCCACGCCTTCTTTCAACAGCGTCTGCGTTAGAAAATCCCCAAAGCCGTCCCGTCCGACCTTGCCCAGCACCGCCGCCCCGACGCCCAACCGGACCAGACCGATCCCCGTATTCGCCGCGCACCCGCCCGCGTGCAGTTCAATCCGCTCCACCGCCGCCAGCGTCCCGCGCGGCGGCAGCGCATCAATCGGCTTGCCCACCACATCCGCCACCAAAATCCCCAAACACGCCACCTGCGCCATTGGCTATTCCCCAATCTGATGATACCACCTGCCAGCCGCTCAGGAGGAAAAATGCCCCCGTCGTCCGAATAAACAGTCCGTGTCCAAGACAAAACTTATGCGCCCAGTGCCAATCCTCATCTTCGCCGTCCTGCTCTGCCTGCGAAGCGCCTTGCCCGCGCTCGCCCAAGACGTGCCCACGCCGCCGCTGTCGCCGGACGCGATTGCCGCCCAAATCCAGCCCCTGCACCCCAAAACGCTCGTCCTCGTCTTTGACGTGTCCGCCAGCACCAAGACCGGCGGCATCTTCGCGCAGGAACGCGCCGCCTCCGCGACCCTCCTCCGGCAAGGCTGCGCCCCCGGCGACCGCGTCGTGCTGGAAACCTTCGGCACCGGATACCAGACCGTCTTTGACAAAACCCTCGCCGCCAATGCCGACAAGGACGCCCTGATTGACCAGTTGCCCGGCGATGTCCAAAAAGGGCAGGGGACCAACATCCGCTGGCCGCACGCCGCCGCGTTAAAACTCATCGCCGAAACTCCCGGCCGCCCCGGCGCCGTCGTCCTGCTCACCGACTCGTTCAACGACCGGCCCTTGCCCACCGACCCGAACTACCCGAAGTATCTCGCCTACTACACGCTCAAAGGCTTGACCATCTACCCCGACACCGCCGACGACCGCGAGTACGAGCGCCTTCTGCGCACACTCAAAGCCACTGGACGCCTGCACGAATACGGCGTCGGCGTCGGCATCGCCCCATCGGGCCGGCCCATTGAACGCCTGCCGGTCGGCCCCGGCCAAGGCGACCAGGAAACGGACACGACCACCCAAGTTCCCACTGTCCTTGCGCCCTCCGGTCAGGAAACGCCGCATCGTTCGTACATCCTGCCCATCGGCGCGGGCGTTCTGGTCCTGCTCCTGATCCTGCTCTTTCTCTTTTTTGTTCCCCGCCCCACTCCGCTGCGTCTCAAACTCGGCGACAAGGGAACGCCCCGCGACTTTCGCCTCAAACGCGGCGCGAAGATCGGCCTCGGCGGGACGCTTACAAACGCCGCCCCCGGCGACGATGTCTTTCCCCTGGCCGGGCTGTCCGCCCCCCCCGCCTTCATTCAGGGTGAGCGCGGCGGCGCACTTCTCCTTCCCGCTCCCAACGCCCCCGCCGATGTCGCCGTCTTTCACAACGGCCTGCGCCTGGAACAGCCCGCCCCCCTGCGCGTCGGCGACGAAATCCGCATCGCCCTTCCCGCCACCGAAACCACGCCGCCCCGCGAACACCGCGTCCACAGCGAAGACCCGCGCAGCGCGGCGTTCTAAACAGCCCGGCGATTAAAATCGCGGCTAGAAGAGCACAAAGTGTCCCTGCGGACACTCAAGATGTCAACCGGGTTGAAGTCTGAGTCCTTACCCTCGGACTTCGTGCTTTTGTTGCCGCGCTAACGAAGTTGAAACGAAGGTACTTCAGTCGCCGGGCATTCTCCTCAGTCGCCGGGCAAATCAGGTGATCTTTGAGATGGGTCCTGTGCGAACCCTTGCAACCAAATCCCGCGTTTTGTGTCACAATTAAAGGCAGAAAGCCGTATCGAATACTGTCCCTGCCCATCGTCCGTGCCGAGGAGACTGAGCGCCGTTGAAACCGATCTTTGTGACCTTTTCCGTGTTCGCCCTGCTGCTGCTGACCGCGTTCGCCTGGGCCAAGCCGCCGACATTGGAACCGGCGAGCGAGTTCCCGCCGAGCATTCTGCCGGGGCATCTCTACACGTTCCACCTGAAGTACAGGCAGACCGAGGGAGACGCCCCGACCGCGCTCAAAATGCTCGTGGACGCGCCCGGCGGCCAGATCAGCATCCCGGCGCAGGTTCCCGGCGGCGACCCGACGGCGGGCATTGACGTCACCTGGGACTACACGCCGCCCGACAGCGGCCAGTACCAGTATCACTTTGAGGCCACGTCCAGTACCGGCGGCTTTGCGCGCTACCCGGCGGGCCAGGGCCAATTGGAGTTCGACACGCCCAGCCTCGTCGGCAAGTACATTGCGCTCGGCGCAGGCCTGCTCATCGGCCTGCTGTTTTTGCCGTTCGTCGTGTATGTCGCCACGCGGGCCGTCAACAAGCGCAACGACCCCGGCGCGGCGGCGCGCATCGCCTTGATGATCGGTGTGCTGGCCTCCTTTGCGCTGTTCTGGTATCTGTTTCTGGGCATCTACGGGCCGATTGGCGTCGCCATCGGCTTTGTCGCCGCATTAGCAATCTTGATCGCTCTGTTCTCGCGCCGACGCACGGCGTAGCAAACACGCAATGGACATCTCTCCACAAGATTTAGGGCCGAAGCGCCGGGCCGAACTGCAGCGCCTGCGGGACGGCGGACCGAACGCGCTCGCCGCGCCCGCCGCTCACCCCCTGCGCGTGCCGGGCAAGCCACGCTGGCACTGGACACTGTTCACCGGCGCCTGTTGGCTCGCCTTCGCCGCCGTCTTAATCCTCGGTTTTCACTGGAAGGCGCTGTTCGCCTTGTGCGGCGCGCTGCTCGGCCATGCCTATCTGGTGTTCGGGCGTTTTCTCCTGCAAGGGCCGCGCCGAACTTCGGAGGCGAACCTGACCGCCCCGGAGATCGGCTGGCTGAAACGCGCCGCCCGCTCCTCGCTGGAAATGCGCTTCTGCGACCTGCTGATGACCCTGCTGCTGATGCCACCCCTCGACGACGGCCAAATTGAACAAAAAGCCAAACACGCTGTCCAGGCGCTGGGCGCGGCGCTGGACGACCTGCCCCAGCACGAATATGGCCCCGTGCGCGACGAATCGCACGAACTGATCATTGCCGCCGCCGGTCTCGCCGTAGATGCCGACTACGAGACCGACCCGGTGGTCGCCGACAGCATGAAGCGCCGCGCCGATGCCTTGCGCCACCAGGCTGAAAACGTCGCATGGACTGCGCTGACCGTCCGCCGCAACGCCGCCCGGCAG
>CAZZVX010000084.1:0-14440 GCA_964657535.1 Armatimonadota bacterium | reverse complement strand
TCGACGCCGACTACGCCGTGCAGCGCGTCTACGAGACCACCCCCGGCGCCCGCGTCACCGGCGCGGGCCTGGCCCTCTACGGCGACACCCTCGCCTGCACCGCCACCAACGGCCTCCTGTACGTCCTGCGCGCCACGCCGTAAAATCCGGCGTCGGGCCGCGCCGCTTTTCGGCACAGCGGCGGATCGGTCCCCGCAAAGGTATAATAGACTCGTCGCGAACTGTGAAGGTGGGTTGTTATGTCAATGCTTACAATTGAAGAACGTTTGTCCGTCATTGAAGAAGAACTGGGACAAATCAAGCAGCGATTGCGGACGGACAAGCCGCAGATTCCGTCGCATCCCTGGGATAAAGTTTTCGGCTCGTTTGCGGACAGCGAAGGGTTCGAGGAGGCCATTCAGTTGGGAAAGGAATATCGAGAGGCACTGCGCCCCGAAGACAGCGAGGAGACCGCCCGATAGTTATCCTCGATTCCGACCACATGAGCCTGGTGGAACGCGGAGGCGCCGAAGGAGAATTGTCTTCGCCCGTGCAGGCGGGCAATCTTCTCCCCGGCAACCCAGGGCTGAACCCCTGGGAAAAGGGCTGACTTTCCAAAGGAGATGACTCTATGCCAAATACCCTGCAAGCGTCTATGGCGGTCGCGACGCAGAAGGCCGCCGCCGACCTCACCGCCGCCCTGCTCCGCCTGCCCGAAGACAAGCGAACGTGGAGCCCCGAAGGCACGGCCCGCACCGCGCTGAACCAAGTCGCCGAATGCGCCGTCCTCAACGGCTACACGGCGGAACTGCTGCAAACGCGGCAGTGGCCCGGCAGCGGCTACGCCGCCTACCAGTCCGAGCGGGACGAGGCCGCCGCCGGGAGCTGGGACGCGCTGCAGGCGCGGCTGCAGGCGAACACCGCCCGCGTGGTCGCGGCCATTCAGGCCGTCCCCGACGACGCGCTGGATGAAACCGTCCAGATGCCCTGGGGCGCGATGTGCCTGGCCGAGATCGTCGCTTATCCCCACTGGAACATGACCTATCACCTGGGCCAGATCAACTACCTCGCGTCCATGCTCGGCTGCCTGGCCTGAAGAAAGGCCGGGCCGGGTCGAACGCGGCCCCGAATCGGGTATACTGAACGCAACAACGGGCCGCGCGCCCTGTAAAACCGAACGCCCCGGCCCACATTTCTTCTTAGGCGGATCCGTCACCGGGTTTCCCTCCGCAGAATGTCCCCAAAATCCTGCGCCGCCGGGGGCGCGAGAAAGACGGACTCGAATGACAGCCAAGAGCGCCGCCCCCGTGCGACTGCGAACCACGACCAGCGTCGAGAAGGCGCTGCAGGCCGCGCACGAACGCGCCCGGCGGGACGGCTTCTACCTGGCGCAGCCGGAACACGTGCTGCTGGCGCTGGTGGAGGAGCCGCAGATCCTGTCCGCGCGCCTGCTCGGACGCCTGGGCGTTTCCCCGCCGGAGCTGCGCGCCGCCGTCGCGGCCCGCGCCGCAGGTGACGGCCAGGAACCCCAGAACGCGCCCTCGGAGCAGGCGGGGACCGACAACCGCTTCAACCTGCTTTACGCCGCCCGCGAGGAGGCCCGCCGCCTGGGCGATACCTACGTCGGCACCGAACACCTGCTCCTCAGCCTGCTCCGCGAAGACCAGGGCGGCAGCCCCGCCCTGACCGACCTGGGCGTGACCTGGGAGCGCGCCGCCGACGCCCTCCACGGCGAGCGCTCGCAGGCGACCCAGCAGAGAAGCGCCGTCGCGGAACCGGCGGCGGTCTAGCCGCCCCACTGCACACGGGACGCGCCCGCGTAGACCGTCATGCCCCCGTCGCGCAGGAAGCCGACCAGCGTCTGCCGGTTCGCCTCGGCCAGTTCGGCGGCGAGATTCGACGCCGCCGACACGGCGCAGACGACGGGGATGCGCGCCGTCAGCGCCTTCTGCACGATCTCGAAACTCGCCCGCCCGCTGACCACCAGGACCAGAGGCTCCGGCGACGCCCACGGCAGCAGCCCCTGCGCGACGCCCCAGCCGATGGCCTTGTCCGTGGCGTTGTGCCGCCCGATGTCCTCGAAGGCGCACAGGCACTCGCCGCCCGGCGTGAACAGCCCGACCGCGTGCAGCCCGCCCGTCCGTGCGAACAGCTCCTGGCGGCGGCGCAGTGTGCGCGGCATCTCCAGCAGCGTCCCCGCCCGGATCGTCCCGCCATCCGGTAACGGACAGACTTCCTGCCCGACGGCTTCAATCGCCGCCTTGCCGCACAGGCCGCACGACGCCCCCGCCATCAGTGTCCGCTGCCAGCGTTTTTGGGGCGGCAGGCCGTTGGTCAGATGCACGGTGACGATGTTCGTCTCGCCCTCGCCCGGCTGCCCCGTGTCGCAGTAGCGCATCCGGCCGATGTCGGCGTTCGAGCGGATCACGCCCTCCGTCAGCAGCAACCCCCGCACGAGTTCGAAGTCATGCCCCGGCGTCCGCATCGTCACCGAGAATCGCTCGTTGCCGACTCGGATTTCGAGCGGCTCCTCGACCACGAGGCAGTCGTCGGCCTCCTGGACCGTCCCGTCGCGCAGGCGCGTCACGGGCCGTCGCGCGAGCGCGTCCGCATTTTTTCCGGGTTCAGAAAGCATGACATTTGACTGGCGGAGGCGGATGGGAATCGAACCCACCCCCCGCGTTGAGCGGGACGCCGGTTTTGAAGACCGGGAGGGCCACCAGACCCCGGACGCCTCCATAGGCCGCGCCGCGTGGATCCTGTCAAGGCTCCGACGGACAGTTGCTGGTACCCGTCCGAGGCCGCGTTCAACCGCACGGCGTCTTCCCGCCCGTCCAGGGCGGACCCAGCGCGGCGAGCCGGGCGTGGACCGGGCAGTCCTCCCGGTGCGCGCCCGGCAGGTAGCCCGTACTCATGAGAAACTCGCCCACGATCTCGCCGCCCGTGAAGCGGAACGTCTCCCGAAAGAGTTGGGTCCATTCGGGCCTGCTCCGGGGGTGGTGCGCGTCCAGCCACGCGCCGAACGAGCCGTGCGTCTCCCGGATCGCCTGCAGGCGGCGCGCGTTCTCGATGGCCGCGTCCACTTTCAGTCGGTTGCGGATGATGCCGGGGTCGCCGAGCAGCCGGACGCGGTCTTCGTCCCCGTAGGCCGCGACGGCGTCAATGTGGAACCCGCTGTACGCGCGCCGGAAGCCCGCGCGCTTTTTCAGCACCGTCAGCCAGGACAGCCCCGCTTGGTTGATCTCCAGAACGAGCCGCTCGAAGAGCGCGTCGTCGTCCCGCACGGGGAACCCGTACTCCGTGTCGTGGTACGGCCCGTGCCACGGGTCGCCGGGCGCGGAATCGCAGTAGTCGCTCATCGCGGCATTCCTTCCCTGAACGCCCTCCGGGCGAGCGGGCCTCCTACGCGGCGCCTTCGCCCCGGAGCGGGCGGCAGGTCGCGCGTTTGACGAGCGGGGTCGGCAGGAGAACGTGCTGCTTGGCCCCCGGCGTCTCCGCCCCGGCCAGACGCCGCAGAAGCAGTTCGACCGCACGGCGTCCCATCTTATCGAAGGGCTGGTGCAGTGTCGTCAGCAGCGCCGGGCGCGGCGAATGCCGCTCCACGTCGTCGTACCCGATCACGCTGATGTCTTCGGGAACGCTCTTGCCGCGCGCCTGACACTCCGTGATGAAATAATGGGCCAGCGCGTCGTTCATCGCCACCACGGCGGTCGGCGGCTCCGGCAGCGAGAAGTAATGGTCACAGGCCGGCGCGACGTCTTTGGTGTCGTCGTGTGAAACGTGAAAAACCCATTCGGGCTTCGGCGGGGTGTCGCCGGCCAGCATGGCCTGGGAGTAAGCCGCGAGGCGCTCGGCCACGGCCGTCGTCTGCTCGTCCGTGCTGAGATGGGCGATCCGGCGGTGGCCCAGATGCCGCAGGTACTCGACCGCCGCTTCGACTCCCGATTGGTTGTCGCCGCCGACGAAGTCACAGGTCAGGCCGTTCGGATAGCGGTCAATGAAGACGACGGGCGTGCCACGGCGCTCCAGCTCCCGCAGCTGCGGCAGAGTCTCCGGCCCGCCCAGGTGCCAGATCACGACGCCGTCGATCTGCTCGCGGACGACGGTATCGAGCGCCTGCTTCTCCAGGAAGGTCTCCCGGCTCTCGCCGCCGCCGTGCGTGTCAATGACCTGCAACCGCAGCGGCGCTTCCGTCGAGCGCAGCGTCGCGTTCATCCCGTGCAGAATCGCCAGCGAGGCCGGGTAGATCGGGTGCTGCGGCAGGATCGCCACAATCGTGCGCATCGCGGCCTCGGCGGGCTGCCGGGTCCCCTGATCGCTGCCGCCCAGTCCCGGAAAAACCGGGCCGCCCCGGACCCAGGGCCGCTTCCCAACTTCCCGGACGATCAGGCCCCGCTCTTCGAGCTGAAGCAGCGCGCGGCGGATGGCGGACCGGTCCATGCCGAACTCCTGGGCCAGCGCCCGCTCCGCAGGCAGCCAGGAACCCGGCGCGTACTCGCCGCGCTGGATGCGCTCCTGGAGCATGAGGAACAACTGCTGCCGCCCGACGGGCCGAGAAGTAATCATCGCATAGCCGCCTAACCTGGTGCATTTCAACCAAACTCAACCAATTATAGCACAGTCTGATGATAACGTCAAATCGTCGTAAAACTCTCCACTTTCACGGTCGTTGCGAAGGGTTTTCATAAGATTTCACTGAGACAATCAAGACTCCTTGCCCGGAAAAAATCTGTTGGAGGTGTTGACAGCGTTGTGAAACAGTGCTATACTTGGTCGCAGTGGTTCTTAATGGTTGAGGATTCAAGTTTGGCTCCGTTGTGCGCCTGGGTAGAATACAAAAAACCGAACGCTTCGTCCTCTGATCCACTCGCGGCAGCCACGTCTGCCGCCGCAGACGGCGAGGCGAGCGCCGCCGTCTGCGGGTTCGACCGCTCACGCACTTTTACCGATTGATAGGAGAAATCATGGTCACACCAAGCAGCCCCGCCGAGTCCCGGCGCGCAGGCTTCACGCTCATCGAACTGCTCGTCGTCATCGCTATTATCGCCATTCTCGCCGCGATCCTCTTCCCGGTCTTCGCCAAAGCCCGCGAGAAGGCAAGGCAGACTGCTTGTTCTTCCGACCTCAAGCAGATCGGCTTGGGTATTATGCAATATACTCAGGACAATGACGAGATCTTTCCGGCGACGAATGTTCCTACAAACGTGCTTTGCTGGGCGCAGGATATTTATCCATACGTGAAATCCTCGGACGTTTTAAAATGTCCCGATAATCCTGACGGTGCCAAGTTCGACCCGGTCAATCATTGGAACAGCGGTTCTGGCACAGCGAATACGACCTGGATGGGCTTCTCAAACTGGCTTCCTGGCTCACCGCCAGTCCCCATTTCCTTCGCCATGAACAACTTTATAGGTGCTAATACTCTCACCGGTCATCCTGCGGCACTAGCCGCTCTTAATGAGCCGTCTGTCAAGGTTTTGGTTACTGAGGTGGTTGCCGGCCCGCGTAATCAGGACGGAATTGGATGGGAAGACTGGATACACACAGAGTTCAGGGACCAAGGATTTGCCGGCCACACGAAGCGCCAGGACGTGCTGTTCTGCGACGGCCACGTCAAGTCTATGAACCCAGTGGACGAAATCCAGCCGATCAATATGTATGGTTGCTTCGATGATAATCAAACGAACGCGACGTACACCACAAACTGCACAAAAGCCGACGTCAACGGTGACAACTTCAGCCCTGGTGCATTTGCTGCGATGCAGGCGTTGGCAGCCAAGTCGAATTAAGCAACCACGACCAGAACGGACAGATTGAGAGCGGGGAGTTGATCTTGGCTCCCCGCTCTTTTTTGTAGAAGCCCCTGCGAAGTCTACAGAAGTCTTACTCAATCCAACTAGAAGAAACCTTTTACTCTTCAGTTTGCAATTGTCGCGGACATAGGTTTTCTTGGAGAGTTGACAGCAAAGCGAAACAGTGTTATAATTGGTTGTATTGGTCTTAAATGGTTCGATTCTGGGTATTACTTCAAGATAGCAACATATGAAGGCCTGCCGTTTAGGCCATTCTTAGCAATCACTCTTGCTGACGCAGACGGCGAGGCGAGCGCCGCCGTCTGTGGGTTCGACCGCTCACGCACCTTATACAATTGATAGGAGAAACCATGTTCACACCAAGCAGCCCCGCCGAGTCCCGGCGCGCAGGCTTCACGCTCATCGAACTGCTCGTCGTCATCGCCATCATCGCGATCCTGGCGGCCATCCTCTTCCCGGTCTTCGCCAAAGCCCGCGAGAAGGCCCGACAGACTGCCTGCCTCTCCAACGAGAAGCAGATCGGCTTGGGCATCTTGCAGTACGTCCAGGACAACGACGAGTTCTTCCCGATCTCGAACGGGGAGAACCCTGCCGGCGGCAACTGGGCGCAGCAGGTCTATCCCTACATCAAGTCCCTCAACGTGTTCAAATGCCCGGACAGCTCCGATGGGGGCGCCTTCACGGGTCAGATAAGCGCCGGGGCGTGCGTCGGGCCGTGTATGGGCAATAATAACGTGAATCTAAACCCACCGTCGATCCCCATTTCCTATGGCATGAGCAACTACCTCGGTGCGCCGGGTTTGTATGGAAATGCTCCCCACTCCATCGCCTCTGTCAATGAGCCAGCCATCAAGATCGCGATCATGGAGCGCATCGGCGCTCAGGCCGGCTCCAACCAAGACGGCATCGGCTGGAAGGACTGGGATGGGACGGGTAAATTCTCTTTTCAAGGAGAAGCCCGCGCCAGCCACACGGGCCGATTTAACGTGATGTACTGCGACGGTCACGCCAAAGCGGTCATCCCGACTGACATAGCGGGCAGCCCCACCGGTGCGCCCAATCAGATTGGCTGCTTCAATAACTTCACCGCCGCCACCGCCTACCAGCCGGCTTGCAACGCAGGCGACATCAACGGCAATGTCTACGACTCGACACTGGCGCAGAACATCGCGACCTGCCCCACCAACGGCTAGCCCGTCCGATGACGGAACAACAGCGCGGGGGAGCCGGATCCGGCTCCCCTGTACTCTTATGTTTTTACCACAATGTGATTGGCGGACGGCGCTGTAATCGCGCCAATTTGGACTGATTCTTCTTGCGAAAAGAATGCCTACCCGGATTAACCTTGAAATTACTTTGGGAAATATACGCATACGTAAAGGCAAGATTTCCACCGCGCTGCCGTCATTCGGCGGAAACCCAGCGAGGCGGTTCTCTCACCGCCCGTAAGCAAACCGATTTGTTTTATTTGGGCTTCTCGCATGAAACCCTTGACAAGCAGAAGGCTTCGTGCTATGATGAGGCATCCTTTTGCGATATTTGCTCATCTTAGGAGGTACAGAAAGATGAAACGCAGAGCGTTTACACTTATCGAACTGCTCGTCGTCATCGCCATCATCGCGATCCTGGCGGCCATTCTCTTCCCCGTCTTCGCCAAAGCCCGCGAAAAAGCGCGACAGGCATCATGTCAATCCGACATGAAACAGTTGGGTCTAGGCATCCTGCAATACGTCCAAGACAATGATGAGACATTTCCGTCTACGAATATCCCAAACGAAAGTGACTGGTCCAGTATGCTTAACAGCCCAGCCACCGGATGGGCCAGCCAGGTCTATCCCTACGTCAAATCCACGGCGGTCTACCACTGCCCGGATGACAGCAGTTGGGCACCTAAAAGCGATGGCACCGGTGCGAATGGCGGCATCAGCTACGGCTCCATGTTCTCCAACTGGTACAACGGGCGTTACTGGGACCAGAAAGGCAACGACGGCAATAACGACGCCAACAATCACTCCCTGGGTGGTCATACGCTGGCAGGTGTGACGACGGTTTCGCAGAAGGCGATGCTTCAGGAACAGCAGAACTTCCATGACACCGACAACGCCATGGGCTACAAGAAGATGCTCTGCTTCGTGGACGGCCACGTCAAGTTCATGCGGGCCGCCGACTATGCCCCCACCTCGACGACGGGTATCAACGAGATCGTCAACTAGCGCCGATCAAGAACTTCTGTGGAAAGTAAAACGCGGGCGGCGGGACGACAACTCTTGTCCCAGCGCCCGCGTTCTGAATTTGCGACTTATGAGCGCCCTTCCCGCGACGCCGACGGCTCCCCAAACTCGTCCTCCCCAGCCAATCCGTGCGCGCCTGCTAGTGATGGTCTGCCTCCTGATTGTTCTTGTTGCCTGCGGCTTCCTGTGGCACTCCTGGCGACAGGACAATCGTCCCGGTCGGATCCACCTCAGGCGCGGCGAGGAATTCGCGGCTGCACACGCCTATCCGCAGGCGGAAAAGGAATGGCTGCTCGGCATCAAGGAAGACCCGACGTTTCCCGACAGCTACGTTCAGATCGGTGACCTCTGCGCCCAGGCCCAGCGCTGGCCGCAGGCCGAAAAGTGTTACACGACTGCTCTTAAGTACGCGCCCAAAGATGGTTCCGTCTGGCTGAAGCTGGCCGGTGTCGAGCAGCAGTCAGACAGAAATCTTCAGGCGCAGGCCGCCGCCCGGCGGGCGACTCAACTTCTCCCCAACAGCATGGACGCGGCCCGCTTGTATGGTGTTTTGGCGGCCTCAAACCAGGATTATCCTAATGCTGTTGCATCGCTGCGCCGCGCCCATCAGATGAATCCCAATGACCGCGTGGCGGTGCTGGCGTTGACACAAACGGAGATGGACGCCAGCGATATGCGGGGAGCGGAGCGCGATGTCGCGCTTTACCTTCGCTCCCACCCGGAAGACCCTTTCGCTTGTTATCTCATGGCGATTATTGACAATGAGAAGCCGCAGACGCCGGACACGCTGCGCCAGGGGATTGACCTGGCCCAGCACGCCCTGCCGGGAATGACCGGCGATTCTCGCATCTACGTCCTGCTGGGACAGCTGTATTTGCGCTCCCACCGCCCGATGGACGCACTGCGCATCTATCAGCAGGGGATTCACCGGTTTCCCAACAACAAGCAGATCATGAACGGCTTGATGGACGGCTTCCGGGCAGTAGGCGACACCCAGGCGGTGGCTTACATGGGGGAACAGTTGCAGAAGGCCACCGAGCGGCATGACCGGATCGAGCATCTGAAGGATGTGATGGGCTTCAATCCTCACAACATCTCGGCCGGTTTGGAACTGGCACGGTTGGAAGAGGAAGACAGCAACACGCAATTGGCACAGGCTACCTATTTTATGCTGGTGCATACGGCGCCCCAGGACCCGCGCCCGCGTGCCGCCCTGGCCGCATTTTACCTGCGTTTGGGCAGGCCGGATCTGGCGAAGCAGGCGGCGAAACCGAATTTTGTGCCATCTGTCGGTACGTACTGATGATCACACGACGCACCTTCCTGACTGCCCTCGGCGGCAGTCTATTCGTGCTGACAGGCTGCCGCCGGGAAGCGCCGCCCCCCAGCGACTCGTCTGGCATCATCCCCGTCACGACCATCATTGACCCCGCCCGCGCAGTGGCCAGCCCGCCGGTGACGGCGCACCCGCTGCGCTTTGCGGACGTCTCCCAGGCCGCCGGTATCAACTGGAAGTATGCTAATGGCGCGACCGGGCGGCACATGATGATCGAAGACATCGGCGGCGGCGTCGCCCTGTTCGACTACAACAATGACGGGCTGCTGGACATCTTCGCCGTGCAAGCCGGTCCCGTCCCCGGCGCCAAGCCGTCGGAACGCAGTTTCCCCACCCGCAATGCCTTGTACCGCAACAATGGCGACGGCACATTCACCGACGTGACGGCTGGATCGGGCCTGGATGCTCCTACAGGCTATGGGATGGGTGTCTCCGTCGCCGATTACAACAACGACGGACGGGCCGACCTCTACATCACCGCCTACGGCGGCAACCATCTTTTCCGCAATAACGGGAACGGCACGTTCACCGACGTGACCCACGCGGCGGGCATCGCCGACCTCCACGGCATGGCCGCCGGCGAGCCGCCCTGGCCTCTCAGCGCCGCCTGGGGCGACTACGACAACGACGGACATTTGGACCTGTTCGTTTGCCATTACGTGCGCTGGTCCCCAGCCCTGGACCAGCCCTGCCTGGGGCTGGACGAAAAGCCCGCCTACTGCCGCCCGCAGGTCTATGAGCCGACCCATAACCGGCTGTTCCACAACAACGGCGATGGCACATTCACCGACGTGACGCAGAAGGCGGGCCTGGATAAATTGCAAGGCAAGAGTATGGGGGTGGTTTGGACGGACTACGACGAGGACGGCTGGCCGGACCTGTTCGTCACCAATGACACTATGCCCAATTTTCTGCTGCACAACAACCGCGACGGCACATTCACCGACCGGGCGCTTGTGTCGGGCGTGGCGCTGGGCGACCAGGGCGAAGCGCAGTCCGGCATGGGCATCAGTGTTGGCGACTACGACAATGACGGCCGGGAAGATCTGTTCGTCGTCAACTTTTCCGGGGAATCAAAGTCGGTTTTCCACAACTTGGGCAAGGGCTTATTTGAAAGCGCCGCCTATCAATCGAACTTAGCAAGCACCAATCTCCAGTTCTTAGGCTTCGGACTGGAATGCTTTGATTACGACCTGGACGGCCACAAGGACCTGATTATCGGTAATGGACACGTTTTAGACCGCATGGACCAAAGAACGGCAGGCTCATCTTACGCTCAAAGCCAGCAGTTGTTTCACAATGTGGGAAATGGCACGTTTGCCGAAGACTTGCACTCGCTCGGCGACCTCGTCCATCCGCGCGTAACGCGCGGCCTGGCCGTTGGGGATTACGACAACGACGGCGACCTTGACGTCATCATGGTTTCACAGACGGGACCCTTGCAACTGTTCCGCAACGACGGCGGCAATGCCAACAACTGGATCACCTTCCGGCTGGAAGGCGTCCAAAGCAACCGGGACGCGCTGGGCGCGAAGGTGACGGTTCAAACGCAGATTAGCCGCCAGTCTGCCTGGGTCCACGGAAGCACCAGCTACTGTTCCCACAGCGACACGCGCCTGACGTTCGGGCTGGGCCAGGAAAGCGGCATTAAGTCGGTGGAAGTTCTCTGGCCAAGCGGGAAGCGGCAGACGTTCGGTCCGCTCCCCACGCGCCGCTTCTACTGGCTGCGCGAAGGCGGCTCACCCCTGCCCGACCCGCGCATCCCAGCATCTCGCAAATCAGTCTAACGTCATTCGACCACGATTTTACCCGCCGACGGTGCTGCGATCACGCCGATCAGCGCCGCCGAAATGCCCTGCGCGCCCAAATCTGCCAGCAATGCCTTGCCCTTGTCTTCCGGCAGGCTGACCAATAAACCGCCCGAAGTCTGCGGGTCGAAGAGAATGTCTATCAATGCTGCCTCGACGCCGGGGCTGAAAGACACGTTCGGGCCGAAGTGGGCGCGGTTACGGGCCGTGCCGCCGGGGCCAACACCCGCCCGCGCCAGTTCCCGCGCGCCGGGCAGGGTGGGGAGGGAGGCGGCGTCCAACTGCGCCGTCACGCCCGACTCGCGGACCATGTGCGACAAGTGGCCCAGCAGCCCGAAGCCGGTCACGTCCGTGCAGGCGTGCGCGCCGCCGACCCGCGCCACGGCGTCCCGCGCGGCCTTGTTCAATGTCCGCATGGACTGTGTCGCGGCCTCGGCGGACTCCGATGAGGCCACGCCCTGCTTGACGCCCGTCGCAATAATGCCCGTGCCGAGCGGCTTTGTTAAAATCAACACGTCGCCGACGCGCGCACCGGCATTGGTCCAGATGTGCGCGGGGTCCACCAAGCCCGTCACGGACGCGCCGTATTTGATCTCCGGGTCGTCTACGGTGTGGCCGCCGAGCAGGGCGACGCCCGCCTCGGCGAACTTCGCCAGGCCGCCGCGTAAAATCTCGTGCAAAATCTGCGGGTCCAGCCCGCGAGGAAAGCAGACGACGTTGAGCGCCGTCAAGGGAGTTCCGCCCATCGCCCAGACGTCCGAAAGCGCGTTGGCGACGGCGATCTCGCCATAGGCGAAGGGGTCGTCCACGACGGGCGTGATGAAGTCCACCGTCTGCACCAGCGCCTGCGTTTCAGACAGGCGGTACACCCCGGCGTCGTCAAGCGTCCCGAAACCCACCAGCGTGTTCGGGTCGCGCGTCACATTGGAAAATAAATCTTTGACTGCAGCGTTCAGGTCCCCCGGACCGAGTTTCGCCGCTCACCCCGCGCAGGAGACCATCTCCGTCAGGCGCGTTTTCCGTTCCGCCATTGCCGTTCCACCCCCTTTGCTCCCGTGATACGTCTTCATTATAGCACCCTCATCTCAAGGCGACGGCATTGGGGAAGAAAGTCGCCCGTCAGATAGCCCGGCGACTCAAGTCGCGGCAACAAGATCACAAAGTCCGCCTTCGCGGACTCAGACTTTGCTCTGGTCTTGAATTCTTAGTGTCCGCAGGGACACTTTGTGCTTTTGTTGGCGCGACTTGAGTCGCCGGCCAAACTTCTCTTATTTTTTCGGCTGGGAAAGGCGACCGTCGCGCAGGAGGAGGAGGCGGTCGGCGGCCAGGGCCAGCGACTCGTTGTGAGTGACAACGATCACGGTCAGCCCGTCGCGCCGCAGACTCTGGAACAGGGCGAGGATTTCTGCCCCCGTTGCGCTGTCCAGGCTGCCGGTCGGCTCGTCGGCGAGCAGCAAGCGGGGACGGTTGACGAGGGCGCGGGCGATAGCGACCCGCTGCATCTCCCCGCCGGACAGCTCGGCGGGCCGATGGCGGCGGCGGTGCGCCAGGCCGACGGTTTCCAGAAGCTCTTCGACGCGGGCCTTTGCGTCGCGGCGGCCTAGAAGCGCAGGCAGCGCGACGTTTTCGGCCACGGAAAGCGTCGGCAGCAGGCCGAATTGCTGAAAGACAAAGCCGATGTGTTCCCGGCGCAGGCGGGTCAGGGCCGCGTCGGACAGGCCGCCCAGGTCGTGTCCTGCCACTTGCAGCCGCCCGGATGTCGGCGTGTCCATCGCGCCCAAAAGTTGAAGCAGCGTCGTCTTGCCGGAGCCGGACGGCCCCACAATCGCCGTAAACTCCCCCGACGCGACGGAAAACGAAAGGCCGTCCACGGCCCGGACTTCCTCCGTGCCGCGCCGGTAGATTTTCGTCAGGTTTTCCGCCCGCACGACATCCGTCAAAGGCGTCCCGGTCATGCGCGCAGGGCCTCGGCGGGCGACAAGCGCGCCGCGCGCCAGGCCGGGAGCAGGCTCGCCAGCGTCCCCAGCAGCAGGCTGCCGCCCAGACACAGCAGCACGACCGGCCACTCGGCGCGGATCAGCGGGTCGTGCGGCACGAACGGCAGACGCCCGCGCAGCCACGCCTCCACGGCCCGCGACCCGCCCCACGCCAGCCCGATGCCCGCGCCGCCGCCCAGCAGGCACAGCGCCACGGTCTCGGTCCAGACCAGCGCGAACACGTTCCCGCGCGACGCGCCCAGGGCGCGCAAAACGCCGATCTCCGCCGTCCGCTCCACGGTCGCCATCAGCACCGCATTGCCGACGCCCGCGCCCGCCGCCAGCAGCGCGACCAGGACGACGCACCCCAGCAGCAGCCGGGTGCCGTCCACCAGCGCCTGCATGGTGCGGAACAGGTGCGCCAGCGGCACCACGTTCATCTCCAGCCCGGCATCGCACCCGCGCAAGGCAGAGACAACGGAGTCCAAAGACTCCGTATCGTCCAGGCGCACCAGGATATGCGTCAACTGGCCGGGCCGGTGGAAATCGCGCTGGGCGTCCGCCAGCGGCAGGAACACGAACAGGTCGTCCGCCCCGCCCGTCGGCGCCAGGATGCCCGCGACCCGCCCGCGCCGCCCGTCCAGGCCGGGCAGGGCCACCTGCCGCCCCAGCGCCCAAGCGTGAACGCGGGCCGTCTCGGAGCCGACCAGGACATCGCCGGGCGCGGCGGCGAACTGTCCCCGAATCCGCCAGAGCCGTTTCAATGGCAGAATGGACGAGTCCACGCCGCAGTAGACCGCCTGCGCGCCCGTCGCCGGGTCGGAAAACGCCGTCATCAGCACGGGCGCGGCAGTGGCGACGTGGGGTGTCCGGCGTACTGTCTGGAGATACGCGCCCTTCAAATAACACGGCCAGGTCGCGCCGTGCAGGGCCATAGAGGCGGCGTCATACGGGCAGCCCTTCGGCACGACTAGCAGGTGCGCGCCCAGCCGATCCATCTCGCCTTTGAGTCCCACCTGATAGCCGCGCTGGAACGCCGCCAAACTGAACAGCGCCGCCACCGCGAGCGCCACCCCCGTCGCCGTGGTCCCGCTGCGCAGGCGTCGCCGTCCGAGATTGGACAATGCGAAAAACAACAACTTCATCATCGGCACGCCCCCGCGCGTAAAGCGACCGCTGGGCTGAGACGGCTCGCCTGCCACGCCGGGTACAGCCCCGCCAGCAGCCCGACCGGTAGCACGAGCGAGCCGCAGATCAAGGCATTGGACGCCGTCCACTGAAACAAGCCGTCGTTGGG
>CAZZVX010000083.1:0-14549 GCA_964657535.1 Armatimonadota bacterium | reverse complement strand
CGTCCGGCGGGCGGGCCGGGTCATCTATGAGAGGCTCTGTTCGGGTGTGATCGGGACTCTGCTGCCGCAGCGTCCGCAGCAGACTGTGCTGTTCGGACTGCAGCCGCGCGACCTGACGTTCCAGCCGCGCCAGTCGCTGGGCCTGCCGCTGGGCCTGGGCGAGCGCCTCGTCGCGCTCCTTCTCCAGACGGCGCTGGTGACGCTCGGCGTCCGTGCGGGCGGCCTCGGCGACGGCGGCCGCCTGCCGCGCCTCGTCCCGCTCCCGGCGGCGCAGGTCGCGCTCGGACCGCAGCGCGGCGCGGCGCTCCTCGTCCTGCGGGGGTTCTAAGTGTGCGCCGTTGGCGGGCGGGGGCGCGGGCGGGATCGTGATCACGGGCGGCGCGGCGTCTTCGGAGAGCGCGCGCAGTTTCTCGGCGAATTTGTCGTCGCGGATCGCTTCCAGGGCGAGACGCTTTCGGACAATCGGGTTGGCATAGCCGGTCGTCCCGACCCGGAAGCCCGCGAAGGCGGTCATGCTGACGAGTGCGAAGTCCGGGTCTCTGAGCAAGGCGAGGACGGCGGCGGGGCGGATCTTCGCCAGCCAACTGAGCGCCGTTTCGAGCGACACCGGCTCTTTAGCAGGGGCGTCGTCTTCGGGGCCAGATTCGCCTTCCGACGGAGCCTCCGTCGTCGCGGGGCAGTCGGCGCCTTCCGGGAAAGGATTGGCCTCGTCATCCATGACTGCTCGCTCCTGCCAGCATCGGCAGAGGGGTCTTGACCGGGCGCCGGCGCGTGGTCTCGGTGACGAGCTGCCCGCAGGCGGCGGCGATCTGCTGGCCGCGTTCTTTGCGCTGGGTCACTACGATGCCCGCCCGCTCCAGAGTCGCCCGGAAGGCGGCGATCCGCGCCGGTTCGGGCCGCGCGAACTGTTCCGCGACGCTGGTCGGATTGTAGGGGATGACGTTGATCGCGGCGGGCCTGTCTTTGAAATAGGTCTGGAGCAGCCGCGCGAGCGCCGCCGCGTCGGCGGGGCGGTCGTTGACCTCGCGCAGCAGCACGTACTCGAACGTCAGCCGCCGCCCCGTCGCCTCGGCGTAGCGTCGGCAGGCGGGCATCAGTTTTTCGAGCGGGTAGGTCTTGTTGATCGGCACCAGGCGCGTCCGCAGCTCATCGGTCGGGGCATGCAGCGAGACGGCGAGCGTGAGCTGCAGGTCTTCCGCCGCCAGCCGGTCAATGTTCGGCACGACGCCGACGGTGGACAGGGTGATGTGCCGCATCGCGATCCCGCACTCGGCGTTCAGAACGCGGACGGCCTTCAGGACGGCGTCATAGTTCAGCAGCGGCTCGCCCATGCCCATCAGCACGATGTGGGTGATGCGCCGCGCGGAGCGGCTCTGCAGCAGGAGGAACTGGGCCACGATCTCGCCCGCCGAGAGGTTGCGGGTCAGCCCCTGCGTCCCCGTCGCGCAGAACGCGCAGGCCATGGGGCAGCCCGCCTGCGTCGAGAGGCAGACGGAGACGCGCTGTGTGTCCGGCAGCAGGACGCACTCGATGGGGTGATTGCCGCTGTTGAGTCGGGCCAGCACCTTCACCGTGCCGTCGCGCGAGTCGGTGTGCGACTCGGTCGCCGTCAGCGGCGACAGCGCAAAGCGTTCGGCCAGCTTCCGGCGCGTCTCCAGCGGCAGATTGTTCATCCGGTCGAAATCGGCCTGGCCGCCGCCGCCCTGTTCGGGCAGTATCCGTCTGTACAGCCATTCCGCGACCTGCGCGCCCCGGTACGCGGGCTGCCCTGTCGCCTCGTGGACGCTTTCCCGTATCTCGTCCGTCGTCTGCCCGATCAAACTATCAATCTGTTGTTCTTCCACCCTGAAATTATACCCGAAACGCGCCTCACGCCGTGTTTTTTGCGTCGTCGGCCTCCGGTCCCCTGCTTTCACAGGGGAGTCCGACGACTCTTTTCCGCCCAAAACTCTTGACGGGGCCGGAGAATCGCGCTATACTGGCGTCATGACAACAGCCTGCACCCATATTTAGACACCAAGTGTACTCGCCCCCTAAATGTGGGTTTTAATCGAACCAGATTGGCATTGAAACCTGTCTGGTAGCAGCGCCCGGTTCCCATCGTGCCACTTTCAATCGAACCAGATTGGCATTGAAACGACGGCCAGGGCGGCTGGCTCGTCGCCGGGCGGTTCGGCCTTTTAATCGAACCAGATTGGCATTGAAACCTGGTCTACGGGCGCTGCAAATTCTCGTCGTTCTCCGGGCCTTTTAATCGAACCAGATTGGCATTGAAACAAACGACCGGCAAAAAATCAACCGGTCAAACCCGCACCAGGCTTTTAATCGAACCAGATTGGCATTGAAACTGCCGCTGACGAGGGGCGTCCCGCCGTCGGGGGTTGACCTTTTAATCGAACCAGATTGGCATTGAAACTCGTCGGCATGTCCCGCCGCATCTCCTCGATCTCGCTTTTAATCGAACCAGATTGGCATTGAAACAGCGCAGCAGGACGCCCATCTGTGCCGACGCCGAGCCTGCTTTTAATCGAACCAGATTGGCATTGAAACTCGCGCCTGAACGTCGCGGGCGTCGGGGCCACGTCGCTTTTAATCGAACCAGATTGGCATTGAAACCAGGGCTTTCAAGCCTTTGGATACGCGCGTCTACCTGCTTCCTTTTAATCGAACCAGATTGGCATTGGAAAGCGACTGAAGGACGAGTTAGGGGAAGGGGTAACAGCCGTTGGCAATCACGGTGGAGGCCAACGACCGGCGGAGACCGATGGCGTCAACAGCCGTGGGCGCGAATAAAGAGTTGAACTGTGTCCGGTGGCGGGAAAGTAAGTCTCCGGGACTAAGAGCGGCCAGCACAGTTTGCGCCTGTGTGCGCGTTTGCGCCAGGACGCCGTCGGCGAGAATGTCAGCGGCGAGACGCGCCGTTGACGCGCGAACGCCGGACAGTCGGGCGGCGCGCATCTCGGCGCTTTCCAGGGCGTAAAGACCGGCGATCATGTCGGCGAGCGCGGCGGCGACCTCCTGCTGCTCCCGCCAACGGTCGCCGTGCTGTGTTCGGAACAGTGCCAGCAGGGAAGAGATTGTCTGGCGCAGTTGCGCCACGGTGTCGGTCGGGATTGTCGGCGGCGCGAGTGTCAAACGGCCTGCGGCGAGGCGCCGGAAAATTTGGTCCAGCACGGTCAGGCGGTTGATCTCGTTCGTGCCTTCAAAGAGCCGGAAGACGCGGGCATCCCGGTAGGCGCGGGCGACAGGGAAACTTTCGCTGAAGCCGTAGCCGCCGTGAATCTGCACTGCCTCGTCCACCACATACGCCTGTGCTTCGGTTCCCCAGAACTTCAGGATGGCACATTCCATGGCGTATTCTTCCGACGCGGCGGCGTCAGATGCGCCCGCTCGTTCATCCCAAAGTCCTGCCGTGCGATAGACCATGCTTTCCAGCGCGAAAATCCGTGCGGTCATCTCGCCGAGTTTGTGCTGTATCAGCCCGAACTCGCCGATGGGTTTGCCGAACTGCCGCCGCTGTGCCGCGTAGCGCGCGGCTATGCGTAGCGCGTCTTTGGCCGCGCCCAGGGCGGTGGCGGCGATGGCGAACCGTCCCGGATTGAGCGCGCCCAGCGCCACACGCCGTCCCTGCCCGATCTCGCCGAGAACGTTTCCGTGGGGAACGCGGACGTTGTCCAGGATCAGACGCCGCGTGGACGAGCCGCGCAGGCCGAGTTTCTTTTCTTCCGGCCCCAGCGAGACGCCGGGGAATTCACGTTCCACGAGAAACGCCGTGAATTGCCGCCCATCAATAATCGCAAAGACGGTAAACAGGTCGGCGAACCCGGCATTAGTAATCCATTGTTTCGTGCCGTGCAGGACGTAGTGTGTCCCGTCGGGGGCGAGCGTGGCGCGGGTCTGCGCGGCGAGGGCGTCCGACCCGGCGTTGGCCTCACTGAGCGCGAATGCGCCGATGAGTTCGCCCCGCGCCAGGCGCGGCAGCCAGCGAGCTTTTTGCGTGGGCGTTCCGTACTGCACAAGCGGCAAGAGGGCAACTCCTGCGTGAATCCCGGCGGAAACGGCGAAGGACAGGTCGCGGGCCAGCGTTTCGCTCAGGAGCGCGAGGGTCGTTTTGGGCAGGCCTAGCCCGCCATAATCTGCGGGAACATTTCCGGCGAGCAGGCCGAGCGTTCCCGCCTGCTGAACCAGCCGCCGCATCAGACCGTCATCCTGCGCTTCCAGGCGTTCGCGGACGGGCAGCACGTCCCGGCGCAGCAACCGGTCGGCGGACCAAGCCATCAGCCGCGCTTCGGCAGAGAGGTCTTCCGGGGCGAACGTTCGCGCGGGAGATTCGGAAAGAATCGCGCCGCCGGGCGGGGAGACTTTCATGGCGGAGACAGTTTTCCCAGCAGTTCCGGCAGGGCTTGATGGATGTCAGCGACCAGGCCGTAGTCGGCGTCCCCGAAGATAGGCGCGTGGGGATCGGCGTTGATGGCGACGATGACGCGCGAGTCGCGGATGCCGGCGACGTGCTGATCGCTGCCGGAGATGCCGGCGGCGATGTAGAGTTCCGGCGCGACGGATTTGCCTGTTTGACCGATGAGCAGTTCATCGGGCGCAAGTCCCGCGCCGACGGCCCCGCCGGACGCGCCGACGGCGCCGCCAAGACGGTCCGCCAGCCCGCCCAGCAAGCGCTCAAAGGTCTCGGCATCGCGGAGGGGCCGCCCGCCGGCGACCACGACGCGCGCCTGTGCCAGTTCGGGCCGCGCCTGCACTTGCCGTTCCTGGCTCCGCCATGTTGTTCCGCTTGGCAGCGACGGTGGATTGAGCGTCGTCACGGCGTTTGATGTCTCGCGCCACTGCGGCGGCCCGTAAGACGCGCCCCGGACGCTGAACACGACGTTCTCGCCTGGAACCTGCCATGTTGCGATTGCTTGTCCGGCGTATGTCGGGCGGCGGCACAGAAAACCGTGTGACGACTTCTGGACCTGCATCACGTCCGAAACCATCGGCCAGTCCAGCAAGCCCGCCGTATAAGCCAAAACTGCGCATCCCCAGGTTGACGACGGCCCGGCGAGTGCCGATGCTGCCGTATGATGGGCGAACAGAGCGACAGTCGCCGCGCTTTGGTCACAGACCGGGTGGGCAAACTCAGGGCGTTGAACCAGGATAATATCAGTCACGCCGTATTGCCGCCACTCTTCAACGCCATCGAGTGAAGTCATGTCGCCAAGCAGCGCCAGCAGGTCAAACGTGCCGCCTGTTCCCCGCGCCCATTCCTGCGCGAATGTCAGCATGGGCCGTGTCGTCGGGAGAATATGTGCGCCGTCCGTCTCGACAAGAACCAGCAAATGGTCCATGTTAAATCACCCTTGCTTCTTCACGCAGCGCGGTTATCAGTTCTGCCACATCGGCCACCATACGGACAGGTGGCCGCGCCCCCGCCGCGCCCAAACTGACCAGCATGACTTGGGACGCCGTGCGTGGGCCGAGTTCGTCGGCAGGCACACCTTCCACCGATTTGGCGCGGGCCTGAACAATGGCAAACAAAGACAGCAGGCGCGGCGCGGCCAGCCACTGGCTGACCGTGACGACGGCGGGCAGTGTCAAATCCAGCGTTTCGAGGCCGGTGTCGGTTTCGCAGGTCACGCTCATACTGCCTGGGCGCAGTCCTATTCGCATCGCTTGGGTCGCCAGCGGCCAGGTCAGCAATCCGGCCAGACGCGGCCCCGCTTGCCTGTCGTCGGAAGTCAGGTCGCCCGTCAACACCAGATCAGGCTGCTCCCGGCACACAAGGGCGGCCAGAAAGTGGGAGACTTGACGAGCATCAAGAGGACCATCCGTGACGACCAATATGGCGCGATCTGCGCCCCGCGCCAGGGCTGCCCGAAGTTGTTCCTCATACGCGGCCGGGCCGACGGAGACGGCGACGATTTCGGTCACCTGTCCCCTTTCGCGCCATTGAACGGCCTGTTCCAGCGCGATTTCGTCCAGCGGGTTGATGACCCAGGAAATCGCGCTCTCGTCAAGTTGTCCGTCCGGCGTCAGGCGGACGCGGCGGGCGGGGTCCGCCGCGCGGGCAATCGGAAGGAGAATCTTCATAGATTTCAGCTTTCTGTATGGCTATTCTCTCCTTTGCTTACGTTTTCCTGTCCCGCTTGCGTTTCCGTGCCGAAAAATGATAGAATAGCAACAATCGCTCGCCAACGTGCGTATCCTCAAGGGGGAGGAACCGTCGTGTCCCAGGTGGAGATCGCCATCCCGCAGATGGGGGAGGGCTTGCAGGAAGTCCGCATCGTCCAGCGCCACAAGGCGCCGGGCGATACCGTCGCCCGCGACGAGCTGCTTTACACCATGGAGACCGACAAGGCGCTCATGGAAGTGGAGTCGCCGTATGAGGGCGTTTTGGAAGCGTGGCTGGCCGCCGAGGACGATGTCGTTCCTATCGGCGCTCCCATCGCCCGCTTGCAAACGTCGGCGGACGCAACTTCCGACGACGTGCCGCGCGACGCGGGTGCGGCATTCTCCCCAGCGACGAACGGCTCCAAGCCCCTCGCAGCCCGTTCTGCGACTTCTTCGCCGGGCAACTTGACCTTCCCGCCCCGGACTCGCGCTATGTGCCGCGAACTCGGCATCGGCGAAGACGAAATGCGCCTGATTCCAGCCCCATCTGGCAAACTTTTGCCCGCCGATGTCCAGGCATACCGGGCCGCTCAACAGCAGGCCGCCGATGCGCCCGTGACGTCGCCGGGCTACGTGGAAAAGCCACTCTCCCCGCAGCAGCGGACGTTTATCTACCGGGCCAGGCGCAGCGCCCAAGTCGTGATTCCCGCTACCATGAAACGCCCGATGCCCTGGCACGGCCTCCTAGCCCATGTAGAGGCGATTCGCGCGCTGGGCGATCTGACGGACCGGCCTACAGAATTTCAGACATTTGCCTTCTGCGTGGCGCAGGCCGCCCGCGCGTTCCCCAAGTTCCGCTCCGTCTTCGCTGGGGAAGACGCTGTGCGCCAACACCCGCACCTTAATTTAGGCATTGCCGTCGCTCGGCCTGACGGCGACCTGGTGACGGCGGTTGTGTCCGACGCCGATACGCTTGACTACGAGGTGTTTATACACACGGCGCAAGCGTCCATTCAGCGCGCTCGTGACGGCGCAGACCAGGCTACTGCCGCAACACAACTGCTGCTGACATATCTCGGTCCCTACGGCATCACCGACGGCGTTCCTGTTTTGGTCGCGCCCGCCATTGCCATTTTGCTGCTCGGAGCGCCTTCCGTTCAGGACGGGCAATTGGTCGCCAATCTCGTACTGACGTTTGACCACCGCTTGATCAACGGCGTGGAAGCCGCGCAATTCCTGCAGGCCGTCGTCGCGCAGGTGGAGGAAACGACCGCATGACACACACGCCTCTGGCCGAACGATTGAGCGCCTATACCGCCCGCCTCCGCTTTGAAGACCTGCCGCCGCCCGCCGTGCATGAGGCCAAGCGCCGCCTGCTGGACACGCTCGGCTGCGCGCTGGGGGCGTTCAGCAGCGAGCCGGCGACGATTGCCCGCGCCGTCGCGCGGACGGTCCGCAGCACGGACGGCGCGACGGTCATCGGCACGGGGCATCAAAGCTCGCCGGAGATGGCTGCCTTTGCCAACGGCGTCCACTTCCGTTACTTGGATTACAACGACACGTATCTGTCGCAGGAACCCGCGCATCCCAGCGACAACATTGCCGCCGTGCTGGCCGTCGCTGAGCCGATGGGCGCGAGCGGGCGGGACATCATCACGGCGATTGTGCTGGCCTATGAAATCCAATGCCGCCTGTGCGATGCGTGCAGCATCCGGGCGCGCGGCTGGGACCACGTCACGTATGGCGCGTATTCCACGAGTCTGGCGGCGGGCAAGATTCTGGGGCTGACGCCCGCGCAATTGACCCACGCGCAGGGACTGGCGGGGGTCCCGAACAACGCCCTGCGGCAGACGCGCGTCGGAATGCTGTCCCATTGGAAGGGCTGCGCCTTTGCCAATGCCTCCCGCAACGGCGTCTTTGCCGCCACGCTCGCCCGGCACGGATTAACTGGTCCTTCCGACGTGTTTGAGGGCGAGATGGGCTTTATGGCGGAAGTGTCCGGCCTGTTCGCATTGGATGTGAGCGCATTCGGCAGCCATGACCGCCCGTTTATGATCAACCAGACCTACATCAAATACTTTCCCGCCGAGTACCATTCCCAGAGCGCCATTGACGCCGCATTGGAGTTGCGCCCCTTCGTCCGCGACATCGGCGAGATTGACAAAATCACGGTAGAAACGTTCAACGCCGCCGTTGAGATCATTGGCGGCGAGCCGGAAAAGTGGCGTCCGGCGACGCGCGAGACCGCCGACCACAGCCTGCCCTACTGCGTCGCCGTCGCCCTGGCCGATGGCCGCGTGACATTGGACTCATTCGACGACGCGCACTTGACGAACGAGGTACTGCTCGCCCTTGTGCAGAAGATCGAAGTCAAGGCCGACGCCGCCCTGAACGCCCTCTACCCGGAGGGCATCCCGAACCGCGTCCGCATCAACACGCGCACCGGCGAGATGTTCGAGAAACTCGTCACTTTCCCGCGCGGCCACGCCCAAAACCCGATGACCGATGGGGAAGTCGAGGCCAAGTTTCGCGCACTGGCAGAACCGCTGCTGCCCCGTGCGAAGATCGCCGAAATCATGGAACGTTGTTGGCATTTAGATGAGCAGGACAGCATCGGCGATCTGCTGCGGCTGTTCAAGATTGAGGAATAACGCATGGGAAGTCCGTCACCGGGCGCCAAATTCCGGCAACAACTCGCGCAAGGCATGGTCACGATGCCGGGCGTGTTCAATGCGATCACGGCGCATCTCGCGCAGCAGGCGGGGTTCGACGCGCTGTACCTGAGCGGGGCGGGCGTCACGAACAGTCTGACGGGTTTGCCCGACATTGCGCTGCTCACGCTGACCGAGATGGCACAGCAGGCGCGCTATGTCGCCCGTGCCACGCCCTTGCCCATGATCGCTGACGCCGACACCGGCTACGGCGAAGTCCTCAATGTCGCCCGCGCGGTGGAAGAACTGGAACACGCGGGCCTAGCCGGCATTCATCTGGAAGATCAGGTCGCGCCCAAGCGCTGCGGGCATCTGGACGGCAAGCAGGTCATCACGCCCGCCGACATGGCGGCCAAAATCCGCGCCGCCGTCCGCGCCCGCTCGGACGGCGATTTTTACTTGATTGCCCGCACCGACGCCCGCAGTGTGCATGGCCTGGACGATGCCATAGACCGCGCCAAATGCTATTTAGACGCCGGGGCGGACGCTATTTTCCCCGAATCGCTGCAATCGCGCGAGGAGTTCGCCGCATTCGCCGAAAAAGTCCAAGCACCGCTGCTCGCCAACATGACGGAGTTCGGAAAAACGCCCCTGATTTCACGGGACGAATTTGCCGCGATGGGGTATGCGATGGTCATCTTCCCGATGACGGCCTTCCGGGTGATGATGCGTGCCGCCCAGGACGTTTACGCGGAACTCAAATCTGTCGGCTCGCAGGCGGCGCTGCTGGACCGGATGCAGACGCGGGCAGAACTGTATGAGTTGATCCGCTACAAAGATTATACGCAGTTTGACCGCGATCTTGCGGGGGAGGCTGACGATGATGAACGCGACTGAATTCAAGCCGGGATTGGAAGGGGCCATTGCGGGCGTGACGGCGATTTCCGAGGTGGATTTGGAGCGCAACCAGCTCAGCTATCGCGGCTACCCGGTGCGCGAATTGGTCAACAAGTGCGCCTATGATGAAGTCGCTTATTTGCTGCTGTACGGGAAACTGCCGAACCAGACTGAGTTTCAGGACTTCATGTGGCGCGTCGGGGCAAATCGCGCCGTCCCGGACACATTGTACGATCTGTACCGGCAGTTCCCGCCGGACACGCACCCGATGGACGCGCTGAAAGCCGCTGTCGCGGTGCTGGCGACGACTGACCCAGACCGGGCGGACAATTCGCCCCAGGCGAATCTCCGCAAGGCCCTGCGGCTGTACGCCCAGATTCCCAATCTGGTTGTCAACGGTTATCGCATTTCGCAGGGGCAGGAGCCGATTGCGCCCGACCCGGCGTTGTGCCACAACGCCGACTTTTTCCAGATGCTGACGGGGAAGCCAACCACTGGCCTGTTCGGGAAAGTGTTCAGCGTCACTCAAATTCTCTATGCCGAACACGGGTTCAATGCCTCCACGTTTGCGGCGCGGGTCACAGTTTCCACACTGTCCGATCTGTATTCAGGCGTCGTTTCCGCCATTGGGACGCTGAAAGGGCCGCTGCACGGCGGCGCGAACGAGGCGGCGATGGCGATGCTGCTGGAAATCGGGGAGCCGTCCCACGCCGCCGCGTGGATCGGGGATGCCCTGGCGCAGAAGAAAAAGATCATGGGCTTCGGGCATCGGGAATACAAGCACGGCGACGAGCGCGCCAAGATCGTCAAAGAGTACGGAGCGCAACTCGTGCAGGCAACCGGCGAGACGAAGTGGCAGAAGATTTCGCAGATCGTAGAAGACGCCATGATGGCGGCGAAAGGCCTTCACCCGAACGTGGATTTCCCTGTGGCAAGCACGTATTATCAGATGGGCATCCCCGTCGCGCTTTACACGCCGATCTTTGTGATGAGCCGGATCACGGGATGGAGCGCGCACATCAGGGAGCAGTTGGCGAACAACCGGCTGATCCGGCCCGGCAACCTCTACGACGGGCCGCGCGGCCTGCCGGTCCTGCCGTTGGAAGAACGGGCCTGAAATGTTCACCGAAGACAGCCGGGCGGAGAATGCCGTCGTGATCGGCGCGGGGACGATGGGCGGCGGCATCGCCGCCCAGCTTGCCAACGTCGGCTGGACGGTGCATCTGCTGGACGTAACTCACGGGGCGGCGGAGGCGGGACGGGCGCGCGTCTTGGCGCACGAGCCGCCCTTGCTGTTCGTGCCGGAGTTCAGTGAGCGGATACGCACCGGCAGTCTCGCCAAAGCGTCCGACGCCTTGCGCGCCGCCGACTGGATCATTGAGGCGGCGTCGGAAAACATGGCGATCAAGCAGGTCATTCTCGCCCAGGCGGAGCGGGACGGCAATCCTCATGCACTGGTCAGCAGCAACACCAGCGGCCTGAGTCTGCGCGAGATGACGGCGCACTGTCCGCCGGAATTCCGCTCGCGCTTTCTCGGCGCGCACTTTCTGAACCCGCCGCGTTACCTGAAACTGCTGGAAGTCATTCCCCTGCCGGAAACCGACACGAAGTTGAGCGAAAGTTTTGTGTCTTTCGCGGAACGTGTGCTGGGCCATCGCGTGATTATCGCTCGCGACACGCCCGGCTTTATCTCCACGCGCCTCGGCATCTGGCATCTGCTGGACAGCATTCATACGGCGCTGGAGTGGGGGTTGACGCCGGAGGAGTCCGACGCGGCCACCAGCCCGCTGCTGGGCCGCCCGCGCACCGGCACGTTCCGCCTGGCCGACCACATCGGCCTAGACATCCTGGTGGCGATCTCGCAGGACTTGTATGCCCGCCTGCCGGACGATCCCGCCCGTGACCGATTACTGTTGCCGTTGGTCGTTCAATCCCTCATTGCCGATGGCCGCACCGGCGACAAGGCCGGGGCAGGTTTCTACAAGCGCGAAAGCAAGTATTCACTGGCGTTGGACTTGGCGACGTTGGAGTACCGGCCCCGGCGCGAAATTCAAGATGGGGCGCTGGACGCACTCATGCAACTGCCGCTGCGGGAGCGGCTGGCGCGGCTGGAAAGCGACGGAGGGCGACTGGGGCAATACGCCAAGCGTGTCTTGAAGTCGCTGGGCGAATATATCAGCCGCGTTGGGCCGCAGATCGCCGACAATGCGACAGATATTGATCGGACGATGCAATGGGGATTCGGCTGGGAACTCGGCCCATGCGAAGTCAGCCGCATTGCGTTTGGGACGCCGCCAAAGGAAAACGGGGAATACATGACGCTAGCCAAAATGAAGACGCCGAAAACCACTGTGCTGGACGCACCCGAAGCCTCGCTGGTAGACATCGGGGACGGCGTGGCGTGTCTGGAGTTTCACACCAAGTTGAATACGTTCAGCTCCGCGCTGACGGCGTTTGTGGACAATGCCCGCCAACGGGCCGAGCGGGATTTTCGGGCGCTCGTCATTGCCAGCGACGCGCGGAACTTCTCGGCAGGCTACGACCTGAACTTGTTCTTACAAGGCGCGGAAAAGGGAGACTGGGCGGGGCTGGACCAACAGTTGCGCGAGGTACAGCAGGCGTTTCTCGGCCTGAAGTACGCCCGTGTTCCCGTCGTCGCCGCGCCGCGCGGCTACACACTGGGCGCGGGCTGCGAGTGCGTCCTGCACTGCGCCGCCGTTGTCGCCGCGCCGGAACTGAGAATCGGTCTGCCGGAATTTCATGTCGGGGTCCTGCCCGCCGGGGGCGGCACGAAGGAAATGCTGGCGCGGGCGATGCAGGCCGGGGACGGTTACTCTCATGTTGAGCGCGTGTTTGACCGGCTCACGCAGCCGCGCCGTTCCGCGAGCGCCGAGGAAGCGCAGAGGACGGGTTTCCTGCGCCCAAGTGACATCATTGAGCGCAACGGCGACCGGCTGCTGTCTGCCGCCAAGCAGCGCGCATTGGAGCTGGCAAACGACTATCAGCCGCCGTTGCTCTGGGATATTCCCGTTGGCGGCGCGGAAATACTGGCCCGGCTGCGTCTGAGAATTGAGGAACAGCGTCAGGCCGGAACGTGGACGGACTATGACGCGGTCATCGCCGACCGGGTCGCGTGGGTGGTGAGCGGCGGCGATTTGACCGCCCCGGCTGTCGTGTCGGAACAAGACCTGCTGGATCTGGAACGCGCGGCATTTGTGGAACTCATGCGCCGTCCCGAAACCGCAGCGCGGATGCGGCAGATACTGGCGACCGGCAAGCCGCTGAGGAATTGAGGTAAGTCATGCGAGACGTGGTGATCATGGGGGCGGCCCGGACCGCCATTGGCCGCGCTCCCAAAGGGGCGCTGTGCGAAACCCGGCCCGATGACCTGGCCGCCATCGTCATCCGGGCTGCGCTGGAACGCGCGGCAGGCATCTCGCCGGAAGAGATAGACGATGTGATTTTGGGCTGCGCCACGCCCGAAGCCGAACAGGGGCTGAACGTTGCCCGGATTGCGGCTCTGCGCGCGGGGCTGCCGCAAACAATTCCCGGCCTGACGCTGAACCGCTTTTGCGCGTCGGGATTGGAAGCGATTGCGACGGGGGCGGCCAAGATTGCGACGGGGCAGGCGGATGCCGTCATTGCGGGCGGCACGGAAAGCATGAGCCTGGTTCCGTTCATGGGCGAGTCAACGCGGCCCAATCCGTATTTGATGGAACACGCGCCGGACACCTACTTGAGCATGGGTCTGAGCGTGGAACAACTGGCCCGGAAGTTCGGTGTCACGCGCGGACGTGCCGACGACTTTGCCCTGTACAGCCACGCAAAGGCCGTCGCGGCACAGGACGCGGGCCGGTTTGACGCCGAGATCGTTCCTGTCGGTGTCGGCGGATCGGACGGTGACGCGGCGACGTTTGCTCGTGACGAAAGCCCGCGCCGGGACACGTCGCGGGAAGTTTTGGCGGGCCTGCGGCCCGCGTTCTGCGAGAACGGCGTCATCACCGCCGGCAACGCTTCCCCGCGCAGCGACGGCGCGGCGGCGGTCGTGCTGACCACTTTGGAGAACGCCGAGCGGCTGGGCCTGACGCCACTGGCCCGCTTTGTCGGCTACGCGCTCGCCGCCGTCGCGCCGGAAGACTTCGGCATCGCCCCGGCCCATGCCATCCCCAAACTTTTGGGGAGGCACGGCATCAGCCTGGACGAGATTGACCTGATCGAGTTCAACGAGGCCTTTGCGGCACAGGTTCTGGCCGCGAACGAACTCTATCCACTGCCGATGGAGCGCGTCAACGTCAACGGCGGCGCGGTGGCGCTGGGCCATCCGCTCGGCGCGACTGGGGCGCGTCAGACCGTCACGCTGCTCCACGAAGCACGGCGGCGCGGCGCGAAGTACGGCCTCGTGACCATGTGCGCGGCGCTCGGCATGGGCGCCGCCGGACTGTTTGAGATGGGCTGAAGCAATTGAAGGGAGAGTGGAATGCTGACCGGAAAAGTTGCCGTCGTCACGGGCGCGAGTCGGGGGATTGGCCGTGCGATTGCCGTCCAACTGGCGGGGGAAGGGGCGCGGGTCGTCCTGACGGCGCGTGACCAGGAGGCGCTCCTATCGGCTGTGGCCGAAATTCGTCAAGGCGGCGGCGAGGCTGCTTCCCTCGCCCTCGACTTGCGCCTGGAGTCGGCCCCGCCTCAAGTTGTCGCGTTCGCGCTCACGCAGTTCGGTGGCATAGACATCGTCATCAACAACGCCGGGGCGACCAAGCGCGGGGAGTTCGTTGAGTTGACCGAAGAGGAGTGGCAGGACGGTTTTGCCCTGAAATTCTTCGGCGCGGTCCGCCTCAGCCGCGCCGCCTGGCCGCATTTGGCCGCCCGTCAGGGAACCCTCCTCAACATCGCCGGGGTGGG
>CAZZVX010000082.1:0-14566 GCA_964657535.1 Armatimonadota bacterium | reverse complement strand
TCCAGATCGAGGCTTCGGCAAAACAACTCGAACGCCTCGTCCGCCGCACCTCGCCGATCTCGGAACACTCGAATCTCAGTTTGACCGAGAAACTTGGTTTAGACCTTCGCCTCGCCGACGCCGACGCCGCGCTGGAATACGCCGAGCAGTACACTGGAAAGCAGGACCGCGCAGAGAGAATAGCCGCCCGTGAGGGAGTTTACAAGTAAAGTCTGCCGGGAGACGATAACAGAGTCAAGAGAAAGGGCGGGCATTGGCCCGCCCTTTGCGCGTCACAGGCCGTTGGCGAACGTGGTGGCCTCGTCAGAGTAGGTATGGAAGGGGTTCTTGAGTTCCAGGTGGAGACGCTTGTTGATGTAGATCAGATCCCAGTCAATCACGTAGTCGCGGGAGCCGTTCTGGAGCAGTTTGTTGATGACGATGCCCCGGCCCTGGGCGCGCGTGTTGACGGGCGGGATGGTGGTCGCCTCGTAGATGCGGCGGTCGGTGGTGGCGCGGACGATTTCGCCGGCCTGTTCGAGTCCGTAGTAGAGAGACGTTTCGGGGTTGACGTTGTGGTACTCCAGATCCAGCGAGTGCAGGATGTCGTCGCCCCACTTCACCGCGCCGTCCTCGGCCTCGATGAAGTCTTCCATGAGTTTCCGCTTGGCGACCCAGTCGAGTTTGTCGGCGAGCAGGTAGGGGTCCTTCTCAAGCGCGTCGAGACACTTCTCCCACTCGCCGAGGACGTAGTCCGTCTGCGCGTCGCGGCCCGTGTAGCGCTCCTGCGCGGCGGCGAGGTAGAGGCGCTGCAGGTCCACGGCCCCGATGCTGTCGCCGCTCTTGCGCCGGACGATCCATTTCCACGAGGGGTCGCGGGAGATGGACTTGAGGGCCTCCAATGGGTCGCGCAGTTCGACGTCTTTCAGCAGGATGCCGTCTTCGATCAGGTCCAGCACGATGCTCGTGGTCCCGATCTTCATAAGCGTGGCGTACTCGCTCATGTTGCACTCGCCAAATAAGATGTGCAGGCGGTGCAGGTTCGAGTAATTGTAGTAAGAATCCCACTTCGGGTTGATGATCGCGCGGTTGAAGCGCACGCGCGAGGAGATCGTCTTGACGATGTGATCGGCGCGCTGGGAGAGTTGGAAGTTCACGGTCGGGTCCACCTCGACTCCGTAGAAGTTGCCCACCCATTGGTAGTCAACTTCGTAGTCCGAGATGGTCATGATGTTGTTTTTGAGCGACTTGTAGTTGAGTCTGTGGCCGCCGACGCGCCCCACCCCCGCGAAAATCTGCCGCGTGACCAGGAACGGCAGCAGGTACGACAGGGCTTCGAGAAAAAAGCGGTCGTCAATGGCGACCAGGTAGTTCTCGTGACACCCAAACGTGTGACCGCCGAAGTGATCCACGGAGTTGGAGTGGAACGAGACCTTGTCCTGCAGGTCCAGCTCGCGCAGAAGGCGCTGCAGGATGACGCGGCCGGCTTTATCGTAAGCGACGGCGTCCGCAAAGTCCGTGCATTCGGGCGTCGCGTACTCCATGTGCGAGCCGACGGCGTCAATGTACAGGCGTCCGCCGGAGCGCAGGAAGCCGCCGCACCGCGCGGGTTCGAATGCGTAGTCGCGGGCGTGCAGATCAATCAGCCCGACCTTGTCTTTGTAGAAGGCGTGGTCTTTGATCTGCTCGACGATCATTTCCGCCGTGCCGACGGAATCATCGTTGACGAGGCAGCCGAACTCCGTCTCGATGCCGAAGATGCGTTTGTCCATAGTGCGTTCCTGATTCGGCCCTCACCGATACTTAGCGACGGTTTCCGCGAGTTCTTTGTCGGCGAGCAGGCGGAAACGGCTTTCGCGCTCGGTGTTCCGCTCCAGGATTCCCGCCTCGACGGTCCAGTTTTTGCCGAGATGCTCGGCGACGAACGAAGAAACGTCGCGCCGGTCTTCGCCGTCGGTGGAGTAGTCGGCGTCGGCGCGGTCTTCGGACTCCAGATGCTTCATGCCGACGCCCCAGGCGTAGAGACCGGCGCGCAGGGCGGCATCAAGCGAGAGCGTCCCCGCCTCGGTCTCGGTCGCCAGGTGCGCGCGCATCCGGTCTTCGGCGTAGGCCGTGCCGGCGATCACGGCGAAGCCCGGCGCGGTGCTGAATTCGCCGTCGTAGGAGAGCGTGACCAGCTGGTCCCTCTCCGGGGTCTTGCCGAGTTCCGCGAAGATTCCCTTGAAGACGATGGGCTGGGCGAACGGGTCGCTGTAGATCTTCTTGATGGCGGGCGAGATGCGCATCCCGACCAGGCGCTGCACGCTGACGTCGTCGGGCGAGCGCTGGAACCCTTCGGCGTGGGCCACGTCCACGGCGGCGACACGGATTTGTTCCACGTCGCTGTGGCTGCCGACGCCGGAGAACATGAGTCGGTCGTAGACTTCGTAGACTTTTCGCTGGGTCTGCCGCACGGACAGCAGCAAGAGTCCGCCGTCGTAGGTGAGGGCGACGACGGGGCTGCCGTCTTTCAGTCGGTCTTCGATGTATTCGTTGCGCTGCTGGATACTTTCGTTCCAGTCATAGGGACTATAAGAAGGCAAAGGTTAAACTCCAGAATGCTAGGCGCGGCCTAAAGCGGCTTTGATCTCGGCCTCGGTGAAGTCCTTGATGCCGTCCGCCGTGATGTACTTGGCGGCGGGCAGGAACTTGGACGAGCCGCCGGTGGCGGTGTCTAAATCGGCGGCGATGTCGAGCAGGGTCAGGGTCTCGCGCAGGGCGGTTTCCCGGTCCATGTCGCGGAAGGGGCCTTTGGTCTTGAGGATATACTCAAATGCGCCTTTGATGGGGGCGGAGCCGCTGCCCGCCGCGCCGTATTCGGCGGTCTCGAACTGGCCGCCCAGGACGTCGTAGAAGTAGATGCGGCCCGCATTGGTGTCCCGGTCGAAGGTGGACAGGACAGGGATGAAGGCGCCGATGCCCTGCAGGGCCGCCGGGACGTTGTTGGCGATGACGCGCTGCAGTTCCATCAGTTTGCCTTCCTGGGACATGGGCTGGAGCTGGGAGCGCTCGAAATACTTGAAGGTGTGGCGCAGGTAGCGCACGACCTCCACACTTTTGGCGAAGGAGCCGGAGATGGAAATCAAGGTGTAGTCGTCAAGCGACAGGACTTTCTCGGCCTGGTCGTACATGACGGTGTAGCCGGCGGTGGCGCGGCGGTCGGCGACATTGATGATGCCGTCTTGATATTTGACGGCGATGACGGTGGTGCCGTGCGTGTCGATGTCACGCGCGCCCGGCACATGGGGAACGGGCGTCGGCAGAGGCAGGCGGTCGGACTGTGCCATTTCGCGGGCGATCAGTTCGGCAAAGCCGCCGCTGGTTTGCTGTGGAAAGTTCAACATAGTTTATTTTGATACGCAGTAATGCCGTCAGGCATACAAATTTCAACAAAGACGCCCCTCCCTCGGCGGGAGGGGCGAGTCAACAGCACACTACTGGCCGCTGCGCTGGCGGTATTTGCGGGCCTGGTCGGGGTCCACGCGCTTCATGCGCTTGAGCAGGTCGCTGCGGTCGGGCCGCTCCACATCGGGGCGGCTGGGGCCGGACTCGTCGCCGTCCTTGCGGAGCGGTTCGGCGGGGCCGGCGGGCTTGGTGGCGCGGTCTTCATCGGTGGTCGGCATCGGTTCTTCCTCCTAGCGAGATGTGTCGGTTCAGGCGAGTTCGTTTTGACGATTTTTTGTTATTTGCCGCCTTCGGGAAAGGCGCGCAGCAGGTCGGGCAGCGTAGTCGCGGAATGCAGGCGGGCCATTTCGGCGGCGACGGCGTCAGGCGTCAGGTAGTCATCCAGGTTGGCGAGCCAGGATTCGGACTCGGTGCGCAGGATGACGCGGTTCCAGCCGAGCGCGCCGATGTCGTCGGCAAAACGCTCCACGAGCAGGCCGCGAATGGCGGCGCGGGTTTTTTCGGGTGCGTGCGTTCGGGCGACGTTGATGGCATCGTCCGTCGTTAGGCGGAGCATTTCGCCCGCCTGTTCCAGCGCATAATACAGGCTTTCGTCCGGGTCCACGCTGCTGTAGGCGAGGTCGAAACTGGGCAGCGATTCGTCGTTCCAGCCGATGCCCTCAGATTCGACGTAGTCCGCGAGCAGGCTACGCTTGGCAGCCCAGTCCAGACGATCACTCAGCGAGAGCGGATCGCGCTCCAGGGTGTCCAGGGTGGCTTCCCATTCTTTCAGCACCCAGTCGGTGTCCGCACCGCGCCCAGCGAGCTGCTCTTTGGCCCCGGCAAGATACACGCGCTGCACGTCCACGGCGGGCATTTTGCCTTTACCTTCGGCTTCCACCAGCCAGCGATAGGACTGGTCGCGCGAAACGTCTTTGATGGCCTGAGTCGGGTTTTTGAGGCGCAGGCCGGGCCGCCAGCCGCTTTCCAGCAGCGAAGTGACCAGGTACGTTGTTCCCACTTTCAGGGCCGTGGCATACTCGGACATATTGGCGTCGCCGCAGATGACGTGCAGGCGACGCCAGCGGCGCGGGTCGGCGTGCGGCTCGTCGCGTGTGTTTACTAATGGCCGCCGGTGCAGCGTGTCTACGCTGGCTTCCTCGGTGAAGAAGTCCGCACGCTGCGAGAGTTGGTACACGCCCCGGTCGCCGTTCGGCTCGATGCCCATCTTGCCCGCCCCGGCATACAAAATGCGCGTGGCGAAGAACGGCAAAAGCCCGCCGAGCAGTTCGGCAAAGGGCGTGTCGCGCCCGACAAGATAGTTCTCGTGCGTGCCGTAGGACGAGCCGTGAAAGTCCGTGTTGTTCTTGAATATCTGGATACGTCCGACATTCGGCTCCTGCATCCGCGCTTGGGCGCATTCCCAGACGATCCGCTCCCCAGCCTTGTCGTGCGTGACCAGGTCCAGCAGCGAGGCACATTCCGGCGTGGAATACTCCGGGTGGCCGTGATCGTTGTACAGCCTGGCCCCGTTGACTAAAACACGATCCGCACGCTCTTCTTCCACGGGCAGGGGCTTCTGGCCGGGCGCGTCGAACTGGGCGTCTTCGGGGTCCTGGGTCAGTTTGTCCACATGGAAGCCGCGCATATCGTTGCGCGGGTCTTCGCCCCGGTAGTACCAGGGGCCGGCGGCTTTGCCGGGGTGGGCTTTGACGACGGCCCGCGCTTCGGCGACCAGGTCGCCCGCGCCTTTGCCTTCTACCGCGATCCCGTATTCAGTTTCCGTGCCGAACAATGGCAAGTGCATAACCTCGCAACAGACAGGAAAGACTGACTCCTAAGCTTAGCCGCCGATGGCGCTGACTTGAACGCCCTCAAAGGCCGTCGCCTCGCCGACACTACGCCATTCGGCTAACTCTTGATCCAATGCGGCCTGCTTCTTTTTCCATAAGCCATAGGCATCTACACCCAGCACCAGGCGCAAAGGCGGCTTATCGCTTTCAATCGCTTTGATCATGGCAAGCGCGGCTTTGTGTGGATCGCCTGGCTGCTTTCCATTGCTTCCATACAGGTATTGGCGAACCGGCTCTACCACAGCCTCATAGTCTTCTATGGTTGTTTCTGGCTTCATGTTGGCCTCACCTGCAAAGCTAGTGCGGAACGCGCCCGGTTCCACAATGGTAACATGAATACCGAGTGGCTTTACCTCGTCACGCAACCCTTCGGAGAAGCCTTCCACAGCGAACTTGGTCGCGCAATAAAGGGCAAAGCCGCCTACGCTCACCAACCCGCCGACAGATGTGAGATTAAGAATATGGCCTGACCGCTGTTGGCGCATGATGGGCAGAGCGGATCGGGTCATTTCCATAACGCCAAAGCAGTTGACCTCAAAGTGCTGTCGCAATTGTTCCGAAGAGAATCCCTCAAAAGCACCCAAACTTCCCTGCCCGGCATTGTTGATCAAAACATCCACACGCCCGAACTTATCCAGTGCGCTTGGAACAACCGTTTGGCGTTCGTCCGCATTTGTCACGTCCAAACGAACGGCAAGCGCATCGTCTTTATATTTTTCCACCAAGTCAGCAACGGTGTCAGGGTTGCGGGCCGTCAAAACAGCCTGATCACCGCGCTGGAGAACGGCCTCAGCCAAAGCGCGACCGAAACCGCTGCTTGTGCCAGTGATGATATAAACCTTACTCATGGACCGAACTCTCTCAGGCCGCTTTAGGCTGATATAGACTTATCAGATGACGTTTCTCCGTGTGACCTGGCTGCCTTTTTTGGCCTTGATCGGGTTCAGGCGGACGACGTTTTCGGGTTCGTAGTCCAGCAGTTTGAGCCAGTCTTCGAGGTTGTCCGTCTTGGGGAAGATCTCGTTCTCCTTGTACTCGGTGCGGACGGCCCGCTCCATGTCGTCCCAGGAGACGCCTTCTTTGGTGCTTTTCACGTCAATCGAGCGCTTGATGGCGAAGTCTTTGGCGCGCTCCACGACGGACGTAAGCAATGCACCGGAAACGAGGTCTTTCCAGTAGAGCGTGTCCACAGAGCCGTTGCGCAGGTAGACTTCCAGGAACTCGGTTTCGTGAGTCTTGGCCCAGATGAGTTCGGTCGTCTTCTCAACGAGCAGTTGGCGGGCCTGCTCTTCGCCGCCCTGCTCCTCGACCAATCGGTAATCCAGGGGCAGGCCGGGGTGCAGGTAGATGCCCAGAATGTCCTGGGTGCTTTGCTTGTCCGGGCGGACGACTTTGACTTTGCGGTCAATGCGCTCCGGGCGCAGGATGGCCGGGTCAATGTAGTCCGGGCGGTTGGACGTGAGCATCACGACGACGTTTTCCAGCGAGACTAATCCGTCCATCTCGGCGCAAAACTGCGGCACGACGGTGTTGGAAATGTTCGTGAAACGCCCCGACGAGCGGGTGCGCAGGATGCTCTCGGCTTCGTCAATGAAGATAAATACCAAATACCCTTCTTTGGCCTTTTCGCGGGCAGTCGAGAAGATCTCGCGCACCTGGCGTTCGGACTCGCCGAGCCACATATTGAGGATCTTGGGGCCGTTGATATACATGAAGTATTCTTTGACGTCCCGCTTGGTGCGCGCCTTATATTCCTGCGTGATGTTGTAGGCGGTCGCCTTGCCGATGAGCGTCTTGCCGCATCCGGGCGGGCCGTACAAAAGAATGCCCTTGAGCGGCTTTTTGCCGAAGCGCTCGTACAGTTCCGGGTACAGCAGGGGCAGTTCGATGGCATCTTTGATGACGCCGATGGCTTCCTGCTGGCCGCCGATCTTGTCCCAGGGGATTTCGGTCACAGTGTCCAGGAAGAAGTCTTGGTTCTCTTTGGCCGCGAACGCCTCCAACGCGACGCGGAAGTTCGGCTCCATGCGGACTTCGGCGCCCTGTTTGATCTTGGCGTCCTTGAGCGATTCGCCGCGCTGGACGACGCGGGTGTTCAGGCCCTGCATATCGCCGCCGATGCGCAGGCGTCCGTCTTCCATCGCTTCGGTGACTTTGACGACCTGGCCGTTCTGCGCCAGGCCGATGTCGCCGACGACGGCCATGGCCTCGTTGACGCGGACACGGGTCCCCGTCTGGAGCGCGTCAACGTCCACGTTCGGGTCCACATTGGTGTAGAAGTCGTTGTCGCCGATGGCGATGTTGGCCGTGCCGTCGTCGTTCCGGGAAAGGAAGACGGCGATCTTGTTGGCCGGCTGGGTCAGCTTGGTGTAGGCTTCGTCGTACTTCTGGATCAGTTCCTGGGCTTCCTGGAACTGCTGCTCGTCCACCTGCATCTGGTGGCGCAGCAGGAGCAGGTACTGATAGTTGGGGTCCAGCGGGTCGGTGCTTTCCAGCACTTCGTCCAGCACGCTCAGGGCGCGAACACTGGTTTCCTGGGTGCGTGGCACGTTCCGCCCGCTGTCATCTCGGTCTTTGCGGCGATTCTGGTTGCGCTCTTTGTCGCTGGGCATCCGTTCTTTCCTCTCGTTCCTTCTCACGGCCACTCTGTCTGGGAGGACTCTTCTTGTCCCTATTGTACCCGGTTTCGGCCCGCTTCACCGGAGCCGCCGGGGCGAAGTCGCCGCCGGTGAGCAGGGCCACCATGCGCGCGGTGTTGCCCTTCTCGAAGGCGTCCACCCACTGCGCGATAATCGCCTGGGCATCGCTGTCCGTCGCCGCCAGGTCCCGCACGTCCGCCGGGTCGCCGCCGTTGGGGTGACTCGCCAGTGTCTGCCGGGCGCGGGCGAGGGCGTTCTTGACGGCGGGAATCGTCGTCTCCAGGATGCGGGCCGTCTCTTCGGCGCTCCACCCCAGCACGTCCCGCAGGACCAGAGCGGCACGCTGGCGGGGCGGCAGGCTCTGGACCAGGGCGACGAACCCCAGGCGCAGGTCTTCCCGCCCCTGCCCGGCGTCCTCGGTGGTCTTCTCGGACGCGGGCAGACGCGCCTCGTCCATCTCTTCCAGCGACTCCCAGCCGGGCGGGCGGCGCTGGACATGGTTCAGGCACAAATTGTGCGCGATCCGATACAGCCAGGCACGCGGCGTGGCCCGGCCCTCGAAGCTGTCCAGGGCGCGGTAGGCGCGCACGAACGCTTCCTGCGCCATGTCTTCGGCTTCGGAGAGCGTCCCGGTCAGCCGGTAACAGTACGCGACCAGTTCGCGCCGGTACGGCTCCATCAGGCGGCTGAAGGCCCGCCGGTCGCCGCGCCGGGCGCGCGCCAGGGTGGTCGTCTCGGAAGCGAGGGCGCTGTGGGATTCGGTTGTCGTCGTCACGAGGTCCGATCTCCTGCCTAAAAATCCGTCAGGGACGAAGGGAATGATTCTCAAACGGGTTGCGGCGCCTGGGAAGTTCCCCTGTGATGGAATAGACACCGGCGCGGCGCAAAAAGAACCGGTGGTCCGCAAAAGATTCTTGCAGGACAAAGGAACGTTTATGGCGAATGCTTGCTTGAAGCGAATTCGATGGCGATTGACACAAGAAGGAGCGTTCCTGATGATCCGTCTTTATGGCAAAGCGACAGTCTCGACCTGGCGGCCCGTCGAGACCAGCAACGGCTCGCAGATGCGCACGGCCCAGCGCGAGAGCGACGATGTCACGGTGCTGAACGAGATCGTCATTCTGCAGCACCACGACGGGTTCTGGGAGACGTTCCCGCTCGCCAACTGCTCGATCATCTGGCGCGGCAAGCCGCAAGTGACGCTGCTGACCGAGGAAGACCGGGAAACGGCCCTGCCGCTTTCGGGCCGCGACCACACGATGGCCGACCACTTGGCCGAGTCCGGCATGAACAAGCGGCAGAACGCCGTGCCGATGGGGACCAGCGACAGCCCCATCGAGGGGTCCGCCGGCGTTTCCCAGATGTTCCCGAAGGAATGGGGCCATGAGTGACGACGGGCCGCTCTACGTAGACCAGAACAGCCTGATCGGCTACATCCGCGCGGCCCTGGACACGGACGGGATCGCGGCGGCGCCGGGCCTGATCGCCCGCATCTTGGACCTGGAGATGGAATACCTCCAGCACCACGGCATCGCCGAAGAGGCCGTGGACGATCCCCGGCCTGAGTAGGCGTCACCCGCGCCGCCACTGCGCGAACTGGGTCTCATGGTAGCCGTCGTGGGCGAGGATCAACACGGCCTGCTGCTCGGCGGTGATCGGCCCGGCCTCGGTGTGGAAGGCCGAACGCTCCCACTGCGCGGGGGTCAAAGACCGCAGCAGGGCGACCAGCGCGGCGCGGCGTTCGCGGAAAAGGCGGGCTTGTTCGCGCCAGTCCGAGTGCGCGTAGTCGTGGTCAATCGCCCACTGCCCCTCGTCGTAGCCTTGCAGCGTCGCGTTTTCCTCGTCGCGCGTTTGGAGAAGGCGCTCGCGGAACACGTCCTCCCATTCGGCCAGGTGCGCCAGGGCCTCCCGGACGGTGAAGCGCTCCGGGTCGGGCCGACGGTCGGCTTCGGCGTCGGTCATGCCCTGCAGCAGCGCGTCGAACACGTCCGGGGCGCCGTCCAGCGCCCCCAGCAGATAGGTCTCCACTTTCTTCGGCAGCATCGCGTCTCCTCCTGAAGTTGTCTCTGCTATTGTACCTGACTCGAAAGTGCGATATAATGTCCGCAGTGTCGTTTTGAAAGGTTGATCGCATGAGCAGTCTCACGACCCTCGCTTCCGAAATCCAGGCCGCCGGAGAGCCGAAACGCAATCTCAGCCGGGATATGTTCTTTATCGGCTATGCGGCGTTCATCACCACGCTGGCTCAAGACAAAGTGCTGGGCAATCTCCCGATGCGCCTGTGGCTGAAAAACCATCTCCACGTGGATGCCCCCACCCTCGCCGCGTTCACGTTCTGGGCGGGCCTGGCCTGGTACCTTAAGCCGGTGTTCGGCCTGATGGTTGATGCCTTTCCGCTGTTCGGCACCCGGCGCCGCTGGTATATGATCCTCAGCTCCACGCTGGCCGCCGCCGCCTGGGGCCTGGTTAGTCTGGGACAGGCTCACTACGGCACGTTTCTTGTCGGCGACATTATCCTCGGCGCGTTGATGGTGATTGCCAGTACGATCATGGGCGCGCTGCTGGTGGAAGCGGGTCAGCGGTACGGCGCGACGGGCCGCGTCAGCGCCATTCGCGAGGTCGTGCAGAACGGCTGTTACATCATCACCGGCCCTATCGGCGGCTACCTGGCCGGAATTGCCTTCGGGTGGACGGCGGGGATCGGCGCGGGCCTGCTCCTCACGCTGGCCGCCGTCGCTTACATCTTTCTGCCGGAGAGGCCTGTTGCCACGCGCAATACGCAGGTCTGGGAAGACGCCGGCCGTCAACTAAAACTGGTGTTTGCGTCACGGACGCTCTGGGCGGCGGCGGGGTTGATTGTCCTGTTCTTCTTTTCGCCGGGGTTCACGACGCCTCTGCTGTACCGGCAGCAGAATATGCTCGGCTTCAGCGACCAGTTTTTGGGGACGCTGACGCTGGTGGACGGGATCGCGCTCGTCATCGGCGGCGCGCTCTATGGGTTCGTTTGCCGACGCTTCAACCTGCGCACCATGCTGATCTTCGGCATCGCGTGTTACGGCGGTTCGGCGCTCCTGTATCTGAATTACCACCCGGACCACAACGGCGCGATCTGGATCGAGGTCGTCAGCCAACTGCTTCAGGGAATCGGCGTTCTGCCCCTGTATGACCTCGCGACCCGCGCCACTCCGCGCGGCGGCGAGGGCATGGGCTACGCGCTGATGATGAGCGCGCGCAACATCGCCCTGTTCGGCGCGGACTGGGTCGGCTCCAAACTGCTGGCGACCTACCATATGCCCTGGAACGTGCTGGTGTGGCTGAACGCCGGCACGACGCTGATCTGTTTGATCGTCGTTCCTTTCCTGCCGCGCATCCTGATGAGAAGCCGTGACGGCGAAAATCTCGGCGAACGGGGCGTCACGGGCGAACAGTTCAGCGCCATCGAACCGGGACCGGACAGCCCATAGTTGTTCCTAGGGCGAGAAGTTCTGGGAGCGGCCATGGCCTTTATGTCTTTGTCCGCAGGCCCTTTGGGACGACGGCGCGGGCGAGCAGGTCGAAGCCGAACTGGACGAGCAGGGCCAGCAGGGCGGCGGGGATCGCGCCGGAAAGCAGGGTCGGCGTGTCGTAGGTCTCCAGGCCGGAGTTGATGCGCTCGCCGTAGCCGCCCGCGCCGATGAACGCCGCGATAGTCGCCGTGCCGACGTTGATGACGGCGGAGGTCTGGATGCCCGCCAGGATGGCGCGGGAGGCCAGCGGCAGTTCGATCAGGCGCAGGCGCGCGCCCGACGGCAGGCCGAGCGCCAGTGCCGACTCGCGCAGCGACGGGGCGATGTCGGTCAGGCCCGTGTAGGTGTTGCGGACGATGGGCAGCAGCGCGTAAAGAAAGAGCGCGGCGATGGTCGGCGGGGCGCCCAGGTGCAGGATCGGGACGAAGAAGACCAGCAGCGCGAGCGAGGGGATCGTCTGGATCAGGCCGACGACGCTCAGGACGGGGCCGGACGCGCGGCGGGAGCGCGCGGCCCAGATGCCGAGCGGAATTCCGACCAGGATGCTCAGGGCGAGCGAAATGAAGACCAGGGCCAGGTGCTGCCCGGTCAAGCGCCAGAAGTCGCCGCCGAAGGTCAGCGCCCACAGACTGCGCCGCCCGCCGCTCACGGCCACGGCCTTGCCGATGTGCAGGTGCTGGGCCAGGAAGTTTTCGGCGATCACCGACGGCTCTCGGTGCTGCGTGCTGGCCTGGGCGTTCATGGCGATCATCGAGGCATCGCCGATCCTGCCCTGCAACTGCCCGATGGCGGCCCACGTCCGGGGCAGGCGGCGGGGCAGGTCGCTCCGATACAGCAGCACGGCGCTGTAGTCAGGGAAGTAGTGTCGGTCGTCAGTCAGCACGCGCAGCTTGAATTTCTGGATTTCGGCGTCGGTCGTGTAGACGTCGGCGACATCGGCCTGTCCCACGGACAGCGACTGGTAGGCCGCGCCGTGGTCGAAGCCCTGCGGGTTGGCGAACGGCAGCCCGTAGGCCTTCTTGACGCCCTCCCAGCCGTCGGCGCGCTTGAGAAATTCCTGCGACAGCCCCAAACGCAGTTCCGGGCGCTTCGCCAGGTCGGAGATCGTCGTGACGCCGAGTTTCTGCGCCTGGTCGGCGCGCATCGCCAGCCCGTAGCCGTCATTGAAGCCGAACGGGACCCCGGCGGTCAGACCCAGCGGCTTGAGCTGCGCGTTCATTGCGGCGAGGCTGACGTTCCCCTGGTCTTTGAGCAGTTCCTGCGTGATCGTGCCGGTGTATTCGGGGTACACGTCAATGCTGCCCTGCTTGAGCGCATTGAAGACGATCCCGGTGTTGCCCAAGCCCTGCTTGTGCGTCGCCTGCGCCTCGCCGGTCGCGTTGGCGATCTGGGTCAGCATCTCGCCGAGTATTTCGGATTCGGGGAAGCGCTTGGAGCCGACCGTCAGCGACTGGGCGGATGCGGGCAGAGCGAGCGAAAGAAGCAGCAGGAGGCCCCAGAGAGTCTGTTTCATTATGACTGAACCTCCGGGACGGGCGGGAGAGGGGAGCGCTGGGCGCGGATGAACTCGGAGACGTAGGGCTGGGACGGGCGCTGGAGCAGGTCTTCCAGCGTACCGTGCTGGACGATCCGGCCGTCGCGCATCAGGACGATGGAGTCGCCGAAGTAGGCGGCCTCGCCCATGTCGTGCGTGACCAGGATGACCGTCTTCTGCAGGCGGGCGAAGATGTCTTTGAGCTGTTCCTGCAGTTCACGCCGCGTGATCGGGTCGAGCGCGCCGAGCGGTTCATCCAGGAGAAGAAGGGGCGGGTCGAGCATCAGGGCGCGCATCAGGCCCAGGCGCTGACGTTGGCCGCCGCTCAGGCCGCCGGGGTAGCGGGACAGAGACTCGCGCGGCAGCTGGACGAGCGCGGCGAGTTCGGCGACGCGCGCTTCGATTTCGGACGGCGGCCGGGCGAGGAAGCGCGCCAAGAGGGTCACGTTTCGCTCGCCGGTCAGGTGCGGGAACAGGCCGCCGTCTTGAATCACATACCCAATCTCGTGCCGCCGCTGTTCGAGATTATCCGGCGTCAGCGGCCGGCCGTTGACGATCACGCGGCCCGCATCGGGCGTGATCAGGCCGACGATAAGGCGCAGCAGGGTGGACTTGCCGCAGCCGCTCGGCCCGATCAGCACGGTGGTCTTGCCCGGCGCGAAGGTCAGGCTGGTCGGCGCGAGGGCCGTCTGCGCTCCGTAGGTCTTGGCGACGTTTTCGACGGCGATCATGCAGCGTCCTTTTCCCGAACTTTCTACCAGCCCAGCGTGCCGGGGTCGCCTTTGAACGGGCCGACGATCTCGCCGGTGATCCAGCCGCCGTAGAAGTCGCCGGGCTGGGCCTGCACCCGCTCGCCGTCCACGAAACAGGCGTCCATCCTGCTGGGGTAAAAGGCCACGAAGTCTTTGAGCGCCGCGAACGCCAGCGTCGGGGCGGGGTAAAACCAGGCGGCGTTCGCCTCCTCCCGGTCTCCGGCTTGGAGAGAATAGTAGCCCGCACGGCCCTTCCATTCGCAGAAGGTCGTCCGGGCGGTGCGCGTCAGGAACGGCATCTGGATGTCGGCGGGCGGGATGTAGTAGACCGGCGGGTGGCTGGTTTCCAGGACGCGCTTGGCGCGGCGGGTTTCGGCGAGGACGATGCCGCCGAAGACGATCTGGACGTGTTTCGCCGTGTCTTCCAGGCGCGGCGGGCGCGGGTAGTCCCAGACGGACTCCTGGCCGGGGCCGGGCGCGATGCGTTGCGGGGTCATGGGGGAGCCTCTTTCTCGCGCCTGTTATACCGAAAGCAGGCGGGTTTTCAAACGACGGCCAGCCGCGCCAGCGCTTCCGCCGCCGCGTCGCGCACGTCGGGGTTCGGGTCGGCGAGCAGCCCGCGCAGGGGCGCGGCGGCCCGCGCGTCGTCGAGTCGTCCGAGCGCCCAGGCCGCCGCGCCGCGCACGGGCGGGTGCAGGTCGTTCACGAGCGGCAGCAGGGCCGCGACCGTCTCGACGGCCCCGATCTGCCCCAGGGCCACGACCGCCGCGCCGCGCGTCGCCCAGTCGGGGTGCGCCAGCAGGGGCAGCAGTCCGCGCACGGCGTCGGAGTGCCGGAGTTCGCCCAGCGCCAGGACCGCGCTGACCCGCACCCGGCTGAT
>CAZZVX010000081.1:0-14619 GCA_964657535.1 Armatimonadota bacterium | reverse complement strand
GGTCGTCGCGTCCGCCTGATAAACCTCGACGATCTGCTTGGTGCTGTCGGTCGGGTCCACGCTCATGGTCATCTGGTCCACGTCGCCGCCGATGGCGACGCCGCCGCCGGCGGTGACGGTGACGCCGTGCGCGAGCGGCGTCGGCGTCGAGTTCGGCGGCAGCCCCAGGGCCGCGCATTCCTGCGCGTTGCTGGTCTGGGGGAACGGCACGATGGGCGCGTTCGACGTGACGGTGTTCTGCCCGCCCGCCGCGACGTACTGCCAGTCGCTGCCGGTCGGCGGCGACGTGCCGCCGAAGTTGTTGTCTTTGTACCAGTTCACGCCGGGCTTGGTCGGGTCCGGCGGATACGGCCCCGAACTTTCATAAGCGTCATTGCCGGTGTACGTGAACAGGGGGTGGGGGACGGGGTTGCCGTTCGCGTCGGTCCAGCCGTTGGCTTTGGAGCCGTTGGCATCGTACCAGGCGACGTTTTCCAAAAGGCCGTTCGGCTTGCCGCTGCCGTCGCCGCTGAAGTTGTTGTCGTGAACGGGGCCGTCGAACGTACTCAGACCGCTGACCCAATAGTTGCCGTTCGTCCAGTTGTTGACCAGCACGAGCCACTTGCTCAGGCTGCTCGTCCGCACATACGCCTGCAGGATGACCGTCACGCCGCCGCTCCTGCCGATGGACTCGATCAGATACGATTTGGCCGGGTTGCCCGTGACCTGGCCCGTCGGCACGTTGTTGGCGTCTGGGTAGACGACCACCTGGAATGTCTGCCCCGGATTGGTCGGGTCGGGCGCTACCAGTGTCCGCAGCGCCGTCGCCGTGGTCTGCCCCCAAACAAAAGACGGAGTGAACGCCGTGGTCTGGCTGGGCGGCTGCGGCAGGCTGTTGAGCCACTGCAAGGTATACTCGATGCCCGACTCGGCCATGTTGAAGGCTCCCGTAGACTGCGTCCGCGCCCCGGCGAGCTGCACTGCGCCCCGGCTGCTCGACATGACGCCGTTCTGCCCCGTCCCGCCCCCGCCGAACACGCCCAGCAGCGCGATGGACAAGATGCCGAACATGACCAGCATGGTCGTCACCATCGCCATCCCGCGCCGCCCGCGTTTCCTCATCTTAAACTGCCGCATAATGATTTCCCTTGTGCAAAGCCGCAACAGTGATTGCCACTGGCCTTTCTCCCATCCAAATGGGAGAATGGTGGCGAAGCCGGATAGGGGCCTTCCCTAACTGTGCTGGAACGGGTGCGTGATGGAAGTCGCGTCGGCGCTCGGCGAATTGTTCGTCCCGGCATCGCGCATCAGCACGCACTTGCCCGTCAGCGTGGACGTGTGGCTGCCGTCCGTTTCCTCGTTGGTCGCCCGCCCGTTGATGATGTCATAGGAGGCGCAGACGATCTTGATCTCGATCTGATTGGGGCTGCCGACGGGTTGCACGAACTGCACAGCGTTCCAGGCCTGCGTGTCCAGCGTCTTGCAGCGAATAGTCGGCGTTGCCGAAGCCGACCTGTATTCACAGAGGTACTGGCCGGCGGAGGGGTTAGGGCTGCCGTCGGCGTTGCCGCGATAATACAGTATATAGCCGTTCGCCCCGCTGCGGTCATAGGCGGCAACGGCGTGATTTGTGCCGCTGCTGTCGATCACGTTTGGCGCCTGCGCCGCCGGAAGACTGACCTCCAGGGCCGTGTTGATCGTCACGCCGTTGACGGTGTTTTGGTAGTAGGCATCGCCCGCGTAGTTCGGAAGCGGAACAAACCCGGCATCATCGGGCAGGCGCACGGCCTGCGCCTCGCGCGTCTTCTCGATGATTCGCTGCACCGCGTTGGCGCTGTCCTGGCTTGACGACACCAGAGCGTTCACCTTGCCGGTGAGTTTGGTCGCGGTCAGAAACAGGTCCACGGCCCCCGCGAAAATTAGCCCCAACAGGACCGTCGCGAGCGTGACTTCGATCAAAGTGAAACCGCTCCGGGCGCCGCGCCGGGGCCGGGCCGGGCGGAGTAATGGGCGAGCGCGCATGGACTTGCTCCTAACTGTGCTTCATCTTGATGATAATGGCGGAAACCTGGTAGCGGCTGGCCGCCGCCGATCCGTTCGTCCAGTTCAGCAGGACGGTGGCGTAGTCCATCTGCCCGGCGGGGATGGCCGCGTTGATCGCGTGGTAATCCTGAACCGTGATCGTGCCGGTGCTGCCGACGGGGAAGTAGCCGTGGTTGTTGTTGCCGTCATTGGCGATTGCGTCTACACTCGTGAATGAGGCTGTGAACGGCAGGCCTGACGGCGGATTGGCCGTCGAATCCGTGATGCCCTGGTTTTGCAGCCCGGCGGCGGTCAGGTTGCTGACGCCGGCGGCGCGCATCTGGTCAATCTTGTGCTGGGCGATCTGCGCGGCCTGGGAGTAGTTGTTGCTGAACTTGGCCGCGCGCAGCGCCGTCGGGAAGACGGCGGCGAACATCAAGGTCATCATCAGGAAGACGATCAGGGCGAGCGAGACTTCGATCAGCGTGAAGCCCCGTCCCGGCGCTCTTCGGCGCAAGCGTTTGGTTGCCACGGTTTTCATCCTTTGCCGATGTCATTATCGGCGCGGGTGGGCTGGGCCTGAACCTGGGAAACGTGCGGGATTGCCCACCTCCTTGCTTCGCTGGGGTCCTCGTTCGCCTGCGGCGAAAGGCTTCGCCCGAAACGGGAGGATTCGGCGTGTGAACGTAAGGCTGAATCCCGAATCCTCCCATTGTGGGAGGACCCTGTGATACGCAGTAATGACCGCAGGGCATACCGAAGAACGAGGGAACAAGGTGGCGGTTCGGCGGAGAGGGGGCCTATTTCGAGGCCACCTGCCGGGCCTGGGCGCAGCGGGCCAGGCCGGAGAAGGCTTCGTCAGACTTGAAGAGGGTGAGGACCTGCCGGTAGGCGTCTTCCGCCTGGGCGTAATCGCCCTGCGCCTCGGCCAGACGCGCCCGTGTCAGGCCGCCCTGCGCGTAGTCGAAGGCAATCGGCGTCAGGTAGTCGTCGCTTAGATACATAGAGCCATAGACGCCGCGCAGCGTGTAGGAGCGCCAGAGGCGGTCCGTCTCAACCAGCAGGGCGGCGTTGGACGGGCGCTTGCCGTGGGGGTACAGGCGCGTGAGCAGACCGACCTGGGTGACATCGTAGCAGCGGGTCAAATAGGGAACAAGGGGCGTTTGGCGACCCTTAGTGTCCTCGAACGGCTGCGGGTCCGGCGGCAGATGAATAAAGACGGGGCGGCCCGTCAGGACGCCCTGGGCCATCAGGCGCCGGGTCAGGTCTTCGCCGAAAACATCGGCGGGCGTCATCGGGTGATCGGGATACAGTGTCGCGGCGTCGGGGTAGTGACGCACCAACTGTTCAAAATACCAGCGGTTGGCCCAGCGCTTGTAGCGATAGTCGTAGAGCGAGTCCATCATGCCCCGGTTGACCAGGGTGACATCGGGCCGGACGCCTTCGACTTTCTGCAGGTACGTCATCGCGCCCTTGCTGGTGTCCGAGCCGCTGTCTATCAGCAGGCTGCCGGGGGCCAATGTCGCCAATAAATTGCGTCCGTAGTCAACGCACGTCCAGTTGCGGCTCAGGTCGCTCTCGCCCCAATGCCCGACGATCTGGAACGCCACCAGCGCCGGCAGGCACGCCGCCGCCAGACGCCGCATCTGAGGCCGCTTCGCCTCCTCGACCTTCCCCTCCACCCAGGGCCAGAGCGCGTCCAGACCGAAGCCGGCCCCCGCCGCCAGCACGACATACCCGGCGATGAAATAGATGTACTGATTATAGATCGCGTAGTTGATCGTGTAAAAGACGTTGACGGCCAGTGTCCAGGTCAGCATCGCCGCCAGCGGACGTTCGTTGCGCCGCATCCACAGCCGGGCCAGCCCCACCAGCGCGAGCGCGACCAGCGGCCAGACGTACTCATTGCCCAGCCCGACCGCCCACCGATGCAGATTATGGAGGACTTCGTGCCGGGACAGGTGGAACATCAGCCCCGTGTAAGGCCGGGCCGTGACATGGTAATAGAACGCCCAGGGCGTCTCCGGGTCGCCCCAGTTCTGCGCGGGCTGCATCCGGGCGCGGATCGGCAGGTACGCATAGCACAGCAGCGGCAGAAGTCCAACCCCCAGCGTCGCCGCCCAGCGCTTTCGCGTCGGCGTCTCGCGCACGGCCCGCAGCGTCGGCTCCGACCACAGCACGAACAAAAACGCGCCCGGCAGGAACAGCGTGTTCATCTGCCCGTTGCACATCGCCAGCCCCGCCCCGAACGCCAGCCATCGCAAATCGCCGTCTTGCCGCCCCCGCGCCCGCCAACGCGCCGCGAGGAACAGCAGCAGGCAGGTCAGGCACGCCGTGAGGCTGTACGTTTCGGCGAACAAGCACTGCTGCCAGAACGTCCGCGAGAACGCGAACAGGCCCGCCACAAGGACCGACAGGGAGCGTGACAATCCAACCGCCCGCGCAAAGCCGAACAGCGCCGCCACGCCCAGCGCCCCATAGACCGCGCTCAGCACGTTCAAGCGCCAAATTATCGTGCCAAAGGGGAAAACCAGCGTCCAAACCTTGCCCAGCATCGTCCACAGCGGGTAGCCCGTCGGGTGGGCGATACCCAGCGTGTACGCCGCCGTCGCCAGTTCCCCGCAGTCGCCCCAATAGACCGTCGGGCAAAGCGTCCGCAGGTAGATCACCAGCGCCAGGACAAATACCCCCAGTGCCAGCCCGTTATCTCCTCGCCGCGCCGCCGAATCTTTCGAAGACATCATGCCTGAGTTATCGGCAAATCCTGGTACTTTCTTCAGGCTTGCGGACGCGGCGGCACAGGTCACGGGCGGCAGAAGGCCAGTCGGGGAAGTCAAACGTAAAACCTTCAGCCAGCAGCCGCCCCGGCACGACGCGGCGGCTTTTCAGGATCAGTTCCGTCTCCGTTTTCAACACCCGTGCGCCCAGTTCCAGCATCCACTGCGTCGCGGGCAGACCGAAGCGCGTTCCCCAAGCCTCCCGCAGAAAACACAGAAAGGCGTCGTTCGGCAGCGGGTGCGGCGCAGCGATGTTGATCGACCCACTCATATCATCGTGTGCAATCAGCCACTGCACGGCACGCACGAAGTCCTGTTCGTGGACCCACGAGACATACTGCCGCCCGTCGCCTTCGCGTCCGCCCAGGCCGCGCCGGACCAGGCCGAGCAGCGTGTCAAACGCGCCGCCCTTGTCGGGACTCATCACGATGGCCGAGCGCATCGCCACTTTGCGCGTGACGGGCGTCTCCGCCTCTTCCAGCGCCTGTTCCCACGCGCGGGCGACCTCAATGCTGAACCGCCACGTTTCCGGCACGTTCGGCTCCGCGCCGCCCAGAATGCCGGCCGCTTCGTCATTGGGCGCATCGTAGCGGTGCGCGTAAATGGTCGCGGTGCTGGCTTGCAGCCAGACGCGCGGCGGACGAGTCGCTTTGGCAATCGCTTCCCCAAACACGCGCGTTGAGTCCACGCGCGACTGCGTGATCTCCCGCCGGTTTTCCGGCGTGTACCGGCAGTTCACGCTGCGCCCGGCCAAATTGATGACCGCGTCCGCCCCGTCCACTTCCGCCGCCCACGCGCCGAGCGTCTTCCCGTCCCAAGCCACCGTGTGCCAGGGCGCATTGACTGGATTACGGCTGAGAACGACAACTTCATGCCCCTCGCCGTGAAACGCCCGCGCCAGCAGCGTTCCTACTTGCCCCGACCCGCCGGGAATAACAATCTTCATCGCGTTGTGTCTTTCTTTGTCAGTGGACATCCATGTTATCATAGACAATCGAAACGAGTAGCAGGAACGCGACAACACCCGCTCCCCATGCGGCACCGAGAGCCGCGCACTTCGCCCGGTAGGACCTGACAGAGCGAACGGTCAGCAGGGCAATCAACAACAGCGGGATCGAAAGATAGCACCAAGAGATAACGCCGACGAAGAAAGTTGCGAGAAAGCAGATGCTGTTTTCTATCAGCCAAAACCAACGGTACTTTCGGGTTTCACCGGCTGTCATAGGGGTTGTCGGCTTGAGTCGCGGCGGGGGCGGCCAGACCGAACCGGACTGCATCGGCACCTGATTTTTGTCCTGCGGGGTCATGATTTTGAATCCTTTCTCGCGTCACTTGAAGGCCGGGACTGTGTCGCAACCTTCCAATGCCTGTGTGCATCTTTTCACATTCGTTAAGCCGTGGTAAGTCCACTCGTACTGGCCGCCCTGAGTGCGGAACGCGCTGTCCAGAACGGCCCCGTCCGCCTGCCATTCTTCCAGAAGCGGACTATTCAAAGAGAGAACGTCCAGCGGTTCGTAGCCGTAATCCTGCTTATGCAGGTCCACTTTCGTCAGACGATTCGGGTAGCGCGATAGGCCATAGCTGGACACGCCCTGCGCGATGAACGCTGCAAACTCACCCGCAGACCCGAACAAAGCGGAGTTCGTCTCCTCGGCGGCTCGGACGGTGGCTTGGAACGGGGCCGACTGAGGTGATTCATCCACGCGCAACTCTGTTTCGGGTCCGCGATGGCGAATAGACGCCGGTGCGTAAGGGTGCTGGCAGGAGAAGCCCAGGCCGGTGAACCACGCCCCGAAGGCGGAGCTGGTGTGTCGCTTCGTCACGAACACCGCCGGTTGGGGTGAGCCGTCAGAGACATCCAGGACGGCGTAGCGCGGTGCGCAGCTGATGCTGTGCAGACCCACAATAGCGGGGAGCGGCGAGACCGTGATGTGCTGCAAATCCAACAGGCAGAAGGACGCGACACCGTACCCCTGCACCGGCTGCGGCAGGAGCCAGGGCGCGGGCAAATAGGCTTGCATCGCGTCCAGTGGCATCCGAAAGTTGAAGATAAAGCGTTCGGCCAGTTTTGCCCGGACGGGCGGGATCAGGGACATGGTGACTCCTCAGTTCTTGTTCGTGTCGGACGGCTTCTCCAAGAGAAGGCTGTAGTAGCCCTGGGCGTTGGAGCGCAGGGTTTCCGCGCCGAGCAGGCCGGTGACGGCGTGACGCACCAGGTACGGCGGCAGCAGGCGGGTCAGGCGGCGGGCGAGAGCGGGCCAGCGCAGATACGCGCGGGCAACGCGCTGAAGGCGCAGCAGGTTGGGCTGGATCGCCGCCGACAAGTCCTGCACTTCCAGCACGCGGAAGCCGCAGGCGCGGGCGGTCTGTACAAACTCGCCGATCTCCCAGAACCGCTCCACCGTCATGGACAGTTCCACCAACTGCGCCGCCACTTCCAGCGTCGGTTCCAGATGCGAAAAGCCGGGTCGCCGGAAGCCGTCGGTGAGGACAAGCCGCCCGCCGGGCCGCAGCACCAGATACGCCTCGGCCAGCGCGCCGCCCAAATCCCGCGCATGGCAAAGACACTCAATGGCGAAGACCAGGCCGAAGGCATTGTCGTCAAATGCCAACTGCTGAAAGTCGCCGACTTCAAAGGCGACATTCGGGCGGCGCTTGCGGCGGGACAAGGCGACATGGCGCGGCGTCAAATCAATGCCCTGAAAACGAACCAACGGGTTGCGGGCGGCGAGCCAGTGCGTGTTGAACCCTTTGCCGCTCGCCAGTTCCAGAACGCTTTCGGGCCGGAGCGCGTCAATCTGCTTCTGGACCAGGCGCGGCTGCTCACTGAAGCCGTTCGGGTCGTACCGTCCGTCAAAGTTCAAGGCCAGATGCACCGCGCCCGCCGGCGAGTGCAGCAGGCCGTAGACCCAGGCGCAGTGCGTGTAATACTGCCGGATCGTCTCCGGCCCGATCTCCTGCTTGAGAAAGGCGTCTACGTCGAAGATGTCCCGTAACTGCGCCAGCGAGTGTTTGATGTCCGAAGTCGCCATATCCTGCCTCCTTTCGGCCCGCTCCGTGGTATAATGAACGTGTTCACTTAACGACGGTGCAAGCATACCAGAGGTCTATCGGCTGTGTCAAGGGTTTTGTGAACGTGTTCACTATTTATTTTTGGGAGACACCATGACGGAAGAAAGCGCGGTCGCCGACCTGACGCCTAAAGCGCGGCAGACGCGGGAAAAGATATTGGAAACGGCGCTGGCGCTGTTCGCCCGCAAGGGCTACGGGGAAACGACGCTGCGGGACATCGCGGGGGAGGCGGGCGTCTCGCTGGGGCTGACGTACCGCTACTTTGCGCGCAAGGAGGAACTGATCCTGCTGCTCTACCGGCAGCTCGCGCAGGAGCTGGGAGAGGAAGTGGCCGCGCTGCCGCCCGCGCCGATTGCGGCCCGCTTCAGCCGGGCGGTCGGCTCCTGTCTGGACCGCCTGACGCCGCACCGGGAGGCGCTGGGCGCGCTGTTCGCCGTCGGGCTGGCGCCGGACTCGGAGATGGCCGTCTTGGGCGACCGGGCGGCGGGGGTGCGCGATGTCGTCTGGCACGTCTATCGGCAGGTCGTGGAAGGCGCGACCGACAGGCCGAAGCCGCGCCAGGCGGAGCAGTTCGCCACGCTGTTTTACGCCCTGCACCTGCTGTTCGTGCTGTTCTGGCTGCAGGACCGCAGCCCCGGCCAGCAGGCGACCCGCGAACTGATCGTCTTCGCCCAGGAGACGATCACGCGCCTTCGTCCCACCCTCGGCCTGCCCCCGGTCGCCAAGTCGCTCACGCGGCTGGTGCGCATCATCGGCCCCATGTTCGGGCCGTCGCTGTGAGGCATCGAATGCCGTCTGCCTGTCGTATCGTTCTCATCGTCTTGGCGCTGCTCGCGGCGTCTGCCCTGAGACCGCTGACCGCCCGCGCGCTGACGCCGCCGAACAGGCCGCCGAGCGCGCCGGGGCGGCGCGTGGTGGACATCGAAAAGCTGCGCGTCGTGACGGCGGGCCGCTTCCCCAGCGACGTGCCGACCTGTCAGGTATTGGTTGTCGGCGGCGGACTGGGCGGGGTGGCCGCCGCCGAAGACCTGGCGCGGGCGGGCGTCAGCGTGATCCTGACGGAGCCGACTTCCCATCTCGGCGGGCAGCTCACGGCGCAGGGGCTGGCGACGCCCGACGAGAACCGCTTTGTCGAACAAGACCCCGGCACGGGGACGCGCCACTATCGGGAACTGCGCGACCAGGTGCGCCGCTTCTACGCCTCACTGCCCGGCATCGCGCCGGGCCGAGCCGAGAATGTCGGTCAGTGCTGGGTCAGCCGGATTTCGGGCGAGCCGAACGTCTGGGAACAGGCGATCCGCGCCCGGCTCGCGACCTTGGCCGGGCCGTCCGGCATCCGGCAGATCCTCCTGCGAAATCAACTGCTGGACATTCAGCGCTATCCCGGCGATGGGCGGGTCAGTTACGCCGACTTTCTGGACCTGGACACGGGGCGCATCACGCGAATCGGGGCGCAGTTTCTGCTGGACGCCACGGAAACCGGCGACGCGCTGCCGCTGGCCGCCGCGCCCTGGACGCTCGGACAGGAGGCGCAGGCGACCTACGGTGAGCCGGACGCGCCGACGGTCGCCCACCCGGAATGGGTGCAGAGTTTCACCTATGACTTTGTCGCCCGCTGGACGCCGCAGGGGCCGCAGCCGATCATTGACAGGCCGGCGGATTATGACACGTTCCGTGCCTGGGGCCAGTACAGCCTGGACTACGAATACTCCGACCCGCGCGGCACCGTCGCTTACCGGATGTTTTCCAAAGCGTCCGGCGCGGGCGGGCCGTTCTGGACCTATCGCCGCCTGATCGCCGCGTCGAGTTTTGCGGCCAATCCCGCCTACGGCAGCGACATCGCGCTGATCAACTGGCGCGGCAATGACTACCGGGAAGCGTCGCCCATCGGCAAGCCGTCCGACGCACAGATAAGCATCCTGCGCCGGGCGAAGGCGTTTGCGCAAGGCTTTCTCTACTGGCTGCAGACGGAATGCCCCCGCGACGATGGCGGCGTGGGCTACCCCGAAATACAGCCCGCCGGGGACGAACTCGGCGGGGACGGCTTCGCCCCCGCGCCTTACATCCGCGAGTCGCGCCGCCTGCGGGCGGTCTCGCCGCTGACGGAGAACGACTTGATTGCGGACCCTGCGCGGCCCGACCAGTCCACCGGCACGGACTTCGCCGATTCGGTCGGCATCGCCCTGTACGCCATTGACATTCATCCGGCGCAGGGCGAGCCGCCGCTGCTCAAGTCCGTCCTGCCCTACGAACTGCCGCTGGGGGCATTCATCGCCCGCTCCGGCCCGTCGAACGTGCTTCCGGCGGCGCTGGATATCGGGGCGAGCCGACTGGCGGCGGCCTCGGCTCGCACACATCCGACCGAATGGCTCTGCGGCGAAGTCGCGGGCCATCTGGCCGCCTTTTGTCTTCAGCGCGGTGTCGCGCCCGCGCGGGTGCGCGACACGCCGGGCCTGCTGTCCGCGTTCCAGTCTCAGCTCGAAGCGGACGGCATCACCACTCGCTGGAGTGCGATCCTGCCGCCCTGACAATGCGGAGGATGAGGCTGTAGTTTCTACGAGGATTGGCCGATAATCATGGAATAACAGATTTGGAAGGCCCTGTTACGGCCTCAATCACTATAAAGGATCGCTTTCCATCGCAACCCGCCTGACAAGTTCAAAGATCGGGGCCGGCTCTCGCCTGCGTCGGGGGCTGCTGGTCGTCGCGCTCTCGCTGACGCTGACTCTGCTCGCGGCGATCATCGTGCTGTCCTACCGGTCCACCCAGCGCCTGCAAGGCAGCCTCCAATGGGTCGCCCATTCCCAGGCCGTGCTGCAGCGCCTGACCGCCGTTTCGGGCGATCTGCAAGGGGCCGAAACGAAAGAGCGTGACTACGAACTGACTGCCCAGTGGAAGTATCTGGACGCCTGCCGACTCGACGCGCAGGACCTGCCCGTCCGCCTGCAAGAACTCCATCTCCTAACCCAAGACAATGTCACCCTGCAGCGCTGCCTGAATCAACTCGCGCCGCTAATCACGGCCCAGCAGGCGGAATTGAGGCGGGCGCACACGCTCGATCAGCAGGGACGACGCGCCGACGCCATGCGCGTGCTACGCGCCCCGCAGGGGCAGGGCCGAAGTGACCGGACGCGCGCGCTGGTGCAGGCCATGCGCGTGGAGGAGCGTCGTCTGCTGAGGGCGCGTCAGCGGGACGCCGAGCAGACCGGCACGCTGTCACAGGCCCTGGTCTCGGCGTCTGCGACGACGGTCCTGCTGCTGGTCGGGCTGATGCTGGTGCTGGCGCGCGGGGACATCCGGGAACGGAAGCGGGCCGCCGCCGCGCTCGCCGAGCGGGAGGAGCAGTTCCGCGCCGTGGTCGAGCAGGCCATGGACGGCGTCTTCTTTTTCGACCCGGACAGCAAGCGCCTGCTGGACGCCAACGAGGCGTTCCGACAGATGCTGGGTTACACAGAGGCCGAGCTGGCGGCCCTCACGCTTTACGACATCCTCGCCCACGACAAAGAAAGCGTGGACGCCAACATCGCCGTCAGCCTGCAGGATGGCCGGCGCGTGATCGGCGAGCGCCGCTACCGGCGCAAGGACGGCGCGACGCTGCCGGTCAATGTCAGCATCAAACTCCTGCGCTGGGGCGAAAAAGAAGCGCTCTGCGTCGTCGTCCACGACCTGACCGAGCGCTCGCAGGCGGAGACCGTTCTGCGCAGCAGCGAGGCGCTTTTCCGCTCGGCCCTGCTCTCGATGGAGGAAGGGCTGGTCCTGCAGGACCGGGAGGGCGTGATCCGGCTGTGCAACGACAGCGCGGCGCGCATTCTGGGCCTGGAACTCGATGACCTGATACACCGGCCCGTAACGGAACTTGGCTTCCGATCTGTCCGCGAGGACGGCACGGACTTCCCCCGCGCCGGACACCCAAGCCGCATCGCCCTGGCGACGGGCCGGCCCCAATACGAAGTCACTGTTGGTTTCCTGCGGCCCGGCATCGAGCAGGTGCAGTGGCTGCTGTTCGGCGCGGTTCCGCTTTGGCGCGACGGCGAGGAGCAGCCCTGGGCCGCCGTCGTGACCTTCAGCGACATCACCGACCGTAAACGGGCGATGGACGCGCAGCACAAGCAGCAGGAATTTCTGAACGCGCTCCTGGACAATATGCAGGAAGGGATCGCCGCCTGCGACGCGAGCGGGAGGCTGACGCTCTTCAACAGGGCGACGCGGGAATTCCACGGGCTGCCGGCGGAGCCGCTGCCGCCGGGACAGTGGGCCCAACACTTCGACTTGTACGAGGCGGACGGCGAAACGCCGATGCGCACCGAAGAGGTCCCGTTGTTCCGCGCCTTCGCGGGCGAAACGGTCCGCAGCGCCGAGATGGTCATCGCGCCCAAAGACGGTGCGGCGCGCACTCTGCTGGCGAACGGGCAGGCGATCCATGACGCGCAGGGCGCCAAGCTCGGCGCGGTCGTCGTCATGCACGACGTCACGGCCCAGCGTCGGGCCGAAGAAGCGCTGCTGGAGAGCCGACGATTCATCGAGAGCATCACTGAACACTCGACCAGCATCATCTTCGTCTTCGATCTGGACACGATGACCAACATCTACTCGAACCGGAACGTCGGCGAGTTCCTCGGCTACTCCGTCGAACAGATCCGGGCGCTGGGCGAGGGCCTGCTGCCGGCCATGATTCACCCCGACGACCTGCCGCTTGTCCTCAACCATTTCGGGCGATTCGCGGACACGCAGGACGGCGAAGTCGTCGAGCTGGAATACCGGGCGCGTCACGCCGACGGCGAGTGGCGCTGGGTCTGGAACCGCGAAGTCGTGTTCAATCGCCACGCCGACGGGCGCGCACGGCAGATACTGGGGACGGTGCAGGATATCACCGAGCGCCGAAAAGCCGAAGACACACTGCGCCGAAGCGAGACGCGGCTGTCTGAGGCCCAGCGGGTCGCGCAGATCGGGAGCTGGGAGTATGACCGCGCCACCGGCGGCCTCTTCTGGTCGGAAGAACTGTTCCGTCTGTTCGGCCTCGACTCCGCCGGGGGTGCGCCGTCCGTGGACGCGCTGATGCAGCGCTACCACCCGGACGATGTGGCGATGCACATGGAGATCTCCAACCGGGCGATGCAGGACGGCCTGCCTTACGAATTCGACATCCGCATCCTGCGGGCGGACGGCGTCGTTCGCTGGGCGCACGCGGTCGGGCGCGGGCGCCGGGACGAGGCCGGCGTCGTCATCGGACTGTTCGGCACGTTGATGGACATCCACGAGCGCAAGCAGGCCGAAGAGACCGTCCGCCGCAATGAAGAAAGGCTGCGGCTGCTGCAGGACGTGACTTCTGCGCGCGGCGTGCCGTTCGACGCCAAGATCGGCCGGCTGCTGCACCTCGGCTGCGAGCTGTTCGGCCTGGAGATCGGCGCCCTCACCCGCATCCACGACGAGCGTTACGAGATCACGCACGCCGTTTCCCCTGGCGGAGCGATTCCCGCCGGGTTTACCTGCGACACGTCCGACACGTTCTGCGCCGAAGTGGCGCGCACGCAGCATCTTTTGTCCAATGGAGACATCGGCGGGAGCGACTGGCGGCAGTGGCCGGCCTACGGCGCCTTCGGGCTGGAAGCCTACTTGGGCGCCCCGCTCTGGGTGCGCGACCGGGTGTACGGCACGTTCTGTTTTTCCAGCAAGTCGCCGCGTCCTGCGCCGTTCACTTCGTCCGATGAGGAACTGCTGCGGCTGATGGCCCAGTGGATCGGCGGCGAGTTGGAGCGCCGGGAGGCCGAGGAGGCGGTGCGCCAGGCCGACCAAAAGTACCGCTTAATCTATGAGAACGCCGTCGAAGGCATCTTCCAGACATCGCCGGACGGTCGCTTGTTGTCGGCGAACCCCGCCATGGCGCGGATGCACGGCTTCGACTCGCCCGCGCAGATGATCGGCCGGATCACGGACATCGGGCGGCAGCTTTATACGCGCCCGGCAGACCGTCGGCGGATGCTGGACCTGATGGCCGAACACGGCCACGTCTCCGCCTTCGAGGCGCCCATGCGGCGGCGCGACGGCTCCGTGATCTGGATCTCGATGAACGCGCGGGCCGTGTACGACGACGGGGGGGCGATCCGCTGGCTGGAGGGGACGGCGGAGGACATCACGGAGCGCCAGGAGGCCGAGCAGCGGATGCGCGACTACAGCGTGGTGCTGGAGTTCCAGAAGGCCGAACTGGAGAAAGCCAACGCCGAACTGGAGGCGCTCGCCACTCAGGACGGCCTGACCGGCCTCAAAAACCACCGCGCCTTGCAGGAGCGTCTGGCCGAGGAGTGGGGCCGCGCGAGCCGCTACGGCACGCCGCTGTCGCTGCTGCTCCTCGACGTGGACTTCTTCAAGCAGTACAACGACGCCTTCGGCCACCCCGCCGGGGACGAGGTGCTGAAACAGGTCAGCCGCCGGCTGGAAGGCGCCGCTCGCGAGACGGACTTCGCGGCCCGCTACGGGGGTGAGGAGTTCGCCGTCCTCCTGCCGCACACCGATCACGAGGGGGCGATGCGTCTGGCCGAGCGCGTCCGGGCCGCCGTCGCCGCCGGGATCTGGCCGCTGCGGCCCGTCACGGTTTCGGTCGGCGTCGCCACCATCCGCCCCGATATGCCGGACGCCGCCGCCCTCGTCACAGGTGCCGACCGCGCCCTGTACCGCTCGAAAGCCGACGGGCGCGACCGCGTCACGCACGACAGCCCCGACTGGGTGGACGTGTCTGCCCAGCCTCAGACGGCGTAGGCCCCCGCAAAAAATG
>CAZZVX010000080.1:3112-14676 GCA_964657535.1 Armatimonadota bacterium | reverse complement strand
CGGGCGGGGCCGGAGACGGGCGGGGCCGGGTCTCGGTAGACGCCGGGCTTGATGACGTAGCCGATGAGCGGGTCTTTGGGGAAGTCCGCGATCTCCAGCCCGTAGCGGAAGCCGTTGGCGTCGAGATAGTCCAAGACTCGCTGGACGCGCGCTGGAGGAACGTGGGTCAGTCCGACATCCCCCGCCGACAGGCTGACGTCAAGCACGCCGTGCGACTTCCAGGCGTCCAGCGTCTTTTGATCGGCATCCCAGGCGTCGTCCGCCGCCCCCGCCGCCCACGACTTGGGAGTATACTCGCCGCCGACCGGCACATACGGCGTCCCGTCCCACTGCACGGCGTGCGCCTGCGTGATCGTCCAGGGGTGGACGTTCCCGGCGGCGTCCCGATACGCCCCGGCGTTGGCGATCTTGGGCAGCTGCCCCTGAGCGACGGCGGCGGGCGGCGGCGGGGGTGCGAACACGGGCGCTTTCTTGGCGGCGAGCGCGGCGGGGGCCAGCAGCGCCAGGGACAGTGACAGAGCGACGTATTTCATCAGGGCGCTACATCCGGTCCGGGGCGGAGACGCCGAGCAGGGTCAGAGCGTTGAGCAGCACGATTCGGGCGGCATTGACCAGGACGAGCCGCGCCTTCATCGTTTCCGAGTCTTCGCAGACCACGCGCAGGGCCGGGTTCCGGTTGCCGGCGTCATAGAACGTGTGGAAGAGCGATGCGAGGTCACGCGCGTACTGCGTGATGCGCTGCGGCGCGTAGTCCTGGGCGGCGGTTCGGACTTCATCGGGATACTCCGAGAGTTTCTTGATCAGATCCGTCTCCGTGTCCTCGGTCAGCAAGGACAGATCAGCCTCGGACGCCTGCGGCACGACCATGCTCTGCGCCTCGCGTGCCTTTTCCAGCGTCTGAACGATGCGCGCGTGGGCGTATTGGACGTAATAGACGGGGTTATCCCTCTCCGTCTTTTTCGCCAAATCCACGTCAATGTCCAGCTCGGTGTGCGGCGAGCGCATGAGAAAGAAGAAGCGGGCGGCGTCCTTCCCGATCTCGTCAATCAGATCGGCCTTCAGTTCCAGGATGTTGCCCTTGCGCTTGGACGACTGAACGAGTTCCCCGTTCTTGACGATGCGTACCAGCTGGTACAAGAGCACATGGAGCCGTCCTGAGTCGTAGCCGAGCATGGCGAGGGCGTATTTCAGGCGGTCTACGGCCCCGGCGTGGTCGGCGCCCCAGACGTTGATCGCCTTGCCGAAGCCGCGATCCAGTTTGTCCTTGTGGTAGACGATGTCGCCAGCCAGATACGTGGGGGCGCCGTTCGCCCGCACCAGGACGTTGTCTCGCGCATCGCCCAGGTCGGCTGTCTTGAGCCAGAGCGCGCCGTCTTTCTCGTAGGTGTGGCCGAGCCGCACCAACTCGTCCAGGACGGCCTGGACGCGCCCTTCGGCGTGCAGGCCGGACTCGTGGAACCAGGAGTCGAAATGGACGCCGAACGTCTCCATGTCGGCCCGGTGCTGCGCGAGCATTCCGCCTTCGGAAAGGTCCCGGAAGGTCCGCACCGTCTGCGCGTCCTCCAGGCCGGCGTCCTCGTAGGCATTGCCCTGCTGCGCGAGAATGCCGCGAGCGACATCCACGACATACTCGCCCCCGTAGAGCCAGTCCGGTTCCTGGGCGTTCTTGTCAATGCGCCCCAGCAGTTCCAGATAGCGGTACAGCACGGACCGCCCGAAGTTGTTCATCTGCGTGGATTGCGGCGGGTCGTTCACGTAGTATTCGCGCGTCACTTCGTATCCGACGGCGGCCAGCAGCGAGGAAAGCACGTCCCCGATGGCGGCGTTCCGCCCGCCGGCGACGGTGATCGGCCCGTTCGGGTTGGTGGAAACGAACTCAACGATTACGCGCTGCCCTGTCCCCATTTCCGAACGCCCGTAAGAGTCGTCCTCACGCTCGACACGCGCCAGGATGTCGCCGAGCCAGTCGGGGCGCAGTGTGAGGTTGATGAAGCCCGGCCCGGCGATGTCGGCCTGGGCGATGGGCGAGCCGTCCCCGACCGGCAGCAGGCCGACGATTCGGCCCGCCACCTCGCGCGGCGGCAGGCGCAACTGCGGCGCGAGGACGAGGGCGATATTGGTCGCCCAGTCGCCGTGCGCCCTGTTCTTGGGCATCTCCAGCCCGACCGGCGGAACGGTTTCGAGCGGCAGGTCGCCGCTCGCTTTGGCCTTGTCCAGAGCCGCCGCTATCGTCGCGGCGAGTTGTTCTTTGATCATAGTGTCTTTAATTCGGAGGAAGCGTCGTCACACGCCCAGCACGTCCCCAAAACGCGGCCAGAAATGCGCGAGCAGCGTCAGCAGACCGTAGACGGCGGCGTAGCCGAGCAGCACCTGCGGCATCCCCATCCGCCAGATGCGCCGGCCCAGCCGGAATCTGGGAACGGTAACCCCTTCGGCCTCTCGGCGGCGGTGCAGCACCTGCTCGGCGGCACGGATGGCACCCTGAATCTGGCGGTCGGTCGCCGGGCGGGTCGTCAGCCACTGCTGCACCCAGCCGCCGAGGCGACGCCAGTAAATCAACGAGACCGGCGCGGCGGCCAGCACGGCCAGCGAAGCGGCGTCGAGTGCGCCGAACGACGCTTGCAGGGCGGTCCAGACGGCCAGAAAGATCAACTGGAACAGCGAAAAGCCGACGACGAGATTGGTCCCGCACCGGGGATGGACGCGCGGCATCGCCCGCACACAGGACGGCAACAGCGGCAGGCCGCGCTCGATGCAATGCACCACCTGATGCTCCGCCGCGTGCGTGCCGGACATCGGCATCAGCCGCAGCAGGGTGAACAGCAGCGCCATCACCAGCAGGACCGGCCCTAGGCCGCTTTCCATCTGCCAAAGCCAGTTCTGCAGCGCCGGCAAATGCAGGCCGAACGGCAGCGCCGGAGGCGTCGCCCCCCATAGCCGTGAGGCGGTCTGGATCAGCGCCTGCGCGCCCAGTTCCGCGCCGCCCAAGATCATTCCCGTCAGCGCCAGTCCGAAGAAGCCCGCGCCGCCGGCATACACGCCGTCCGTGAGATAAACGCCCAGCGGCGTCGCCATGCCGCCCAGACGGGGCGGCGAGACCTGCGGCGCCGGCGACTGCGGCCGGGACAGCAGCCCCAGCACCTCGCCCGTGCCGGGGCGGAGGATCGGAAGCGACTCGCCGGGCGAACGCCTCAGCAGCTCCATCGCCTCGGCCACGCTCATATTCGGGTCTACGGCGGCCGGTGGCGAGTGAGTTGCCGAGCCGTCCGCCCAACGCAGCGTGGAAAGGTTTTCTTCCATTGGTTTCACTATACACTAAGGCCGAAAAAAAGTCAACGCGGTCGGAGGGCTGTAGAATTTACGGGGTTTTGCCGATAATCGTCTCAGAAGACCCTTGCCGCAATCACGAGGCAGCGAAATGAGGACAACGATGGCCGGAACCGAACGCCCCCTGCTTTCTCTGTGCATACCCACCTACAACCGCGCGGACTGGCTGCGGGTCAGCCTGATGGCGCTGGCCCCCGCCGTTCAGCAGGCCGCCGGACTGATCGAGGTGGTCGTGACGGACAACGCCTCGCCCGACGACGGCAGGACGAAGCGCGTCGTCGAAGAAGCGCAGGCGCTGTTCCCGGTCAACTATCATCGGCATCCGGCCAACATCGGCATGAACCCTAATCTGCGCTACACCGTGAGCGAACACGCCCGTGGAGAGTACGCCTGGGTCATCGGCGACGATGACGTGGTGTGCAATGACGGTCTGCTGCGAACGGTGGCCGCGCTGCAGGCGCACCCGGAACTGGACATCGTCTTTGTCAACCACTTAGACTACCACGGCAAGCAACCGATTGGCGGCGAAGTCGCGCCGGACAGCATCTCGATCTACTGCACGGACTTCCAGGACCGCTATCTGCCGCGCCTCAGCGACCTTCTGCCCGTCGAGCCGAACTGTTTCACGGCCATTTACAGTTTCGTCCTCCGTCGCACTCTGTCCGCCCAGGCCTTCGTCGCCGATACTGTGTCCGCGCCGTTCACCTCGGTCCAGACCGTCGTCCCACACGCCGTGTGGATCATCAAGAACCTCCTGCATCGGCCCGCGTACTATTTAGGCCAGCCGGGGCTGATCGCCAGTGCGGAGATCAGTTGGCGCAAGTTCCGGGCGCAGTACGGCCTGGTGCTGATGCACGATTTATACGACCTGCTCCAAGCGCAGGGCGCGAACGCCGACGTGATTGACGCGGCCCGCCGCAGCCGCCTGCGCTTCACCGCCGGACTGCTCTGGGAGATGCTCAACGATTCGGCGACGGGCCTTCGTGAGACGTTTTCGCTGTGGGACTATATGACGCGCCACGGGCGTTATCCCGAACTGTGGGCGACGCTCCAGGAACTCACTCAGCACGCGCAGGCCGATGTTCCCCAGCGGCGGGCGGCGTAGCACGCGAGGAAACCCTATGTCAAAAGTTGAGCAATGGTATCAGGCGGCGTATGCGAAGCAGAAAGCGGGCGACCTGGACGGCGCCGCCCCGCTCTATCGCCGGATTTTAGAGAAGCAGCCGCATCACGCCGAGGCGCTGTACCTGCTCGGCTCGCTCCACGCCCAGCGGCGCGAGTACGCCGAGGCGCTTCCGTACCTGGAACGCGCGCTCGCGCGGAACGCGAAGTTCACCGAGGCCCACAACAACCGGGGCATCGCGCTCAAAGAACTGGGACAACTGGATGAAGCCATCGCCTCCTACGACCGGGCGCTGGCGGCGCGCCCCGACTACGCCGAGGCGCTGAACAACCGGGGCATCGCGCTGCAGGCCGCCGGACGGCTGGAAGACGCCCTGGACGATTTCCGCAGATCTTACGCGAACAAGCCGGACTACCCGGAGCCGCTCAACAATCTGGGCATCGCGCTCAAAGACCACGGGCGACTGTCTGAGGCCGAGACCGTGTTCCGCGAGGCGGTCGCACTGCGCCCGCAGCAGGCCGAGACGATCAACAATCTCGGCCTGACACTTCTCGCGCAGGGGCGCTTCGAGGAGGCCCTGGACTGTCTCAACGCATCCGTCGCCCTCTGCCCGACCTTCCCGCAGGCCTTCAGCAACCGTGGGGCCGTGCTGCAGCAATTGGCGCGCTTCGAGGAGGCCCGCGCCGACTTTGCCCGCGCGCTGGAACTCAAACCAGACTACATTGAGGCGCTCAACAATCTCGGCGTCTGCCACATCGCGGAGGGGAATCTGGAGGCCGGCATGGCGTCGCTCGACCACGCGCTTGCCTGCGCGCCGGAACACGTCAACACGCACTGGAACCGTTCGCTGGGCCTGCTGCTCCGGGGAGACCTGGCTGAAGGGTGGCGCGAGTACGAGTGGCGCTTCCGCAACAAGTCGGTCGCGGAGCACATCACCCGCAAGCCACTTTGGGACGGCTCAGACTTGACGGGGCGCACGATCCTGGTCCACGCCGAGCAGGGGCTGGGCGACACGATCAACTTTGTCCGCTATCTGCCGTCCGTGAAGGCGCGCGGCGGGCGCGTACTGTTCGAGTGTCCGCGCCACCTGACGGCTCTGGTCGCCGGCGTGCCGGGGATTGACGCGCTTCTTGTCCCGCCCGCGCCGGGCGAAGACCACGCCGAGCCGTATGACGTGCAGATTCCCCTGCTCAGTCTGCCCTGTCTGCTGGGTACGACGCTGGAAACGATCCCTGCCGAAGTTCCCTATCTGCGCTGCCCCGCGCCTCTTCGCGAGAACTGGCGGCAGCGGCTGGAAGAAATCACGACCGGTGTCGGCAACAGATGTCAGTTGAAGGTCGGCCTGGTCTGGGCGGGCAGCCCGGTCCACAAGAACGATCACAACCGCTCCTGCGCCCTGGCGGACCTCGCCCCGCTCGCGCAGACTCCCGGCGTGACGTTCTTCAGCCTGCAGAAAGGCCCCGGCGCGGCACAGGCGGCGAACGCGCCCGCCGGAATGACATTGATAGACCTCGACCCGGCGCTGAACGACTTCGCCGACACCGCCGCCGTCATCGAACAACTGGACTTAATCATAGCCGTGGACACGTCGGTCTTGCACATGGCCGGGGCGCTCGGCAAGCCGGTCTGGGCTTTGATTCCTTTCTCACCCGACTGGCGCTGGCTGACCGACCGCGAGGACAGCCCCTGGTATCCGACCATGCGCCTGTTCCGGCAGCCCGCGCCGCGCGCCTGGACGCCTGTCATCGCCCGTGTCGCCGAAGAACTGGCCGAATTGGCAACCCAGGCGAACGTCCCGGCGACCGAAACAGACGACGCCGACGCGCTTGTGCTTCAAGGTGAATTCGCATTCGCGGCGGGCGACACGATGGGCGCTTACCAGCGCTTCGAGGCGGCGATTGCCCTGGCTCCGGGACACCGCCGGGCCCTCAACGATATGGCCGTCCTCGCCCATACGCTCGGCGCGTTCGACGAGGCCATCAGCCTGTTTGAGCAAATCCTGAAGACAGAGCCGAACCACGACGGCGCGTTGGAGAACATGGCCCGCTGCTGGGAGGCGAAGGGGGACTTCGCGCAGGCGGCATCGTGGTATCAGCAGGCCCTCGCCCAAACGCCGTTGTCCCCTCCCCTTTGGCAATCGCTAGCCGGCTGCTGCCTGCGCCTGGGCGAACACGAGGCCGCCCAGGAAGCCCTAGCCCAATGCCGCCGCTTACTTCCCGGCGCGGACGCCCCGGCGCCTTCCGTCGTCGGGCCGCTGGAGATCAGCGTCATCCTGCGCGCCTGGGGTCAGGACGCCGATCTGCACCGGGCGCGGGACGCCTGGGCGGGACAGACGCTGTCGGCTGATCAATTCGAACTCCTCGTGATTGAAGATATGGGGAGCGCCGCCGCGAGCCGCAATGCGGGCCTGGCACGCGCTCACGGGCGCCTGGTCGTCTTCGCCGATTCCGACTCGCGGCCCGCGCCGGACTTCTTGCAGACGCACATCAAAGCCCACGCGCGGCACGGCGCTGTTCCAGTCGCGGTTTTGAGCCGCCGCGCCGCCGCGCCGGACATGACCAACGCCGTCCTGTTTCACGTGCTGGAAGACGCGCCCGCGACGACGCCGGACTACGCGGATTTCCGCGCCGCCGGCGCCTCGTTCAAGCGGGAGTTCCTGACGACTCAAGAGATCGCTTTCGACGAGAATCTTTCGGACGGTGCGGAAGACTGGGACTTCGCCCGGCGGCTGACGGCGCAGGAGCTGACAATCGTCGCCGAAACTGACGCGGTACTCTTCTTGACGGAGGGCGCGGACTTTGCAGGACACTGCGAGCGCGCGGCGGCGGAAGGGCGGGCCGCCGTCCGGCTGGCCCACCCGCAGCGCTGGAGCGAGATGCTGCACCGATTGGACGTCGCCGATGCCGAGCAGCGACTGGCCGCCGTGGAAGCCGAGTGGCGCAAGGCGGAAGCCATGAGCGCGCAGCTGCGGACGCTGGAACAGGCGGGCTGGGAGGCCGTGCGCGCGCTGCCCGAATTCGAGAGCCGCATCAAGCCCGCGCTGGCAGGGCTGTGCCAGACGGGACTGGCCGTTCATCGCCTCCGGGCGGCGTTCGAGGAGCGGCGCAGGTTGGAAGCCGCAGACACGCAGCGGGCCGTCTCTGCGCCTCAAGCGTCACTCGTGAGCATCATCATCGCCTGTTACAACTACGCGCACTTTCTGCCGGAATCGGTCGCGAGCGTTCTGGGGCAGACGTACAGAAACTGGGAGTTGATCATCGTCAACGACGGCAGCACGGACGATACCGTGGAAGTCGCGGAGAGGTTGATCGCGGCCAATCCCGACCGGCGTATTCGCATGATCACGCAGGAGAACAAGCGGCTGGCGGGGGCGCGCAACGCGGGCATCCGGGAGGCGCAGGGCGACTACATTCTGCCGCTGGACGCCGACGACACCATCGCGCCGACGATGATTGCCAAATGCGTCGCCGTCCTCGACGACAGCCCGCACGTCTCGATGGCCTACACGGACCAGACGCACTTCAACGAAACGGGCCGCGTCTGGGCGGCCAACTCGCGCGACTGGGACTTCGCGGGTGAACTGTACGTCAACCAGCTCTGCGTCTGCTGCCTGTTCCGGCGCTCGATGTGGGCGGAGGTCGGCGGCTACCGCGAGGACTGCGTCGGCGCGGAAGACTGGGACTTCTGGATCGCGGCGGGTGAGCGCGGACACGCGGCCTGGCGCATCGCCGAGGCGCTCTTTCGCTACCGCAAGCACGGCGCGAGCCTGTCCGTCGTGGACGATCTGCGCCAGGACTACCTGAAGGCCGATATTGTCCAGCACCACCCGCATCTTTTCGGCCCGGCGCGGGTGCGCTGGGCGCGCGGCGTCACCGCCGGGTACGAGTGGCTGCACCCGAAAGCAGACTGGACGCCGACGCCGGCGACCGCCCTGGTGAGCGTCATCGTGCCGACCTACAACCGCCCGAAGATGCTCGTCCACGCACTCGAAAGCATCCTGGCGCAGACCTATCGGCACTTCGAGATCATCGTCGTCAACGACGCCGGGCCGGACGTGTCCGAGGTCATCGCGCCGCTGAACGTCGCAGGCCGAATCACGCTCATCAACAAGCCCGCCAACAAAGGCCTGGCCGACTCGCGCAACGTGGGCATCGCAGCCGCGCGGGGCAAGTATATCGCCTATTTAGATGACGACGACGAGTATTACCCGGACCACCTGGAAACACTAGTCACGTTCCTGGAGAACACCGGGTACGAAGTCGCCTACGCCGATGCCCTGCGCGCCCACCAGCACAGGAACGCCGCCGGAGAGTACGAGACCTGGCACCGGGACCAGCCGTACAGCACCGACTTTGACTACAACATCATTCTCTGCGGCAACTTCAGCCCCGTGCAGTGCTATATGCACGCCAAGTCGTGCATTGACGCCGTCGGCGGCTTCGACACGACCCTGACATCCCACGAAGACTGGGAACTGTGGCTCCGGCTGTCTCGCCGTTACGACTGCGTGCATCTGAAGAAGACGACATCCGAGTTCACCTGGCGGCAGGACGGCTCGACGATGACGGGCGTCGGCACACAGAACAACGACTTCGCCCGCACGACGGCGCTCATCTACCGGAAACATTATGCCGAGGCGACCGACCCGCGCGTCCGGGCGCATTACGACGCCTTCCTGAACCAGTGGGAGCAGGCGCAGCCGAGCCATACGTCCCCGGCCAAGCCCGTACTTGTCGCCCCGACAGTCACGCTGACGGCGCGTGTCATCAAAGAACGCGGCCTAAACCCGTACCAGCCCTGCCCGTGCGGCAGCGGCGAAAAGCTGAAGTTCTGCCATTACAACGCCGAGATTGATGCCAAACTGCTCGCCAGAGCGAGCGGTCACTGGCAGACCGATATCATCGTCGTCGTCCATAACCAACTCGACTACACCCGCAACTGCATCGAGTCACTTTATCGCCACACGCGCGACTTCCATCTGTGGCTCTGGGATAACGGGTCGGACGCCGAGACGCGCGATTACTTGACGGACGTCGCCCGCCGGGAGAACGTCACGCTGGAGCGCAGTGAAGAGAATCTGGGCTTCATCATTCCCAACAACCGGCTGGCGGCGCAGGGACGCGCGCCGTATCTCATCCTCTTAAACTCGGACACGGAGGTTCGGGCGGGATGGGGCGCCAAAATGCTCGATTATCTCAAGGCGCACCCGGAAGTCGGGGAAGTCGGGTATGAGGGCGGACTGCTGGGGCCGGACGGCGTCGGATGCGGCCAGGGCGAAGGGGACGAGATTGACTACGTCGCCGGATGGTGCGCCTGCCTGTCCCGCAAGACCTATGAGCAGCACGGCCTGCTCGACGAGGAACATCTTCAGTTCGCCTACGGTGAAGACTCCGACCTCTCGCTGCGCTTACAGGACGCGGGGCTGCGCGTCCACGCGCTCCCGGACGGCCTGGTGACACACTACGGGAACAAGACCATCGCCGAAGTTTCGCGCCGCCGCGACACGCGCTCGACGTTCGCCGCGAACCACACTTATTTCCGACAGCGTTGGGCCAAGTACCTGGCCGAAGATCGGGTCATCGCACGGCAGGAACGGGCGCGTTCCCAGCGGTGGGAACAGGAACTCGCCGAGGCGGAGGGTCTGTCAGTCCGGGGAGACACGGCCGCCGCGCAGGCGCGCTTTGAAGCGCTGGCAGCGGAGAACCCGCAGGACGCGCGCCCGTGGAACAATCTGGGCGTCGTTCTCTGGCACGCGGGGCAGCACACGCCGGCCCTACAGTCCTTCGCCCAGGCCTACGGCTGCGACCCGCAGGACCGGGCGACGGTCCAGAACCTCGCCGACGCGCTGTGCGCCTTCGGCCAGACTGCGGATGCTGCAGGAGTGCTGCAGGTCTACGCGGACGCTCACCCCGACGACGCAGAAATGACTGCGAAACTCGCGGGTCTGGCGGCCGGCCAAGCGCTCGCGGCCTGACGCAAAAATCACCCTAACGATCCTGGTAAATGTACCGATAATGGCTGTATCACGGTCTCTGACCGAACGCTTTACTAAACACCACGATGACACGCAAACGCACTCGGTCTCGCACCGAGGGCTAATCAAAAAGGAATAGATTTATGCCAACTCGCATCAACACGAACACGACGGCCTTCGAGGCGGCCCGCAACCTCTCGGAGAACAACGCCAAGCTGAGCCAGAACATCGAGCGGCTCTCGTCGGGCATGCGCATCAACAGCGCCGCCGACGACGCCGCCGGCCTGGTCATCAGCCAGTCCATGCAGGCCCAGATCACGGGCCTCAACCAGGCCACCAGCAACACCAACGACGCCATCAACGTCGTCAAGACCGCCGAGGGGGCGCTCAACCAGACGCAGTCCCTGCTGATGAACATCCGCCAGCTCGTCCTGCACGCCGCCAACACCGGCGCCAACGACCCCACCGCCGCCGCCGCCGACAAGGTCGCCATCCAGCAGGCGGTGGACAGCATCGACCGCATCGCCAACACCACGCAGTTCAACAACAAGAACCTGCTCCAGGGCAGCGGCGGCACCGCCGCCGGCAGCAGCACCTCCCTGACCTTCCAGATCGGCGCCAACGGCGGCCAGACCGTCACCGTCGCCATCGGCGACAGCCGCTCGCAGAGCCTGGGCGTCGAGGCGGCCTCGGCCTCCTACACGACGGTCGGCGGCGCGACCGGAACGTTCTCGTCGGCGCTGAGCCTGGCGTCCCTGGGGAGCAACGGGACGGCGGGGCCGTCGCTGGACGTGTCGAGCACGGCGGCGGGCAACGCCCAGGGCGACTACGCCCAGCAGGCGCTCGCCATCGTGGACAAGGCGATCAACGACGTGTCCACGACGCGCGCCAACCTGGGTGCGGTGCAGAGCAACGAGCTGCAGACCAACGTGACGAGCCTCTCGGTGGCCCAGCAGAACATCTCGGCGTCGCAGAGCACGATCCGCGACACGGACCTGTCCTCGGAGATCGTGGACTTCACCAAGAACCAGGTGCTGGTGCAGGCGGGGACCAGCGCGCTCGCCCAGGCCAACCAGGCCCCACAGGCCATCCTCAAACTACTGCAATAGTTCGCAGGCGGAAGCGGCGCGGGAGACATTC
>CAZZVX010000080.1:0-3102 GCA_964657535.1 Armatimonadota bacterium | reverse complement strand
CGCCGCTTTTTTGCGCCCACCTATTTCGTCGTGAGCCGCAGGACGTTCACGGAGTTTGGCGCGAACGAGTAGGTGAAGCTCTTGCCCAGCCCGGTGGCTTTGGACGTTCGGGGAACGACCTTGACCGGATCGGCGAGAGTGTTGGTGTCGCCGGCGTATGCCGATGTCAGCACTGTCGCCGTCCCGGTGGCGGCGACCGAGGCAAGGCCGGTCAGTGTAATCTGCACGGACTGCGTCGTTGCCGCCGCGTTGACCACGTGCAGGAAAACGGCACCGGTCTTGCCGTCGCGGGTGACGCTGGCGAAGAGTCGCTTGCCGCCGTCTAGGGTCGCGCCCAGGACGCCGTCGCCGTGCATGGTGCCGAACATCTTCTGGACGTAATAGGACGGCGAAGCGTAGCTGTTCAGCGCGTCGAAGCCGATCAAATTCGTCCCCCACTGCGAAGCGCCTGGGTTGACGTTGACCAGCAGCGGCGCGTAGGACTCGATAGTCACCACGTCCGAGTTGCGCTCCATGCCGGTCATCCAGGCGGCGTCGCCGAGCGCGGAGTTCAGGTTGGGCGTGGGCCGTCCGTCCTGGGAGGCCCATTCGCCGACGAAGACCTTCGGGCCGGTCCGCGAGTACGTGTCGTATTTGTGAGCGTCCGTCTCGAAACTTGCCGGCGAGCGGTAGTAGTGTTCGTCAATCACGTCCGGCGTCCGGGACTTGACGCCCGCCGTCGCGATCAGTTGCAGCTTCGGGTATTTCGCCTTGATCGCATCGTAGAACTGCGCGTAGCGCCCGTCGTAGCTGCCGGACTTGTCGAACCAGTCCTCGTTGCCGATCTCGACATAGGTGAGCGGGTACGGGGCGGGGTGGCCGTCGCGGACGCGCTCTGCGCCCCACTGAGTGTCCGGGCCGCCGGTCACGTACTCGATCTCGTCCAGCGCGTCCCGCACATAAGGCGCGAGGTCCGGGCCGGGGTTGACGTGTTCGCCCCGAAGCGCGTAGCCGGCGAAGACGGCCAGCACGGGCTGCATCTTCAGGTCTTCGCACCACTCCAGGTACTCCAAAAGCCCGAAGCCGTCGTCCGAGCGGTAGCCCCAGGGGTCCTGGTGGCCCGGACGCTGGGCGATGTCGCCGATGGTCTTCTTCCAGTCGAAGCGCTCCCCGACGGTGTTGCCTTCCAGATAGTTGCCGCCCGGCATCCGCAGGAACGTCGGGTGCATGGCGTCCAGCGTCTGCATCAAGTCCACGCGAGTCCCGTTGGGCCGGTCATGGAAGGTCGGCGGGAACAGCGAGACCTGCGTCAGCCACACCGTCCCGACGCCGTGCGCGGCGACGACGCATCGGTTCGCCGTCCCCGTCGGCGCGGCTTTACTAGTCGTGAGAACCACGCCGTACTTTTTCCAGGTTGTCGTCACGGCGGGTATGGTCGCTTGGGCGTAGACGCTCGCGCCGTCGGCGCTCTCGATGTCCACCGTGAGCGGCCCGGTGTAGCCCGCGCCGGCCATCGCGTAGAGCGAGGCGCGATAGGCCGTGTTAGGCTTGACGGGGATGCCCCAATAGCCGTCGTTGGCCGCGCCGACGCCGCGCGCTCCGCCCGCCGAGGTCACGTCCAGGCGCAGGCTGTTGGTCAGCGTCGTGCCGGGAACGGGGTGGCCCGTGTCCAGCGCAATCGTCCCCGCGCCGTCGCCGGGCGCGAGCGTCCAATGGACGGGGCTGCTCGGATCGTCCTTGAAGGCGCGGTTCTGGATCAGTTCCGCGTACAGTCCGCCGTCAATGGAGTGGCTGATGTCTTCGATCATCAGGCCGTAAAGCGTCGGACTGAGGCGCATCGTCGGCCGAGCCGCGTCAATCTGCAGAGTGGCCGGCGCCGGGGCGGGCTTGGCGGCCTCGATCTGCGCCTTGACGGTCAGGCCCGGCCCGGCCAGCGTTTTGACGTCTGCCGCCGAGAGAGCGCTTTGATAAAAGCGCACGTCGTCAATCTGCCCGGCGACGAAATCTACGGGATTCCCGCTGTACCTGCCGCGCCCGATCACGGTATGGCCGCCGGCACGCCAGGGCTGGGTGAACGGGACGGTCTTCTGCAGTGCGCCATCCACATAAAAGGAAACCGTCTTGGCCCCGGCGTCATAAACGCCCGCCAAGTGATACCAGGTGTCCTCGCTCGTGTCGGCGTTCGCTTCCACAAGAGCCGCAGGATCGCCGGGCATGTCACTCGGCAGCACGGTGAAGGCGAGATCTCCATCGGCGCGCAGCTGCAGGAAGAACCCGCTGACCTGTCCGCCGTCTATGCTCACGAAGGTCTGGAAACCCGTAACTTGATTGACTTTGACCCAGGCGGCGACGGTGAAACTGCGGCTCGTGTCCACGACCGGCTGGGGAATGTCAATGAAACTGCCCGACATCCCCGGCAGGGCAACGGCGTGCGCGCCGAGCAGGCCGGTGGCCCAGCCCGCGCCGCCCCGCAAGGTCGCCGCCAGGTTGTGGCCGGACGAGTCGGCGGCAGCGGTGCCGCTGCCTTCGTCAAAGTTCCAAGCGGCAGACGGGGCAGGCGCCTGGGCGCGGGCAAGGCCCGGCGCAGCCAGCAGCGTCAGCACGGTCCAAAGCGCGGCGGGCGCACAAAACAGAAGGGGTTTCTTCACTGATTTATCCTTGAAAGCGTAAGGGTAGCGGTTTCGGCCATTATAGCAAAACGCTTTGCATTCGTCAAGACCAACAAAAACCCGCTCGCCGCAATATCCCCGAAGAATTACCAGGCTCCTGACCCTTCAGTTTTTCCTCAGCCTTCCGACAATACAACTGTACGCAGCGAAACAAGAGCGCATCCGCGATCCGGTGCAGAGCGTTGGTAAGGGCGACACGGCATTACAGAAATGCCCGCCTCCACGCCGGGATCAAATTTGCCGATCCTCGGCGCCGTGTCCACCGATCACGCGCCGCCCGGTCCCGATCTCCCGAAGTTTGACACGTACACCGTTCCGGCAGGATGCCGGTCCTAACACACAACCCGTTGCCGGGCCAGACACCCGCGCAGCGTCATGGAGGAACCCTAAATGTCTACACGCATCAACACGAACACGACGGCCTTCGAGGCGGCCCGCAACCTCTCGGAGAACA
>CAZZVX010000079.1:3988-14783 GCA_964657535.1 Armatimonadota bacterium | reverse complement strand
GACCGGCGGACTGGCCGCGCCGCTCGTGGCCGGACCTCTCGCCGCCGCCCTTGCCGGCGCAGGCGCGGGCGGGCTGACCGGCGGCATCATCGGCGGCCTGATCGGCGCGGGCATTCCCGAAGAGCGGGCGCGTCAGTACGAGACCGACCTGAACGCCGGCGGCATACTCGTCGGCGTCAACGCCGACGCTCTCAACGCCGCCCGTGTGCGCCAGATTCTCGAATCCGAAGGCGCGGTCAACGTGCAGGACCGAAACGCCGCGAACACGGCAGCTTACTGAGCCGAAGTCAGACAAAGAAAGAGCAGGGCGGCGGATATTCCGCCGCCCTGTTTTTGCGTCGGGCTGGTACAATGTGCCTGAGAAAGTGACTCCCATTGACTGACACCCACTACGACGCCATTATCATCGGGGCGGGCCACAACGGCCTGATCTGCGCGTGCTACCTCGCGAAAGCGGGTCACAAAGTGCTGGTGCTGGAACGGCGTCCGGTCGTGGGCGGCGCGGTCTGTACGGAAGAAATCTGGCCGGGCTACAAGATTGATGTCGGCTCGTCCGTCCACCTCATGATTCATCGGACGCCTATCGTCGCCGAACTGGAGTTGGCAGGGTGCGGCTTAGAGTATATCGAGATGGACCCGTGGGCGGCGCTGCCGCTGCCGAGCGGGCGGGCGCTGTGCTTCTATCGCGACCTGGACAGGACGTGCGCCGGCATCGCGCAGGTCTCGGAGCGGGATGCGGCCGCCTACAAAGACTTCATCGCGCGCTGGACGCCCGTGACGCGCGGCGTTTTTGAGGCATTCCAAAAGCCGCCGACGATGGCGAACTTCGGGCGGCACGTCATCTTCGCCAAGTCGCCGGGGCGCAGCACGGCGGACGCCCTGCGGATGATCCTGTCGGGCTACGGGCGGCTGATTCACGAGACGTTCGCAAGCGTCGAGATGCGGGCGGCGATGGGATGGCTCGCGGCGCAGTCCGGCCCGGCGCCCAGCGAACCTGGGACCGGCCCGTTCGCCGCCTGGTGGGGCGCCGTCCACGAGACGGGGGCCTACCGGGCCAAAGGCGGGTCGGGGATGCTGACCGTCGCCCTGCGCCGCCGCCTGGAGGCGCTCGGCGGGACGGTGCTGACGGACGCGCCCGTTGAGCGCATCCTGGTCGAGAATAGCCGCGCCGTCGGGGTGCGCGTCGGCGGACAGAACTATAAAACGCGGGCCGTGGTCGCCGCCTGCCACGTCAAGACGACGTTTGGGGCGCTGATGCGCCCTGAAGACGTGCCGGACGATTTGCTCCATCGTCTGGACGCCGTGAACGTCGGGAACGGCTTCGGCATGACCGTCCGCTGCGCGGCGTCGGCGCTGCCCGACTACGGCGGCGGGTTCCCGACGGAGGTGCATCACGGGATGCAGCTGCTCTGCCCCACCCCGGAGTTTTTGCAGGAGGCTTACGGGGACTATATGGCGGGCCGCCCGTCGGAGAAGCCGCCGGTGCTGGCGATGACCTTTTCCGCCATTGACGACACGCTCGCGCCGCCCGGCAAGCACGTCGTCCAACTGTGGTCGCAGTATTTTCCCTACGCGCGCCGCGACGGACGTGCCTGGGACAACACGCGCGAAGGAGTCGCTGACAGCATCTGCGAGACGCTCTACGCCTACGCCCCGAATATGCGCGGCGCGCTGGAACAGCGCTTCATTCAGACGCCGCTGGATCTGGAACGGACGCTGGGCCTGCTCGGCGGCAACGTCATGCACATCGAGATGTCCCTGGACCAGATGTTCTCGTTCCGCCCGCTGCCCGAACTTTCGGAGTACAAGACGCCCATTCCGGGGTTATTTCTGACAGGCGCGAGTACCCACCCCGGCGGCGGCGTCTTCGGCGCGAGCGGCCTGAGCGCCGCCCGCGTCGTCATAGACACTTTGAAACGGAAGCGTTAGAGCGACAGAAACTGGCTGCCTACGGAGAGCAGGTAGACGCCGGTGTAGAGGACGAGGGTGCCGCGCAATGCAACGGCGATCAGCCGGGGGCGACGGGGACGGTAGTAGGCGGCGACGAGCAAGAACGGGACGTAGCTCAGCAATTTCACGGCGCAGAAGGCCCAATCCCCGTGGTGCAGCCAGAGGGACATCCAGGGGTTCGCCTCGGTCGCCTGGTGCGTATGCACCCAGTAGAGCGTCGAGAACATATCGGTCGTACAAATGATAAACAGCAGCACACTCTCCCAGCCGACTGCCGTCCACCAGCGCGTTCGCGCGTCTTGCGTGTGTTCCATACTGAGACTATAGTAGCACAAAAATCCGGGCGCGAGACGGCGACGTCCCCGCCAGCTTTGCCGGGATTCCGCGCCGCCGCGCGAAACTGGTATAATTGCAGATACGGAGCAGCCTTGAAACACCCATGAGCCAATTGATTTCTTTGCAGATCGGACAGCCGCAGGAACGGACTTCACAGGTCGCAGACGGCGCGGAGGCCGTCTGGACCAGCGGCATCTTCAAAACGTCCGTGCCGGGCCGCCTACACCTGTCCATTCATGGACTTGACGGCGACGGCCAGGCGGACTTGAAGAACCACGGCGGGCCGGACAAGGCCGTCTGCTGCTACGCCGCCGCGCATTACCCCCGCTGGCGCGAAACGCTCGGCCTGCGCGAAGACCAGTTTCCCTTCGGCGCGTTCGGCGAGAACTTCACTCTGCGCGGGTTGGCCGAAGAGACCGTCTGCCTGGGCGACATCTACGCCGTCGGGTCGGCTCGCGTCCAAGTCAGCCAGCCCCGCGTGCCGTGCTTTAAATTGGGTCGCCGCTGGAATCTGGCGACCCTGCCGGGCCTCGTGATGCAGAACGGCGGCACGGGCTGGTACCTGCGCGTTCTGCAAACGGGCGAGGTCGGCCCCGGCGACGCGCTGACGCGGCTTGAACGTCCCTTGCCCGACTGGCCGATTTCCAGGCTTAATGACGCCATGTACGTCCGCAAGGACGACAAAGAACTCGCGGGGAAAATCGCCGATCTCCCATTGCTCGCGGAGGCGTGGCGCTCGTACTTCCACAGGCGCGCAGGAGTCACCGACCGTGGCGGCGAATAGCCTTCCACATCTCGATCTCAGAAAGAGTACACTTATGCCCCGCGCCTTGCGCTTGTTTGCACTCGCCGGACTGCTGACGATGAGCGGCCCTGTCCCGCTCGTTCTCGCGGATGCCGCCGATCCCCCCGCTCTTCCCGCCGCGCCGCTGAAACCCGTCACGGACACTTATTTCGGCCAGACCGTCACCGACCCTTACCGATGGATGGAAGACCTCAGCGCGCCCGAAGTCAAGACTTGGTTCCAGGGCCAGAACGACTACACGCGAAACGCGCTGGCGAAGATTCCGGGCCGCGACGCGCTGGACAAGCGGCTGCTGGCGCTCGACAGTGTCACCACGAGCGTCAGCAGCATTCAGTGGGACCAGGGCCGCTACTTCTACGAGAAAGAGCGCCCGCACGACGACCAGCCCAAACTCTACGTCCGCCAGGGCCTGACCGGCCCGGAGCGCCTGCTCGTGGACCCGGACAAGATGCTGCAGAACGGCGTCCACTCGGCCCTCGACTATTACGCCGCGTCTCCCGACGGCAGCCGGGTCCTTTATGCGGTCTCGCCGGGCGGCTCCGAAAACAGCACCATTCACATCCTGGATGTGGCGACGGGCAAGACGCTGGACGCGCCCATTGACCGGACGCGGTTCGGCGGCCCGTCCTGGCTGCCGGACGGCCGCTCCTTCTTTTACAGCCGACTGCCGAAGACGCCGGACGGCCAGCCGACGGAACTCCAGAGCGTCGTGTATCGGCACAGGCTGGGAACCAGTCCCGACGAGGACAAGCCCGTTTTCGGCTACAACGTCTCGCCGAAGGCTGCCGTTGCGCCCTCGGACATCTCGTTCGTCGGCGCGGCGCTCGCTTCGCCCTACGCGCTGGGCGTGGTCGAACACGGCGTCCGCAACGAGGTGACGATCTATGTCGCGCCGCTGGCCTCCGTGACCGGCGCACAGGCTCCCTGGCGCAAGATCGTGGACGTGGACGACGACATAACCGGCTACGACCTGCGCGGCGCGTACATCTATTTGGTCACGCACAAGAACGCGGCCCGCTTCAAGGTCATCCGAATGCGTCTGGATAAACTCGACGTGGCTCAGGCCGTCACGGTCATTCCGGCAAGTAGGGCCGTCGTGCAGAGCATCGCCGTCGCCAAAGACGCGCTGTATGCACAGACTCTGGACGGCGGCATCGGCCACCTGCTGCGCGTGCCGTTCGGCAAGGATGGCGTCGCATCGGGGTCCGGCGTCAGTGTCCCTCTGCCGTTCAAGGGAACGATTGCGTCTTACGTCACCGACCCGCGCCGCCCCGGCGCTTTGGTCGGCCTGACGGGGTGGACAAAATCCCTGCGCTATGAAAATTTCAACCCGGCCACCAACACCGTCACGCAGACGGCGCTGAAGCCCATTTCTCCCGTCAACTTTTCCGGCGTAACCTCGGTGGAAGTCACGGCCAAAGCCGCCGACGGGACGCTGATCCCGCTCTCCATCATCTTTGCCAAGAACATGAGGCGCGACGGCACGCACCCGACGCTGCTCACCGGCTACGGCGCGTATGGCATCGTGCAAAGCCCCGGCTTCAACCCGGCGCTGCTGGCCTGGCTGGAACACGGCGGCGTATACGCCGTCGCTCACGTGCGCGGCGGCGGCGAGTACGGCGACGACTGGCACCGGGCCGGCTACAAAGCGACCAAGCCGAACACCTGGCGCGATTTGATCGCCTGCGGCCAGTATTTGGTCGCCCAGCATTATACGCGCCCAAAACTCTTGGCCTGTGAAGGCGGCAGCGCGGGCGGCATCACCGTCGGACGCGCCATCACCGAGCGGCCCGACCTGTGGGGCGCGTGCCTTGACGATGTCGGCGTTTCCAACCCGGTGCGTCAGGAGTTTTCGCCCAACGGCCCCGCCAACATCCCGGAATTCGGCAGCGTCACCACCGAGCAAGGCTTCCATGATCTGTATGCGATGGATTCCTACCTGCACATCAAAGACGGCGTCCGCTACCCCGCCGTGCTGCTGACAACCGGCATCAACGATCCGCGTGTCGCCAGCTGGGAACCGGCCAAAATGACCGCGCGCCTGCAAGCCGCCGAGGCGACGCTGCCCGAAGCCAACCGCCGCCCGATCCTTCTGCGCGTGGACTACGACGCCGGACACGGCATCGGCTCGACCAAAGCCCAGTACATCGCCGAACTCGCCGATGAGTGGTCGTTCCTGCTCTGGCAGTTCGGCCAGCCCGGTTTCCAGCCGCAGCCGTGAGAGGGCTAGACCTCAGAGGGCTTGGCACGCCAAGCCCCTACACTTTGGCAAGACGCTTCCCCATAGGGGCATGACGTGTCATGCCCTTTCTTCTCATGCTCGTGTACAAGACATTGCGTGGTACGGGTATACTATTGCCCTAGATTTGTGACATCACCCAATGCGGGGAGGAGAGTTTCTGTGGCAGTTTGGCAGCGGACAGTCTGGTGCGGCGAGGTTTCGGAGGCGCAGGTCGGGCAGGAAGTGACCCTGAACGGGTGGGTCAACCGGAACCGCGATCAGGGCGGCATTGCGTTTTTGGACCTGCGGGACCGGACCGGCATCGTACAGGTCGCCGTGGACGGGAGCCAGGCGCCCGACGCGCTGGCCGTCGCCGAAAAAGTCCGCGCCGAGTTCTGCCTGAGCGTCAAAGGAACCGTCCGGCGACGGCCCGAAGGCACGGAAAACCCGAACCTGAAGACTGGTGATTTTGAAGTCGCCGTGCGGGAGATCGAGATACTGAATTCGGCCAAGACGCCGCCGTTCCCAATCACCGACGACACAGACGTGGACGAGATGGTGCGCCTGAAGTACCGCTACCTTGACCTGCGCCGCCCGGCGATGTACGAGCGGATGCGCCTGCGCCACGAGGCCATCCGTCTGATCCGCGAGTTCATGTACGGACGCGGCTTCTTGGAGATCGAGACACCCGCCCTCACGCGGTCATCGCCGGAAGGGGCGCGGGATTATCTGGTTCCTTATCGCCTGGAACCGGGACTGTTTTACGCCTTGCCCCAAGCCCCGCAGCAGTTCAAGCAGTTGCTGATGGTCGGCGGCATTGAGCGCTATTTCCAGATCGCCAAGTGCTTCCGCGACGAATCCCAGCGCGCGGACCGCCAGCCGGAATTCACGCAGTTAGACTTAGAGATGTCATTCGTTGAGCAGGACGATGTGCTGGAAGTGGTCGAGTCGCTCTACAGCCAGATACTGCCGCAGATTTCGTCCAAGACGCTGATGACACCGTTCACGCGCCTGACCTATGACGAAGCCATGGCCCGCTACGGCTCGGACAAGCCCGACCTGCGCTACGGGCTGGAACTCAAAGACGCCGCCCCGGTGCTGAAAGACACGCAGTTCGCCGTGTTCCAAAGCGCGCTCGGCAGCGGCGGTCAGGTGAAGCTCATTCGCTACCCGCAGGGCGCGTCGCTCTCGCGCAAGGAGATTGACGACCTGACGACGCTGGCGAAAAGCATGGGGGCGAAAGGCCTCGCTTATCTGCTCGTCACCGACGACGGCGTGAAATCGCCCATCGCCAAGTTCCTGACGGAAGACGAGATTTCCGGCCTGGTCGCGCTGGCCGAGGGACAGCCGGGCGACTTGATCGCGTTCGTCGGTGACGAGCACGATATTGTCGCCAAAGTGCTGGACCGTCTGCGCCGCGAAATTGCAGCCCGGCAGAGCCTGGCCGACCCGAACACGTTGGCGTTCTGCTGGATCACGGACTTTCCCGTCTTTGAGTGGGACGAAGACGCGAAATCGTGGACATTCGCCCACAACCCGTTCTCGATGCCCCACCCCGAAGACCTGCCGTACTTAGAGTCCGACCCGGCCCGCTGCCGCGCCTTCTGCTACGACCTCGTGTGCAACGGCTCGGAAGCCGCGTCCGGCTCCATCCGTATCCACAAGCGGGACATCCAAGAGCGCATCTTCCGAATGCTCGGCAAGACGGACGAACAGATTCAAGCGCAGTTCGGCCACATGCTGGACGCCTTCGACTTCGGCGCCCCGCCGCACGGCGGCATGGCCCCCGGCATAGACCGCCTGATCACCTACCTGACCGACGACGCCAGCATCCGCGAGGTCATCGCCTTCCCCAAAGCCGCCGGCGGGTACGACCCTTTGATGGACGCGCCCTCGGCTGTGGAAGACGTTCAACTGCAAGAACTGCATCTGACGGTCAACTATCCTCCCAAGAAGGACGGCAAGTAGCGACGTATCATGGCGGCAGGCAACGTACTTTCGGCGGAGACGCTTCAGGCGGACAAGATGATCGGGTTTGCCGATCCGACGACGCGGGCGCGGGGGCAGACCTATTTTGCGCAGGGCCGAGCGCGGCTCAGGAGTATCGAACCGACCGAAGCGATCTTCAAGGTTCAGGGCAGCCAGGGCTACGAAGTGGTCGTCTGGATGGAAAGCGGCCATGCCCGGTTGATGTGCGAATGCCCTGTCGGTGGCGACGAAGACGACCCCTGCAAGCACGAGGTCGCCGCCCTGCTCGCCCTGCGCAACTACCTGCGCCTCAACGCGCCGCCTTCGTGGGAGACAGTCTTGGAAAAGGCCGTCACCGCCAAAACGCGACGCCCCGGCCCCGGCGTTGCCAAACTGCTGCTCGTCTTCAGTCTGCAGAAACACTACTCGGACTGGGCGATCGCCCCTTATAGCATTGCCCTCAGCCACTTCCCCGCCGACATTGACGCCACGGACTCCGAGGCCGTCGCCAAAATCGTACACCAGCAGAAACTGGGCCAACACGCCAAGTCCGTTCGCTCGGTGGGTAATGCCAAGCGTTTCGTGAACCTGACCGACGACACGCGCATTGCGGCGCAGTTGGCGGCGATGCAGTATCGGTACGGCTACTACTACGCCGAAGAAGGCGAAAGCGGCCTGGCGGCGATTCTGCCCCACCTGCCGGGCGCGGCGCTGTTCGTCGGCTCCGAAGCGGCCCCGCTCCAGAAACGCCTTCAGGTCGCATCAGAGACGGCGATGCCTGAATTGGAGATGACCGAGACGGACGCCGGGCTGCGGCTCCATGCACGGGTTCATGTCGGCGGTCAAACGATGGGACTGGACGCCAAAGGCACGACCGTCATCTCTCAAAACCCGCTCTGGCTGCAGACGGGTTCGCAGTTGTATAGCGTAGACGATCCCGGCGGGACGTTCCAGACGTTTGTGCAGACGCCCGAACTGCTGGTGCCGCCCGATCAGAAAGACGCCTTCCTCGCCCGTTACCTGCTGCCGCTGGCCGAACGATTGCCCATTACAGGGCTGTCCATCACGCAGGAGGAAGTCACCGCCGAGCCTGTCCCGCGCGTTTATCTCTCCGAAGAAGGGCGCGAGATGCAGGCGGGGCTGCGCTTCGGCTACGGCGAGTACGAACTGGAGTGTGAGAAAGACCCGCCGACGGTCAGCCTGCGTCAGAAGCCCGACACGATGACGCTGGCCCGCGTCCTGCGCCAGACACGTCTGGAAGAACACTGGTGGCAGGAACTGTCGCATTTCGGTCTCAAGCGCGGCCCGGAGCCGGGAGTCTTTCTGCTGCGGGCGAACACGACGCCGGTGGATTTCCTGCTGCACCAGGTTCCCAAACTCACCCAGACCGGGTTCGAGGTCTACGGCGAAGAGACATTGACGGCGGCCCGCATCAACCGCAGCCGCCCGACCGTCAAGTTCACGGTCTCTTCGGGCATTGACTGGTTCGACGTGCAGGCTGTCGCTCAGTTCGGCGAGTTGGAAGTGAAACTGCAGGAAATTCGCCGCGCCGTCCGCAAGCGCGAGCGGTTCGTGAAACTTGCCGACGGCTCGCTCGGCGTCATCCCCGAAGAATGGCTGGAAAAGTACAAGCACCTGTTCGGCATGACCGAGGAGACTGACGACGGCCTGCGGCTCGGCTCCGGTCAAATCGCCCTGCTGGATGAGATGCTAGAGGTCGGCGATCAGCTTCAGACGGACCCCGAATTCGAGCGCCGCCGCGAGCGCCTGCGCGGCTTCTCCAACATCACTCCTCACGCTCTGCCGCAAGGTCTCACCGGCGAACTGCGCCCGTATCAAAAAGCGGGCTTTTACTGGCTGCACTTCCTGCACGAGTACGAATTCGGCGGCTGCCTCGCCGACGACATGGGGACAGGAAAAACATTCCAAACGCTTGCGTTCCTGCAATCGCTGAAGGAAAGCGGCCACACCCAAGCCGCCACGCTGCTCGTGCTGCCGCGCTCGCTGATCTTCAACTGGGAGCGCGAGGCGGCGAAGTGGGCGCCGAGTTTGACTCTGCTCAATCACGCCGAAACGACCCGCGCCAAAGACCTCGCCGATTTTGACGGCTATGATTTGGTGCTGACCACCTATGGGATTATGTTGCGCGACATTGAACTTCTTCGCCAGCACAAATTCCACTATGTCATCCTGGACGAAGCCCAGGCGATCAAGAACCCTGCCGCGCTGACCGGCAAAGCCGCCCGTCAACTGCAAGCCGATCACCGGCTGACGCTGACCGGTACCCCCGTCGAAAACTCTACGTTGGAACTGTGGTCGCAGTTCGCCTTTCTGAACCCCGGCCTGCTCGGCAGCCTGGAATACTTCCGCTCGGAGTTTGCGACGGCTATTGAGAAGCATCAGGACGAAGGGGCCGCCGCATTGCTGCGCCGCATGGTTCACCCATTTATACTACGCCGCACCAAAGACCAGGTCGCCTCTGACCTGCCGCCGCGCACCGAGCGCATCATTTACACGGAGATGGAACCTGCCCAGCGTAAATTCTACGAGCAGAAGCGCGACTTCTACCGCGCCCAGGTGCTGGGACTTCTGGACGAGGGCGGCATGAACGATGCCCGCATGAAGATTTTAGAAGGCTTGCTGCGCCTGCGCCAGATCGCCAACCATCCGCGCCTGGCCGAGCCGCACTCCAAAGCCTTGTCCGGCAAATTTGACACGCTTTTGGACACGCTGGACACGTTGCAGGCCGAGGGTCATAAAGCCCTGATCTTCTCCCAATTTGTGCAGATGCTGAAAATCGTGCGAAACGAATTAGACGCCCGCAAAATTACCTACGCCTACTTAGATGGCAGCGTGAAGGACCGTCAGGCGCGTGTGGACGCTTTTCAGAACGACCCGACCTTGCCATTCTTCCTCATCAGCCTGAAAGCCGGCGGCGTCGGCCTGAACCTCACCGCCGCCGACTATGTCATCCACATTGACCCCTGGTGGAACCCCGCCGTGGAGATGCAGGCGACCGACCGCACCCACCGCATCGGCCAGATGAAGCCCGTCTTCGTCTACAAACTCATTGCCCGCGACACCGTCGAAGAGAAAATCCTCCAACTGCAAGACCGCAAACGCGCCCTCGTCAGCCAGCTCATCGCCACCGAAGGCGGCTTGTTCAAGTCCCTCACCCGCGCCGATGTCGCCATGCTGTTTGAGTAACGCCTCAATGAAGGTGGGAAACCCAGTCAGGGACTAACCTGTTATGCATACTCGTCTTCACTTGCTCCTACGCTGCTTCATGCTATGCCTCACATTGTCATTAGAACCTGCCTTTGCCGCGCCGCCTAAATATACTGCAATCAATTTAGGTCAACCGCCAATAACAGGATATTCAGAAGCAACATTTCTGATCGCGCCTGGAACACGTTCTTCTTGTCAACGAAATAGTAGAGCATCCCGAAAACCAGACTCACAACGCACCCGATATTCAAAATGTAGAAGAAGCTGACCATGGAAGGAGGCAGGGG
>CAZZVX010000079.1:0-3978 GCA_964657535.1 Armatimonadota bacterium | reverse complement strand
GAAGCAACATATTCAGAAGCAACACGGGCGCTCGGAATAAATGATGTAGGGTAGGTCGTTGGCAGTTCTAATGGTGACGCATTCCTTTGGAATAAAGGGCAGATGACTGCACTTGGCCTCTTTACACCATCTGGAAACGGCCAAGAATTCCAAACCACGGTCACCGCGTTAGCCATTAACGTAAAAGGAATGATCGTCGGCGAAGTGGGTACTCACACACCGATAGGTATGTCCGGCCTCCCGAATAGTGGTGGCTTTATATGGCAGGACAAGAAATTGGTGGGTGGGGTGGGAAGCATCCTATACAGCATCAACAACACAGGAGAAGTCGTCGGACTGGAAGATTTTCGCGGCTTGTATGGCACGAATCCGATTATACTAAACACCATCAGCCATCGGCCCGCCGGAAACGGTAGCATCGCAATGGCGATCAACGATAAAGGACAGTTTGTCGGTGCGACGACGGTGGATGTTCATAACGCCTCAGACCCGCCTCTACACGCGTTCCTCTGGGTTGGCAGCAAGAAACACGGCAGGATGAAAGACTTGGGCGCACTCCCAAATTATCCGTACAGCATCGCAACCGCTATCAATAACCGAGGTCAAGTCGTAGGCTTTGCCGGGGTTGGTGGTTGGGGTCGTCTGTGTATGGTGCAAGGAACTACTCATGCCTTCTTATGGTGTAAAGATAGGATGGCTGACTTAGGCTTACTGCCCGATACAAATAGCAGCCAGGCCAATGGTATCAACAATAACGGCCAGATTGTTGGGATGTCTGGCGGCCGTGCAGTTCTTTGGTGCGGCGGCAAAGCCTATGATCTCAACACACTGATTGAAGTCCCTGTCAGCCCGCCTCTCAGGGAAGCAACGGGCATCAACAACTTGGGCCAAATCATCTGCAACAATGGTAGTGGATCCTTTCTACTGACACCGATAAAGTAGGGGCGGCCATTGGCCGACGCCCCTATTCACTTACCAGGCATAGTCTTCCGGGGCGGTTTTGTAGCCGGGGAAGATTTCGTTGAGTTTGGTGCGCGTGTCGTCGGTAATGGTGATTTCCAGGGCACGCAGCGAGCCGTCAAGCTGCTCCTGAGTGCGCGGGCCGATGATGGGCGCGGTCACGACGGGGTTGGACAGAAGCCAGGCGAGGGCGACATCGGCGGGTTTTTCGCCCAGGTCTTGGCACAGGCCTTCCCAGCGCTCCAACTGGGCGCGGTTTTTCTCAACCTGCTCCTGCATCCCGGCGCGGCGGCCTTCCGTCGGCTTTTGCAGGACGCCGCCTAAAAAGCCGCCCGCGAGCGGCGACCAGGGAATCAGGCCCAGGCCGTACTTCTCGCAGACGGGGATGACTTCCAGTTCCGGCTTGCGGACGTTCAGGTTGTAGTGCGTCTGCTCGGAAACCAGGCCGAGGAAATTGCGATGCTTGGCGATCTCGCTCGCCTGCGCAATGTGCCAGCCGGCGAAGTTGCTGCTGCCGAAATACAGCACCTTGCCTTGTTGAACCAGCGTCTCAAACGCCTGATAAATCTCTTCCCAGGGCGTGTTGCGGTCCACGTGGTGCATCTGGTACAGGTCAATGTAGTCCGTCTGCAGGCGCGCAAGGCTGGCATCGCAGGCCTGGCGGATGTGCTTGGCCGAGAGGCCGTTGTAGTTCGGCCAGTCTTTGGTGTCGTCCTTGCCCATGCCGCCGAAGACTTTGGTGGCGAGCACGACTTTCTCGCGCCGCGTGCCGCCCTGGGCGAAATAACGCCCCAAAATCTGCTCCGTGTACCCTTCACCCTGCTTCCAGCCGTAGACATCGGCGGAGTCCCAGAAGTTGACGCCCAGTTCCAGGGCGTGGTCCATGATGGCGAAACTGTCTTCTTCGGTCGTCTGCGGGCCGAAGTTCATTGTGCCGAGGCACAGGCGGCTGACCTTCAGCCCCGTGCGTCCGAGTTTTGTGTATTGCATGAGTCCCTCCTCAACCTGCAAAGTATACCACACGCCGCCGGATGGGAAACACGGTTGTCCGCTCGTAATCAGGAAGGAGCAGGTGCGAAAGGGTGACGGCAGTGGGAACAACGGAGAATGCAACGGGAAATCTATGACATCATCGGGGATGTCCACGGGTGCTATGACGCCCTGCGGCGTCTCTGCACGGCTTTGGGTTACGACGGCGAGTTCCGACACCCCGACGGGCGTCTGTTAGTCTTCGTCGGCGACCTGGCCGACCGGGGGCCGGAGAGCGTCCGCGTGCTGAGGCTGGTCGGTCGCCTGGTCAGCCAGGGGCGGGCGCGGATGACGCTCGGCAATCACGACGACGCGCTCCTCCACTGGCTCTGTCGTCAACCCGTAGACATTCACAAAGGCGGCCTGGACAAGACCATCGAGGAGATAGGAGCCCGGCGAGACGGCAAGGCGCTGAAGAAAGCCGTCGGCGCACTTTTGGAGCGGGCCGCCCTGTATCTCGTGCTGGACGGCGGCGCATTGATCGTCGCGCACGCGGGGATTGAAGAAGAGATGATCGGTAAGACAGACCCGGAGACGCGCCGCTTCGTACTGAACGGCGACGCCATCGGCAAAACGCCAGACGGCAGAGCGCTGCGGAGGGACTGGGCGGCGGACTATCACGGCTCGGCGTTCATCGTCTACGGACACACGCCACAGGAGCGGGCCGTGATCCGCCACAACACGGTCAACATTGATACCGGCGCGTACCGGGGCGGCCGGCTGACCGCGCTGCGCTGGCCCGAACAAACGCTGGTCTCCCTGCCGTCCGATTTTCAGGAAAAGCGCTGACCGAGGCAGGGTGGCCCAGGCGACCCAGCCAGAGCGCGAGGCCGTACAGGCAGATCGCCCAAAGCCAGACGAGCGGACGGCGGGGAGCCGAGGCGGGCAGGCGGGGAGCGCTTGGCGACGGAGCCGGGGCAAAAAGCGTCGCTTCCTGCGTCATCCCCACTTCGCTGCCTTCCAGGCGGTTCAGCGCCGCCACTGTCGCGGCGCCGCCGCCCCCGTACCGACGCGCGAGGCCGTGAATCAGGGCCAGATAGAACCCCTGGCGGCGCTGGAAGTCAACCGTGTCGCGGGGGTCGCCGGAGTGCGTCTCGACCAGCAGCGACAACAGTCCTTCCTGGGCGAAGTAACGGTGCGCCAGGCGCGGGTCGCACTCCGGGCCGTAGGCGGTCAGCAGCGCCTGATAGCCGGCGGCGGACAGATTCGTCCCCATCGCCTGCTGGAGTCCGTGCGACGCCTGTTCACGCGCCGACTGATTCGCGCGGGCGACCTCGACACAGTTAGCGTTGAACGAGTCGTCGCCGTCCCAGTTGTGTGCGTCCACGACGACCTGCGGATGAATCAGCTCGACAGCGTGAGCCACGGCGCGCGTTTCGGGCTGAGAGAACACGCCCCAGTCGCGGTTCAGATCGGCCCCTACTCCATTGCGGCGCGTCAGAGCGTCGGCCCCGTCGGGGTTGACCATCGGCACGATGTAGAGCGTCACCTGCTTGAGCGCCGCGCGCAGGTCGGCGTCGTGTCCGCCCGCGACTTCGTGCAGAAGCCTCAGCACGGCCTCCGTGGAGGCCGGCTCGTCGCCGTGCTGTCGGCACATGATCAGCAGACGGGCAGTATGCGCCGCCGACACGCACGGATCGGCCACGCGGACGAGCCAAATCTGCTTTTTTCCCTGGGCGGACTGCCCGATAGAAGTGAGGCGCAGCAGCGGGCAGCGGTCGGTCTCCGATGTCAGCAGCGTCGTCATCTGCCGGTAACTCGTGACGTCGGGCGGACGGTCCGCCGCGCCGGCAGCCGTCGCCAGGACAAGAATCAACAGACAGATTGTGGCAGCAAAACGCATCAGTCTTCGTACAGGCGCGGCAGGCGCGCGCTCGTGGTGATCCGCCGGGCCGGCACGTCTACGACATCGCCGACATTGATGCCGGGAATGTCGGTCACATCCGCCGTGCAGATTTGCATGGCGACGCGGCCCAGAATGGGCGCGCG
>CAZZVX010000078.1:4438-14821 GCA_964657535.1 Armatimonadota bacterium | reverse complement strand
CTGCGCCTGGAACGGCTGTCGGTTGCCGGCGGCCTGAACGGCGCGCGCCTGCCGTGCCTCCTCCATGGTGCGCTGGGCCTGGACCTCGGCCCAGATCTCGTCGGGCGTGGCATCCAGGGAAAGGCCGGAGACGGCTTCCTCGATAGGAATGGTCCCCGCCAGCCGTTGCGCCTCTTTCTGCTTGCGGGCCTCGATGGCGGCGACGGCCCGATTCAACTCTTCCGGCGTGACACGAATCTGTCCCGGCGCGGGGGACGGCTCGATTTGAGGTTCGTTTTGGAGCATGGCGGACCCTTTGTGTTTTGGGGAAGCCGACTGTCTGACTGTTGTTACGGCGCTTGCCCGTGTTCTGTTCCCTGATTATTGGTGAGACACCGGCTTTCGTCTTTAGTTGCAGGCATCCGTGCCGATAATGGAGTATGTTTACGTTTAGAACTGCCCGTCTCATGACGCTCCCTCAGACAGAACAGGGCAGGAAAACACCGGCAGACAGACGAGCATTCGGACAGGGCCATCGGGCCGAAGGAGACAGAGGCATGACACGCACCTTTTCCGTGACCACGGCGACAGTCACCGCGACCCTGGGGTTGGCTCTTTCCGCGCGCGCGTTTCCCCACGCGACCGGGGAAGCGCTCCGGCCCCACGCCTGCCAGGGTCTCTTCGGAAAACTGCGCCTTCCCAACGTCAACGTCCGCAGGGCGGCCAAAGCGGTCGTGTACCCCGTCAAAAAGACGGCTATCGCCGGCGGCAAAGCCGCCGTGGAGGGCTACCAAGTCTACCGGGTCGTCTCGCCCAGAGGACGCGCACTGCCCGCAGTCCCTAACTTCAAGTGATGTCGTAGGCGTCGTTGACGATGCCTGCGATGCGGCGTTCCAACTTGCCGCCGACATAGAACCAGAGCAGGTACGCAAGGTGGCCCAGCGTCCAAACGACCAGCAGCGGCCCAAAGAGATGGAGCGGCGGGAACTTGGGCGCCAGCGCGGGGAGGAGCTGCCAGGCACGATACGCGGCGATGGCGTAGAGGACGACTCCGCCGAACGTGTAGGAGATCGTGCTGGCGCTGATCATCGTCCAGGGCTGTTTCAAGTCCAGCGCGCTGAATTTCACGCCCGGCGTCCGGTAGAAATAGACATCCTCCATCTCGTGGGCGACGAGGTGCCGACGTCCGAGCAGGGCGTTGAGCTTTTTTTCCAGCGCCGTGGCGTAGATGCGCGCGAAAAGGTTGTAGCAGAGCAGGTACGAGGTGAAGAACCCGGCGTACACGATGAAGAACGGCAGGATAAAGATGGCGGCGCGGAACGGCGGGTACAGGCTGACCGCCAGAGTCAGCAGGACGATCACGGTGAACAGGTGCGTCGCCTGGAAGAACTGGACGTAGTAGCCGTAGTGCATGGAGCGCATCCGCTCCAGCTGCTTTTCTAGAATCGGCAGCTGGAAGTCGGCGCGTGTTGGGTCTTCGGGCGTGCTGGGCATGGCTTACTTGAGAGTCTTGAAGTAGGCGTACAGCGCGCCGCTGTCGGCGGCCTTCAGGTGATAAACGGGCATGGGGGGCTTGACGTGTCCGCCGTCATTGGTGACGCCCGTGTTCATTACCGTCGCCCAGGTCTTGGCGTTGTACTCGCGCAGGACGCCCGTCGCGTGCAGGCTGGGGGAGAAGCCTTTCTTGCCCACGTAGTCGGCGCCGTGGCAGGTGTTGCAGCGGTCCGTGGTCGCGAGCGTCTTGCCGTGCGCGACCGTTGCCGCGCTTGTCATGGCCGCCTTCTTCATCTTCGGGGCCGCCGCCGGGCTGCTGCCGACCAGAGCCAGGGCCAGGCAGACGCCCAGGCCGAGAGTCGCGTGTGTCGCGGTCAATCGCATTGAATCGTTCCTCCGTGTGATGGTGTTTCCGTGAGAGAGTGTGCGGCGCGCAGGAGTTCGCGCGTGCCGGGGTTATCCGTCGCGTCTTTGTGCCGGTGGGCGTATCGAATCACGCCCTGCGCGTCCACGAGAAAGACGCCCGGCATCTGGAAGCCGTCCCCGACCAACTTCCCGATCAGGTGTCCGCGCAGCGTCGCGAGGAACCCGCGCGTCCACGAGCGCCAGCCGAACAACTGGCCGCGCGTCCCGCGCCCCAGTCCGTAAGCGTGGAAAACGCTCAAGTCGTTCCCGCACGTCAAAACCGGGAAGGGGAGGTCAAAGAAAATGGAGAACGCCTTGCCCGTCTTCGCGTCCCCCTGCGCGACGCAGACGATTTCGACCCCCGCCGCCTGAAAATGCCCGTAGTCCTTGCGTAATTGCGCGACCTGTTCGCGGCAGAACATGCATCCGAAATGGCGCAGGAAGACAAGCAGAACCGGTCCGCGCCGCCAGAAGTCCGACAGCGCCACCGGCTGGCCGTCCGTCCCCGTGAGCGTGGCATCGGGCGCGTCGGCTTCAGCGTTCGGGGTGGGGCGGCGGAGTGCTGCACTCATACATTCACGATAGCACAACAGGCGTTCGCCTGTCAAGAGCGGGGCGGTTCGTCTCACGCGAACGTGACGCCCGACCCCGCGACGGCCTCGCCCAGACGGCGGACGCGCTCGCCCGCCGCCGCCAGCGCTTTGATGGTCTCGTCCGCGTCCTCCGGGGCGACGAGGAGCACGTAGCCGATCCCCATGTTGAACACGCGGAACATCTCGGCCTCGCTCACGCCCCCGCGCGCCTGAATCAAGCGGAACAGCGGCGGCACGGTCCACGCGCCCGTGTCAATCCGCACGCCGACCCCCGGCGGCAGCACGCGCGGGATGTTGTCCACGAACCCGCCGCCCGTGAGGTGCACCATCGCCTTGATTCTGCCGCCGTCCAGCAGCGGCAGCACGGCGGGCGCGTAGCAGCGGTGCGGCCAGAGCAGGGCGTCGGCCAGCGTGACGCCGCCGAGTTCCGGCACCGGCGCGTCCAGTGACAGACGCGCGTCTTCCAGCAGGGCCTGTCGCGCCAGCGAGTAGCCGTTGGTGTGCAGGCCGTCCGACGCCAGTCCCAGCGCCACATCACCCGGCGTCACGCCCATTCCGTCCACGATCTGCGCCCGCTCGACCAGCCCGACGATGCAGCCGGCCAGGTCGTACTCGCCCGGCCCGTACAGGCCCGGCATCTCGGCAGTCTCCCCGCCGATCAGCGCGCAGCCCGCCGCCCGGCAGCCGTCCGCCAACCCCTTCACTACGTCGGCGGCGACGCCCGGTTCCAGTTTGCCCGTGCCGAAGTAATCCAAAAAGAACAGGGGCCGCGCCCCCTGCACGAGTATGTCATTAACGCAGTGTGAGACCAAGTCTCGCCCGACCGTGTCGTGCCGCCCCGTCGCGAACGCGATCTTCAGCTTCGTCCCGACCCCGTCAATGGACGATACCAGCACCGGGTCGTCGAGTTTGCCCAGCGCCGACAGCGCGAACATCCCCCCGAAACTGCCGACGCCCGTCAGCACCCCCGGCGTCATCGTCGTCCTGATGTGCGCCTTCATCCGCCCCACGGCGTCCGTCGCCGCGTCAATGTCCACGCCCGCCCGCGCATACGCGCCCTGTGTCCCACTGCTCATGCCGCTATTATAGCACGACAAGCCTACGACTATCGCACGACCAAGGTTAGACCCTGCGACGCGCCAGGTATACTGACGGCAGGGTTTGTCCCAAAGGAAGCTGCCATGCCTGCCAACAGTCCGCTCCAAGAAGAAGCAACGTCGATGTCTACCGGCCAACAACTCATTCATGCGCTGATCGGGGCCGTGTTCGGCACCATCACCGGCGCGGTTGTGGGCGGCCTGTTTGGTCTGCTTTTGGGCTATCTGATGATTCTGGGAGTATATGGCGGCGCGTTCATCGGCCTGATTGTCGGCATTGTCCGTTCGCAAAGACTGGCACTCAGCGCGATGGTCGTCCGGTTCGATGTCTTTGCAATCCTTTGCGCGTTGCTTTGGCTGTGTATCGGACACTCTTTCAGTAACATGGCGATTTTCGGAAGCGGCCAGATTTTCCTTGTTACGTTCGGCTCCCTCGGACTGCCTGCACTGACACGGTTGATCGCCAGACGGGTGGCTCAAATCAATCTACCTATTTCGATCCTGCTGTCTATACTCACTGTACTAACGGGCTGTCTCTGTTTCTTTTCCTACGCCCGTGTCCTGGAAATTAATGGCGCTACTGAAAGACAGCAAAAGGTCAAAGATGAACACGACGATCAGATGAGTGTCCAGCACGAACACGCCTTCAAAGATATCCTGTGGAGGCAGAGTGATTTCGGCATACTGCGTTATCCTCACGGCAGACCCCAGCAGCCTCCCGACCTCATGATTGATATGTTTGACCGCGACGAAGCGGCCCTGGTAATTCATACACGAGACCCATATGACAAGGTGTTGTCCTACTACGACGGCATCCTCACGGACGACCTGAAGCCGTCGTCTACGGCGAGCGATACATACGCGGCGGTAGTCGCGTGGGAGGGGGCGAACGTCGAAATCTCGGTCGTCGAAGGAACGCCCGCGTCCGGCTGTGGGATTTATTTCAAAACGACCGACCAGACGCCCACCTGCCAGTTGCGGCCCTCGGCGGCTCAACAGCAGGCTGTCCTGTCCCAGAAACACGCCGCCAAACTCGCCCGTTTCCGCGCCCTCGCTCGTGGATGGCGATACCCCGGCACTCAACTCAACTCGAACCCCGCCTCTGACGACTACATCGAACTGACTTCCAGGGACGATCCCGTGCGGATCGCCTCTTATTACAAGCGCGTTGCGGGAATGGTTTATCCCAGAGCCGCCCAATGCGGCGAGGCCTGGCATGGCTATCGCCACGGCAAAGACTTCAATATCTCGCTCGTCATCCGCCCAGACGATAGTTCCGACGGCTGCGGCGACAAAAGCGTCATCGAGATATTCTAACGTGTGACATTATCAAACCGTCAGCAGAATCTTGCCGACGTGCGCGCTGCTTTCCATGCGGCGATGCGCGTCGGCGGCGTCGGCGAGCGGGAAGGTCGAGTCAATGACGGGTTTGACCGCGCCCGACTCCAGCAGGGGCCAGACGTGTTCCCGCACTTCCTGGGCAATCGCGCCCTTCTTCGCCACCGACAGCGGGCGCAGCGTCGAACCCGTCAGCGTCAGGCGTTTCGCCATCATCACCCGGAAATCGAACTCGACTTTGCCGCCGGACTGAGTCGAAATCTGCACCAGACGCCCCTCCACGGCCAGCGTCTCGGCATTCTTGGCGAAATACTCGCCGCCGACCATGTCCAGGATGAGATTGACGCCCCGGCCCCCGGTCAACGCTTTGACGCGCCCCACGAACTCTTCCGCACGGTAATTGATCGCCGCGTCCGCGCCCAGGCGCAGACACGCTGCGCACTTGTCGTCGCTGCCCGCCGTCGTCAGCACGCGCGCCCCGAACGCTTTTGCTAGTTGAATCGCCATCGTCCCGATGCCGCTGCTGCCGCCATGCACCAGGAACGTCTCCCCCGACTTCAGACGCCCGCGCTGGAACACGTTTGTCCAGACCGTCAGCGCCGCCTCCGGCAAGGACGCCGCCTCGGTCAGCGTTAGCCCGGACGGCACCGGCAGACACTGCGCCGCCGGGGCCGCGCAATACTCGGCGTACCCGCCGCCCGACACCAGCGCACACACGGCGTCGCCCGCCTGCCAGTCTTTTACGCTCGTCCCCAACCTCGTGACTGTCCCCGCCACTTCCATGCCCAGCACGTCCGACGCGCCTGGGGGCGGGGGGTACTTGCCCTGACGCTGGAACACGTCCGCACGGTTCACGCCCGCCGCCACCACGCGGATCAACACCTCCCCGTCCCTAATGGTCGGCTGCGGCGCGTCGGCAAGCGTCAGCGCCTCCGGCCCGCCCGGCGCCGAGATTACGATCTGTCTCATCCTTGTCTGTCCCTTTCTCGCAGTTTTATGAAATTACAGCGGGCAGACTTTGACGGTAGACTGAAACCCGTGCTATAATGACTTGGCACGTTCACGCCGCTGCGCCGTCCCAAAACATAGTCAAAAACACAGTCAAACCGTCACCCACGGTGGAGAGAGAAAGTCCCAAAGCCATGTCCCCTCGTTCGCCCTTTCTGCAAACACTCGCCTGCCTGTCCGTCGTGGGCGCCGCGCTGGCCCCTTGCGCTGCGACCGCCGACCCCCAGCCGCCGGCCACCATTTCTTATCCGACGCCCGTCCGGTTCATCCCCGCCGCCGGCCGCGTGGACATCGTCCCCGACTCGGTCCGCCACCTTCTTTACATCAGCAGCGGCGACTCCGTGCTGCGCTACGACTGGGTTGACGGAACGTTCCTGACGCCGTACAAACTCGGCGGCAGCCTCAAAGGCATGGACCTCTCGCCCGACGGCAACACGCTCCTCGTCGCCGACGAATCCTACTCTGGCAGTAACGCTTATCCGCCTCATGGCAACGTCTGGGTGGACGTAGTGAACCTCGCCGACGGCGCGGCTCACAAAGCCTTGTTCCCCTGTGCCTCCGGCGAAGATGGCACCTTCAGCGTCGCCTATGGGGCGGACGGGCGCGCGCTGGTCTCCTCCTCGTACTACGGGTCCGGCTGGGTCCCCCTGCGCCTGCTCGACCCCGTCACCGGCGCGGTCAGCACCGTCGCGACCATCACGCAGAACAGCATGCTTTCGGCCAGCGCGGACGGCAGCGTCATTGGCATCGCCGAAAGCAACATCTCCGACGGCCGTTTCGCCGGCTACCGCGTTGCCGACGGCGCGTACACCGAAAAGACAGGCTATACCGACGGCACGAGCTGGTTCAACTACGAGATCGGCGTCAACCGGGACGGCACCCAGTTCGCCCTCCCCACTTACGGCGGCACCTTCATCTGCGACGCCAATCTCACCAAAACCGGCACCGTGATCGGCGTCTACGCCGGGCTGCAGCCAGTCGGCGTCGCCTACAGCCCGATTGACGACATTGTTTATTTCCCTTTCGTCACGACGCCGGAGATCCGCGCCTACGACACCAACACGTGGACTCAGATCGCCGCCTACGACTTCGGTGACACCTTCACTCAGTTCAACAATGAAGCGTTCGTGGACGGGCGCACGAAACTCACCCGCGACGGCTCAATGCTCTTCTCAACCGTCACCGACGGGATCGGCTACGCGGCCCTGTACGCGCCGCTGACCGCCGTCCCGCAGAGCGTGGTCACGCCCGACAACGTTCCCGTGGCCGTCACGCTCGCCGGCAGTTTCGGCCACGCCGGGACCCTCGCTTACCAGGTCGTGACCGGCCCCCGGCACGGCACACTCACCGGCACGGCCCCCCGCCTGGCCTACACACCGACACGCGGCTATGAGGGAAGCGACGGCTTCACGTTCCGCGCCCTGTACGGCGCGATTTCCAGCGCGCCCGCCGCCGTTGCCATCAGCGTCGGCATCCCTCCCGTAACAAAATCACTGCTGACCGGCGCGGCGGGCCAGGGCGGCTTCTACCGTGGCCCCGTGACCGTCACGCTCAAGGCCACCGACCCGGACACGGCCCCCGGCCTGGTCAAAACGTACTACCGGCTGGACGGGGCCGTGCAACAGCCGTACACGGTCCCGTTCGTCGTCTCCGCCAACGGCCCGCACACGGTCGTGTTCCACAGCGCGGACACCACGGGCAGTGTCGAGGCACCCGCCAAGTCCGTCACGTTCTCGATTGACGGGACCCGCCCGGTCACGGATTCTTCTCTCTCCGGCACGCCGGGCACCTACGGCTACTACCGGAGCGCCGTCACCGTCCGGCTGCTGCCCGCCGACACGTACTCCGGGGTGCAGCATTGCTACTACGCGGTGGACGGCGGGCCGCAGACGCTCTACACGGGCCTGTTCGCCGTCTCCGGGGACCGCCTGCACACGGTCACGTTCCACAGCGAGGACAAAGCCGGCAACGTCGAGTCCCTCAAGAGCGTCAGCTTCAAGAGCGACCAGAAGCCGCCCGTGACGACCGCGACGGCGGTGAAGACCACCGCCGGAAGCCGAGTCACCCTCGCCGCCGCCGACGATTACTCCGGCGTAGCGGCGCTCTTCTACTCGATAGACGGGAAGGCGCAGCAGACCTACTCCGCGCCCGTGACCGTCACGGGCAAGGGCGTACACAAAGTCACGTACCACAGCGTGGACCGGGCCGGCAACGTGGAGGCGACCAAGTCGCTGTCACTTTCCATCTGAGTGACCGGGCCGGGAACAGGGCCGTTCAGTTTTCGGACCCGGCGACTAAAGTCGCGGCAACAAAAGCACAAAGCCCGCCTGCGCGGGCTAAGGAAGTCAATCCGAGTCCACGCGGGTGGACTTCGTGGTCTTTCAGCCGCGCTAACGAAATTGAACCGAAGGTACTTCAGTCGCCGGGCATGAAAACTGAATGACCCTAGTACCGAAAAACCTCCGCAGGAAAAACCGAGACGCATATCGAATAAGCACGCACATGACGGCCATGAACCATAGCGACGAGCCTCCGGCCGGGCGACGCCCCCTCGTCCTCGCCAGCAGCCGCACCGGGCCGGACGATCTGGCCGAGATCGCCGCCGGACGCCGACCGCGCCTCGATTACCTTGTCGTCGCCGACGCCCTCGGCGCGGACGTCCTGGACACGCGCCTCAACGAGCGGCTCCCGGCGTGGCGGCGCCGGGCCGAGCGCGCCCTCGCCAGCGACATCGCGCAGGCCCGGACAGCCTGGAACCGGCGCGGGGCCGTGAGCGCCTGGCTCTCCACCTCGGAGAAGGTCGGCCTGCCCCTCGCGCTGATGGGCCACGCCCCCGTGCCGCACGTCTTGATCGCCCATAACGTCTCGACGGCCCGCAAGCGGCTGATGCATCAAGTCACCGGCGCGCTGTCCCGGTTCGACGCCGTGATCTGCCTTTCGCGGACCCAGGAAACCTTTCTGCGCGAAACGCTGCGCCTGCCGGAGTCGCGGGTTCACCGCATCTCCGACAGCATAGACGACCACTTTTTTCGCCCCGCGCCCGTCCTCGGAGAAGGGGCCGGGGGTGGGGGACTGCTCGCCGTGGGCCGCGAGAACCGGGACTACGAGACGCTGATCGAGGCGGCTAAGTTACTTGACCTGCCCCTGACCATCGTCTCGTCCAGCCTGTGGTCGTCGCGCGGCCTCAAAATTGACGAAACGAACCTGCCGCCCGGCGTCACGCTCCGGCAGGACTTCGTGCCGTACCCGGAACTGCGCGCGCTGTACGAGGCCTCCCGTCTCGTCGTCGTGCCGCTCGCGCCTTGCGACTACGCCGCCGGGGTCAACGGCGCGCTGGAAGCGATGGCGATGGGCAAGGCCGTCATCGTCACCCGGACGCGCGGCCTGGCTGAGTACGTCCGGGACGGCGTCACGGGCCGCCTCGTGCCGGCCGGGGACGTGCGCGCCCTCGCCGCCGCCGTCAAGTCCCTTTGGGACGACGCACCGGCCCGCGCGGCGCTCGGCAGGAACGCCCGCGCGTTTATCGAAGCCGAAGGGAGCATGGACGGCTACGCCCGGCGCGTCGCGCAGATCGTCCAGAACGCAATGGAGGAGAAAAGACACTGAGATGGCCCAGAACAGACCGCAGATTTTGTTCCTGGCGCACCTGCTGCCGTACCCGCCCGATGGCGGAGCCAAGATCAAATCCTACTACACCCTGCGCGCCCTCGCGTCCGCCTACGATGTCACGCTGCTGGCGTTCATTCGCTCGGACGAGGAACGCCAGCACTTGGAACACCTCGCGCCGTTCTGCACCGGCGGGATGCGCACCGTCCCGATTGCGCGTTCCAAGACGAAGAACGTCGCCGATGCCGCGTCGTCGCTGCTGACGTTCCGCTCGTTCATCGTCTCGCGCGACAATGTCGCCGCCATGCAGAAGGCCGTCACCGAGAGCATCACGCGCCGCCACTTCGAGGCCGTCCATGTGGACCATCTTCAGATGGCGCAGTACGTTTTGCCTCGAAAGACCGGCGCGCACATCATCCTCGACCACCACAACATCGAGAGCATCATCATCAAGCGCATGGCCGAGACGACCCCCTCGCGCTGGATGCGAATCTACGCCAACCAGGAGTGGCCCAAGCTCGAAAAGTACGAGGTCAGCATCTGCAAGCAGTGCGACCAGGTCCTGACCGTCAGCGACGAGGACGCCTCCATCCTCCGCGCCCTCGACACCGGACTGACCAACATCACGGCGATCCCCATCGGCGTGGACGGCGAGTATTTCTCGCCGGTCGTCCGCCAGAAGGACTCGAAGACGCTGCTGTCTATCGGCACCATGTCTTGGCCGCCCAACATCGAGGGGATGCTCTGGTTCCACGAGTTTATCTACCCGATGATCAAGGAGAAGGTCCCGGACGCGCGACTGAACATCGTCGGCGCCAAGCCCCCCGACCGGATTCGGAGCCTCAGTCTGGCCGACCCCAGCG
>CAZZVX010000078.1:0-4428 GCA_964657535.1 Armatimonadota bacterium | reverse complement strand
CGGCCAGGCGGCGATCCGGGACCGCAACTTCCGCGTCACCGGCTACGTGGACGACACGCGCCCCAGCGCCGTGGACTGCGCCGTGTTCATCGTCCCGCTGCTGTCGGGCAGCGGCATTCGCGTCAAGATACTCAACGCTCTCTCGATGGGCCTGCCCATCGTCTCCACGCGCGTCGGCGCGGAAGGCATCGGCGTCACCGAGGGCAAGGACATCCTGCTCGGCAACAGCCCGGAGACCTTCGCCCGCGCCTGCGTCAAGCTGCTCAGCGACCCCGCCCTGCGCACTCAGATCGGCGATTCGGGCCGCACGCTGGTAGAAACCTACTACTCCTGGAACGCCATCAGCCGCCGCCTCCTGGAGACCTACGCCCGCGTCCTCAAGGCGCCAGTCAAGACGCGCGCCAAAAAGTGAAGCCGCCCTGCACAGCGGCGCGAAAACAACCGAAAACTCTGTTATGCAAGTCTTGTTTATCGCGCCTTATGTGCCGTCGCTCATCCGGGTGCGGCCTTACAATTTCATCCGATTCCTGGCCGACCTGGGGCATGAGATCACCCTGGTCGCACTCGGCGCGGACGGCGCCGACGTGGACGCACGGGCGGCCGACGCCCTGCGCCCGTTCTGCCGCGCCGTTCATGTCGTGCCGCACCCCAAACGCCGCGCCGTCGCCCAGAGTCTTCTGGCTCTGCCGACTCCGACCCCGCTCTGGGCCGCCTACTGCTTCTCCCCGGCCCTCGAACGCCTTTTGTCAGGACTTCTGGCCGAAGCGACCTTCGATGTTGCCCACGTCGAACACCTGCGTGCCGCCCACTTCGCCAAAACACTGAAGGGCCGCCTCCCGCTCGTCTACGACGCCGTGGACTGTATCGCGGAACTCCAGCGCCAGCTCATCGGCGCCCCCGGACGCGGCCTGCCGGGCCGGGCCGTCTCCTGGGAAGAGCACGCCAAACTGCGCCGCTACGAGCCGCGCGTCGCCGGCCTCTTCGACCGCGTTTTGGTGACCTCTTCCCAGGACGCCGCCTGCCTTCAAGGGTTGGTCCCGGCGGAGGTTACCTCGCTCCCCATCGAAATCATCCCGAACGGTGTGGATTTAGACTATTTCCGGCCTCCGGCCTCGCCGCCGCAGGCGTCCAATCTCGTTTTCTCCGGCAAGATGAGCTACATCGCCAACCGCGACGCCGCCCTGTACTTCTGCACGGAGATCTTCCCGCTCGTCCGCCGGTCCTGCCCGGACGCCACTTTGACTCTCGCCGGCAGCGGCCCGCCCCGCGAGCTGATCGCGTTCGCCGCCCGCCCGCACTCCGGCATCACCGTCACGGGCCGAGTGGACGACCTGCGGCCCCATCTCGCCGGGGCCGCCGTCGCCCTCTGCCCTTTGCGCATCGGCGTCGGCATCCAGAACAAAGTCTTGGAAGCGATGGCGATGGGGAAAGCCGTCGTCGCCACCCCCCTGGCCGCCCGCGCGCTGGAAGAAGGCGCGGCGGAAGACTGCCTGCGCATCGCCGCCACCCCCCAATCCTTCGCCGCCCAGGTCGTCCATCTGCTGAGCCATCCCGCCGACGCCGACGACCTGGGCCGGAACGCCCGCCGCTACGTCGAAACGCACCACGACTGGCACAGCGCGGCCCGCCGCCTTGCCGACATCTACGAAAGTGCTGTAGACGCGAAAAGGCCGGGCGGCGTCGGCGCCGCCCGGCCCGCCGCCCCGCAGGACGCTACGAAGACGCCAGCGCACTGTAGTTGAACGGCCGCAGCGCGGGGAAATTATGGTCCTGCTGCAGCTGCGCGATCCGCTGCTGGGCCGCCTTGATTCGGTCCGACGTCAGCGGGTGGTCAGACAGGAACGCCCCGGCGATGGACCCGCCGTTGCCGCTGACCCGCTCCAGCATCTGGAACAACTGGATCATGCCCTGCGGGTTGAACCCGGCGGCCACCATGTCGTCCAACCCGCCCGCGTCCGCCTGCGCTTCCTCGCCGCGCGAGTATTTCAGGCTGACCGCGCTATCCACCAGGCCCGCGACGGTCTGTGCCGCCTGCCCCGCGTGGGTCAGTCCGAGGAGGCCGCCCAGGATGAGGCCGCGCTGCTGCTGCTGCGCGTAGGCTTTGGCCCAGTGCTGCTTGCGGACGTGCGTCATCTCGTGGCCCGTGACTGCCGCCAGAGCGTCGTCCGTGTTGACTTTCTCGTACAGGCCGGTGTACATGAACATGTTGCCGCCCGGCAGCGCGAAGGCGTTCACGTCTTTGCTTTCGATGACATGGAACCGGAAGTCCCACTGCCGGTCTTGATTGGGCAGGGCCGCCACGAGCCGCTGGCCGATCTGGTTGAAGTGCCGCGCCCGCCCGTCCGTGATTTCCTTGTACTGGTGCAGGATCTGCTGCGCCGCCTGGTCGCCGACCTTTTTCTGGTCGGCGGGGCTGGGCGTGAAGTCGAACAGTCCGCCCGCCTGGGCCGCTTGGGGCAGCAACAACGGCGCCGCCGCCAGCCCGACGCCCGCCAATGCCGCGTTCCGCAGAAAACGCCGCCGCGATTCGTGATAGTCTTCCATGAGTGGTGTCCTCTCCGCGAGTGAAGAAATTACGTGCTTTACATCAGGGACGTTATACCCAGCCTGAAGGTTCCACGCTTCATGGCTTGCCAGGAGAAACCGACGCCGGGTAAAATACCTGCGGAGGAGACGGAAAGTGGCGTCAGGGGAAGATCGGAACGACCTGCCGGACTGGACGGCGGGGATCGCGGAACGGAAGATTCAGGAAGCGATTGAGGAAGGGCTGTTCGAGAACCTGCCCGGCAAAGGGCGGCCATTGGATCTGCGCGTCAATCCCTTCGAGCCGCCCGGCATGGGCGCGATCAACCGGCTGCTGAGGCACAACAAAGTGCTGCCGATGTGGGTGATGCTCGAACAGGAGATCGAGGCGGGCCGCGCCCTCGCCCTGGCGACGCTGGCCCGCTGGGAGGCCGCCGAACCCGGCCTGCGCGAATCGCGCGATTACGCGAAAGCCCGCGCCGCCGCCCGTGAGGCCTACGAGCGGCATATGCGCCAGACCAACGACATGATCCTGAAATACAACTGCTCCAGCCCGTTCGCGCTGCGCTCCCCGGTCCCGATGATGCTGAAAACGCGCCTCCGCGAATTCGACGCCCGCTACGGCTCCGGCAGTTCGGAATGAACGTCTTCATTTTGGAGCGGTCTGGCGCCGTCCTCGCGGCCATCTTCGCGGCCCGCGCGTGGGCCAAATGGCGCGTGGCGGGCCGGGAGCGCGCCGACCTGACGACGCCGCTCGTGGACGCGGTCCTGCTGGAAGCCGTCTTCGCCCCGCGACCCCAGGACGGCGACGACCCCGATTTGCTCGCGGAGATGCGGGACACGTTCCAGCACCTCAACCGCCGCGCCTACGCCGAAGAGTTCTGGGGGCTGCACGTCCAACTGGCGGCGCTGTCCGAGAAGGTCGGCGACGGCCCGCGCGCCACGCTGCGCCGCGCGGTCGTCCGACTGATCACCGCCAATGACCGCTGGCTGCAGATGGTCGGCGCAAAGACGGCAGCGGTTCTGGACATCCGAGAAGCCGTCACCCCGCTGCGCGTGCTGTTGGACGGGGGCAGTGACGACGACAAGAGTGCTGCCGTCTTGCGCTTTCGGAGCGAATTGGGGAACGCATGGGCGGCATTGTCCGACGACAAGCCGCAGGGAGAAGCGTGATGAAATTCTGGGGATGTCTGTTCGGCCTTTTGGCGCTGCTGGCCCCAAGCGCGCCGTCGTTTGCACGCAAGGGTGAGCCGCCGGTGCGGGTTGTCATTGAGACCAGCCTCGGCGCGATTGAGGTCCAGTTGGAGCCGAAGAAAGCGCCCGTCACGACGGCCAACTTTTTGCGCTACGTGGACGGCGGGTTCTACGACGGCGGCTTCTTCCATCGCACTGTCACGCCGGCAAATCAGCCGGAGAACGCGGTCAAGATCGAAGTCATTCAGGGCGGCATTGATCCGTCGTCGGGTAAGAAAGATTTCCCGCCCGTCAAACTCGAACGGACAAATGTGACTGGGCTGCGGCACCTTGACGGCACGATCTCGATGGCCCGCGACGCGCCCGACACGGCCACTTCAGACTTCTTCCTGTGCGTCGGCGCTCAGCCGTCGCTGGACTACGGCGGCGCGCGCAACCCCGACGGTCAGGGGTTTGCCGCGTTTGGTCACGTCACCAAGGGCATGGACGTTGTCCGCAGGATACAGATGTCCCCGGCGCAGGGGCAGACGCTGACGCCGCCCGTCCGCATCCTGCGCGTGCGGCGTCAGCCGTAACGTCCACTATGAGAGACTACTCGCGGGCGTCCGTGCGCAGGCACAGGCCGAATTCGCTGATCTGGAAGTCCTTCGGGAACTGCGTGGCCTCGTCGTAGACGGCGTCGCGCAGGTCGGCGTCGGCCAGGCTCGCCCG
>CAZZVX010000077.1:5593-14932 GCA_964657535.1 Armatimonadota bacterium | reverse complement strand
GCACGCCTCCGTGCCGCAGGCGCAGCCCGGCTTCAACGACCAGGACTGGCTGCACTCCGACCGGCCCCGCCCGATGGGCGCCGACGGGGACTTCAGCGCCTACGCCTGGTACCGGACGACCCTGACGGCGCCCGCCGCCGGCGCTTATCAACTGGACATCGGAGACTACGCCGACTGGCTGACCGCCTTCGTGGACGGGAAGCGCCAGGGCAGCGCGGACGTGAGCCGCACGACCAGCGACGCCTTCACGCCCCGCCCGAACGCCTCCCGTTTGACTGTCCAACTCAGCGCCGGTCCGCACACGCTCGCGTTCCTCACCGCCCACTACGGGCGCAACAAGCTGGTCACGTACTACGGACCGCTGGACACGATTGACGCCAAGGGAGTCACCGGCGCGGTGACGCTGACGCGCGCCGCCCTGCCGTCGCAGGATATCCCCGTTTTCCGCTGGAAGGCCGGCGACGGCGGGCCGGACGACGCGGGGGCGATGTCCGCCCCCGCGCTGGACACGACTGGGCCGGACTGGCACGACGCCCACCCCTACGACGACGTGTTCCAGGGGCGGATGGGGGACGCCTGGTTCCGCGCGACCCTGCCGGACATTCCCGGCCCGCACCGGCGTCTGACCTTCGCCAGCATTGACGACAGCGGCGACGTTTACCTGAACGGGCGACTTCTCGCCTCCGGCATCGGCCTCAATGCTGAGGCGCCGGTCAGTTTGGACGACGCCTGGAACCCGAACGGGCCGAACGTGCTGGCCGTGCGGGTGCGTAACACGTCGGGGGGCGGGGGCCTGGGCCGGGTGACTCTGAGCGGCGGCCTCACGGACGGGGTTATTTTGCGCGAGTGGCGGATGCGCGGCGGCGAAGACCCGCCCGCCTCCGCCGCCGCGTGGAAGCCGCTCGCGGCGGGGGCCGCACCGGGTGTGCCGTGCTGGTATCAAACGGAGTTCACGGCCACGCCTCCGGCCCCCACCGGCCCGCACCCGGTCCTGCGCGTCCAGACGTCCACACTGACGCGGGGCTTCGTCTGGCTCAACGGCCACAATCTGGGGCGCTACCCGGAGGTCTCGCGGGACGCCTCCGGCCAGGGCCAACTGGTAGATGGGGTTTATCTGCCGGAGTGCTGGCTTAACGCGGGCCGGAACACGCTGATGGTTTTTGACGAGGAGGGAGTGACGCCGTCCGGGGTAAGGATCGTCGTGGAGCGGGCCGCCAGCCGCCGGGACGTCTCGCTCACCACTCAAGCCCCTCTGCCGGCGGGCCCGGATAAATAGATGCGTCACGGCCTACGCTTCAACGGATGCTGTGAGCCGTGACCGCGTTCGGAGGAAAACTCTGATGTCTAGCCGTAGCCGACGCCTGCTCCTCGCGATCTGTCTATTTCTTCTCAGCTCTGCCGCGACGGCGGACGGAGAGGTTTCTCTGGATGAGTTCACGACCGCCCTCCGAAAGAACTTCGACAGATTCCCGCTCGTCACTCCCGGAACGGACGCGAACGGCTCGGCCCGGTTCGTCGCCCTCACGCTCTTCCGGCAGCCCGTCCTCATCGGGAACACGGTCTACGACGGCTTCCGATTCGTCGCTCCCCCCGGCGCGAAGCAATTGTCCTGGGCCTTCGTGACCTCGACCGGCTATGCCCAATGGTACATCCTGCCGCGCAGCGGCGCGATGACCGGTTTCGAGACGTATCACACGGAAGACGTTTCGCACTTCCCCCGGCTGCACAACGCCGCCTACGACGGGAGCCTCACGCTCCAGAGTCTGCCGGACGGGGCGCTCACGCCCGGCCGCGAGTATCTGATCTGGTTCGCGGAGACTGCCGGCGGGCCGCTCTGCTCGGTCGCGGCCGCGCTCACTTTCCGGGCGTCGGGCGAGAGCAGTGCGCAGATCGTCGGCATCCTGAGACTGAACGCCTCGTCCGGCGTCCCCTCGCCGCCGCTGCTCCCGACTTCGCCCGCCCCCGGCGCCGTTCCGCAGCAACTCTCTTCGGCGGACCTGGCGGGCCTGAACGTCGGCTCGCGCACCCTCGTCGGTGTGGAGCATCTCAGGAAGACCGGTCAGATCCAGACACGGGTCATCATGACCGACAACACCCGCTTCGCCTTGTCTCAGGTGACGTTCAACCTCATCCTGTACGGCGCGGGGCTGCACGGCCACTACGTGGCCTCCTCGTTCCCCTACACGGTCAGCATCGGACCTGCGGCTGCCGGCGCCCCGAATGACATCGCCCCGCTGGAACAAAGGTGGGTGCAGAGCGGGCCGCTGAACGCCCACCTCAAGCGGGGCCGGAACATCAACGGCGGCTACTGGATTGATGTCGTCTCGGCGGAAGGCCGCGCCTTTCGGCCCGCGCCGGCGCTGCCGCCACAGACACGGCTGCGGATGGCCGCGTTGATGGGCGACTTGGCGACCCTGCAGGAGGTCACGCGGGCCGCGCCGCAGCTCGTGCGTGACGGGGAGGACGGCCTCGGAACGCCGCTTCTGGATGACACGGCGATGGGAAACCACGGCGCGGCGGCCTCATACCTTCTGGATCAGGGCGCGTCCGTGGACGGCCCCGACCCCGGCTACACGCCGCTGATGTGCGCCGCGGACTGGGGCAGCGCGCAGGTAGTGGATGTTCTGCTGGCGCATCATGCGGACACGGCCTTGAAAGACTACCACGGAAGAACGGCGCTGGATCACGCCCGCGCATTGCTCACGCAGCCGGGGGCAGGCCCTGGCGCTCAACAGGTCGTGCGGGCGCTCACGCAGGCCCAGGCCGGCTTTTTAGGACACTAGAGAGGCGGTCCAGCCCGGAGAAGCCACCGCCTTCGGGCGTGGGGAGTTGTCACCAGGCGCTCAGGATGCCGCCGGCAACGCGGTAAGACAGGGCGAGGATCGTCAGCACAGGGTTGAGACCTCCATTCGTCACGTGCAGCGACCCGTCCGCCACGAACAGATTCGCGTGACCGTGGACGCGGCCCCAGCGATCCGTCACCGACGTTTGGGGGTCGTCACCCATCCGACACGTGCCCGCCTGATGCTGGCCAGCGCTCAAACTCAAAGCCGCCATTCCGCTTCGCGGGATGCCGGAGGCCCCGGAAGCAAGCAGCCACTCCTCGGCCCGCCGGTTCATGTAGGCGTGAACGCGCAGCGTTTCCGGGTGGACCGTCCCCGACAGGCGGGGAACGGGGATGCCCCAACGGTCAGTCACGTCCGGGTCTATGGTCACGCGCGCTTCGGGGTTGGGAATCTCGTGGACGGGGCCGAACACGCGCAGCAGGCGCGTGTAGTGGCGGCGCACCCACTGTTTATGCGCCAAACCCCAGCGCGGCACGCCCGGCACCAGGCGTTTCACGAAGTTGATGGGCTGCTCGATGAAGTCGTCCGCCAGCATCCCGCCGCCGACAAGCCCCTCGTTGCCGTGGCTGAAGCGGAGCGTCGCCGTCGTCGCACCCGGCCCGATGCCGTCCCAAACCGGCTCGGCCATCCAGCCGACGGCCCCGGCGTAGAAATGCCCCTGCAGGTTCCGTCCGACCAGGTCGAAAGCGTTGCCCAGCCCCTGCGGATGGGCGTTGGAGCAGGAATTGAGAAGCAGGCGGGCCGTTTCGATGGCCCCCCCCGCCGCCACCACGACGTCACCCGATGCCGTGACGCGCTCGCCCGCTGCGTTCCAATAAATGACGCCGGTGACCGCCCCCGCCGCGTCGGTCGTGATGCGCTCGGCCATCGCCTCCGTTTCCAGCGTGCAGCGGCCCGTCGCCAGAGCGCGCGGGATGAGCGTGTTGTGCGTGCCGGTTTTGGCGTCGGTCGGGCAGGCAAAGCCGACGCAGTGCTGGCAACGCACGCAGGCCGCGCGACCGTTGCGGGGGACGCTGTTGATCAGCAGCGGCACCGTCTGCGTGTCCCAGCCCAGCGACGCCGCCCCGGCGCGCAGCGCCCGCCCCTGCGCGTTCAGCGGCAGCGGCGGCAGGGGATAGGGCCGGTGGCGCGGGCAGCACCGGCCCGCACTTTCTTCATCGCCGGCGACGCCCATCTCCCACTCCGCCTGCTCGTAATACGGGGCGAGGTCCTCATACGTGAGCGGCCAGTCCGCCAGACTGCTTCCCGCGGGGACGCCGTACCGGGACGCCATGCGGAAGTCGTCGGGCAGAAACCGCCACGCCTGCGCGCCGTACACGCGCGTGCCGCTGCCGACGCAGGCGGCGTTGTTCTGGTAGCCCGGCCCCAGCGGGCCGACTTCCTCCCGCTCGCCCTGCGCACTGACGACCACGCGGGGGTTGCCGTTCAAGTCAGGCCCCACGTTCACGCCGTACTGAGACAGCCGCTGATTACGCAGATGGTCGCGCCCGACCTCTTCAAACGTCATCTGCCTGCCGCGCTCCAGCAGCAGGACGCGCTTGCCGCCTTCGGCCAGCAGTCCTGCCGCGACGCCGCCGCCCGCGCCCGCCCCGACAATGATGACGTCGAATTTCGCGCCCGTTTGTGTGCTTTCCGATTGCCTGCTCATGCGGTCATCCTGTATCCGATCATGTCCCAGGCGATGCCCTTGCGGTTTCCCCCGTTGCCGGGGTCGGCGTAAAAGCCCTCCTGGGTCTGCTCCACAAGCAGGCGAAAAAAGGAGGCCGGGTCAACGCCGGGCCATCGTGTCCGCACGCGGCCCGCCTCCACCTGGGTCAGCAGGGCGTCCTGCTGTTCGGCGGCGAGAGCGGCCAGCGATTCAGCCCCCGCCGCCTGCGCTTCCGCTTCCAGCGCGTCCAGCGCGCGCCGATAGGCGGGGACGAAGCGCGGCTCGCGCGCAAACAACTGGGTGAAGAAGTCCCCCACGCCCGCGTCCCAGCCGCCGGGGTAGTCATCCGCCGGGATGATGCGGTTGACCGCCGCCTGCAATGTTTGTTGTTGCAGACCGGTTAAAAAGTCGTCCATGTTCAACGCTTTCTTTTACCGCAGCAGCGGGCAGACAGACAGGCCCTCAACGCGCACGTCGCCCGCCCGCGCGAAGACGCCCAGCGTCGTTCCCCGAAAGTCAAAGACACGCTCTATGGCTGTGCGCCGCCCGTTGATGCAGATATCAATGACGGAGCCTGTCATACAGATCACCACTCCGGCGCCGTGTTCCAGGCCTCCCACATCGGCGATCTCGGCCCGCAGGCGGCTGTCGTCCTGCGGACGGCGTCTGAGCGTGATCCTGCCCTCGCGGGGCGAGAACGAGAGCCGGTAGCCCGTCTCCAGGGCGTCGTCGGCGCGCAGCATCAGGCCGTATTCTCCCGCCGCCGGCCCGCCCGCGAAGCGCAGCGAGATCGTGCAATCGGCGGGCAAATTGGAAATGGAGGCGGACGTGAATCCGTCCTCGGCCCGGAGGGTCAGCCCGCCGTCTGATTCACGGACGCCGGGAGAAACACCTTGCAGCCGCCAGGGAAGGGGCGCATCTGTCTGCGGCATCATCTCCGGGACGAAGCGCGTCGTGAGCGCGCCGTCTTCGTCCTGCAGCAGTTCGCGGAAGACGGCGTTTCCGGCGTACACGTACCCGGCGCTGTCGCGCGGCGCGGCGCGCTCCTGCAGAAACCCGACCGCCAGACGCCTGCCGCCCGTGAACCCCGCCGTGCGCGGCACGGTCAGGTTCATGCCTTCAATGCTGCCCCGGCCCCGCCGCTGCCAGGGGCCGAGCGGACCCTGCGAGACCCAGTAGCGCATCTGCTGGTGCTGCGAATACAGCAGGTACCACCACCCGTTCCAGGAAAAGTGTTCCGGGCATTCCGGGGCCGGGTCGGCGTCCAGGCCCAGGAACGGACCGGCGTAGTCCCACGTCGCCAAGTCCGCCGACGTGTAGTGGGCCAGCAGGCCGCGCTCCGGGCCGTCGCCGGGAACGCCCGCCGCCCGCGAGGCGGTGACCAGCATATGGAAGACGCCCGTTTGCGGGTGGCGGAAGACGAACGGGTCGCGGTGGTTCCAGTAGTCCAGGCCGGGCGGGGCGAAAAACAGCGGATTGCCGGGGGACTTGTCGAAGTGAACCAGGTCCGACCCCTGCGCCCGCGACACCGCCTCGTGGACGGAGCCGTCCGCGCGCCGGATGCGGCTGGCATAGAAGGCGTGATAGACGCCGTCGCACTCAAAAATTGACCCGGTGCAGATGCCGTTCTCGTCATACGCGCCCGGCTCGCCGCGCGGGACCGCCAATGGGTGATGCCGCCAGTGCGCCAGGTCCGCCGTGGAGGCGTGCGCCCAGTGATGCCCGCCCAGGCCGCCGAAGTCCGCGTGGTGATTGTGGTCGAGCAGGTAAAACAGGTGAAAGCGTTCGCCGTCCCAGTACGGCATGATGTCTCCGGCGAACTCGTCGCCGGCGTCGGGTTTCCAGTATTGCACGGTCAGTCTTCCTTAGAGCCTGTAAATAAAATCGCCCGGCGACTGAAGTCGCGGCTAAAAGGTCACGAAGTCCGCCTTCGCGGACTAAGACATTCTTTCCGAGTGTCCGCAGGGACACTTTGTGCTCTTGTTGGCGCGGTTTCAACCGCCGGCCAATACTTCCTTGGCACACTCTTACTTCACCACGACATCGTCCACGTTCAGCCATTGGTTGGCGGCGGCGGCGCTGCGGAAGGCCACTTTCAGCGTCCCAGTAGTAGCTGTTATGGTGGTGGAGACCTGTGTCCAGTCGGCGGCGGGGATGTCCACGACGCTTTCCTTGCCGCCGCTGCCGACGATCATCCGGCAGACGCTCTGGCCGCCGCTGCTCTTGACCCAGGCGCTCACCGTGTGCGGGCCGTCGGCGACGGCCATCTCCTGAGAAAGCGTCGCCTGATACGGGCCGCTCGCCCAGTTGGTATACTCCCAGCTTCCGGCGTGAGCATCCTTGCCGCTGTTCTGGGCAAACGCCGCCCCATCGGTGGTTCCCGCCTCCAGTGTCCACGCACTCATGCCGCCGCTCTCAAAGCCCGCGTTCGTGACATAATTGGCGGGAGGGCCGGGCTTGGCATTCGCCTCGGCGGAGGCGGGGCTTGTCCCGGCGCTGTTGGCGGCTTTCACCGTGTAGTAGTAGGTGACGCCGTTGCTCAGGCCGCCGCTCACGTAAGAGGTCGTGGTCAGGCCGGTGGCGAGAGGCGTCTTTGGTTCCAGGCCCGGCTTGGCGGCGCGATAAACGCTGTAAGTCGGCTCCGGCTCGCCCTGGCTCGGCTGCCAGGTCAGCGTCACCGCCTTGAAGCCGGAGGCTGCCGAAAGCCCGGCGGGGGGCGTCGGCGCGACGGGCTTGGGCAGGACGCCGAACAGTTTCCGGTACAGGGCGGCGGCTTTGGGGAACGTGGTCCGGTGGTTCCAGTGCGGCCAGAGCTGCGAGTCGCCGTCGGAGGGGGTCTCGAAGTAGACCTCCATGTAGACATGGTTGGCGGGGTCGGCCATCCAGTCGTGCATCCGCTGGATGTACGAAGGGTTGTCACCGCCGCTGGGGTGCGACTTGTCGTTGAGTTGCCACAGGCCCCACTCGCCGAGAATAATACGCTTGTTGTGCGCCCGCGCCAGGTCGGCAAATTTGTTGATGCGCGGCAGCTCCATGTCCTTCCAGGCGGCGTCCTGCTGCGCCTGCGTGGGCTGGTCTGCGCTCCCTTTGTAGTCGCCGTTGTAGCCGAAGTCGTACTCGTCGAAGCCGACGAAATCCACATACGCATCGCCGGGGTAATAGTCAAACTGGTTGATCTGCACGTTGCCGTCGGTGGGGTTCCAGAAGAAGCCTTTAATGATATGTTTGGTGTCGGCGGCGCGCATGGCGGTCACGATGTTCTGCCAGGCCTTGATGTAGTTGCCGGGCATATCCGACATGACGTTGAGGTTGCCGAACGGGTTCCAGCCGCCGTCGAACTCGTAGCCCAACCGGATGATGACGCTCTGGAATCCCAGGTCGTCCACCTCTTTGGCGTAGTTGGCGAAGTAGCCCATGATCGTCGGGTCGTTGGCGGCTTCGGCCTTCCACGTCGCGTTCTCCCACGCCAGTTTCTGGTTCCAGGAGTCGTTCTGCTGGGGGTCCCCCGGCATCTGGCCGATGCTGAGGATGACATCGGGGAAGGCCGCGCCGTAGCGCTGCTGCTGCTTGGCCCAGGGCGCGTTCCAATTGACGTGCTGGCAGCAGTCGTACCAGTCGCCCGGCCCCCAGCCGGGGTCGGCCTCCGCGCCCAATTTCGCCGCGCCGAGCCACTGCTTGTAATCCTTCCAGTCGCCCCGGCCCGCGCCCGCCGGGCCGCTGAGGTCGGTGTCGTAGGCCTGGTTCCACAGGTACGCGGCGGCCTCGAACGGGTTGGCGGCGGGCGTGACATGATGCATTGAAGGCGCGGCGTGGCGCGCGGCGCGCGGCGCGGCATGGACAGCCGCGCCCAGGGTCAGCGCAAGGAGCAGGGACAGAAGTGTTCTTTTCATAGTCGTCCTCATTGGCGGACAGGGCTACGGGTTGTAGCCCATCGAGACAGCCTGGTCTTTGTTCACAAACCATTGGAAGGGCTTGCTCGCCCGCTGCCATTTGGCGTGACCATCATAGAACGAGGCATTAAAACCCTCAGTATGGCGTGACGCGACGCGATTGCCGGTTGGGCAGGTGAAGCCAAAGCCGACGCAGGCTTGAGGGTCGAGCTGGTTAAAGTATTGGATCGCAAAGTACGTGCCGTCGGCGACATCCACCAGCATGATGGTGTTTGCCGGTTGGTCAACCTGCGACAGTGCATAACCGCCGACGGAGTTGCCGTAGGCATTCTTGCCGCCAATCGGGTAGTTATACGAACCGTTATAGCCAAATGTGTCGTTCCACGCATAATTCACGCCGCCGGACGACAGCAGAGGCGCGATGTCCAAATTGTAGGCCGCGCCGCCATTGTATTGCCACCCGCTGACGCCTCCTGCGGCAGAAGGGCAGCGATAAACCTGTAAATTTTTCGTGTACGGGTAAATGAGTTCCGGCCAAGCGATATAATCATAAAGAGTGGGATTTCCCGTTCCATACCCCGGCCCCGTCGTCTCCGGCCCGGTATAAGCTTCATCAAAATCCTGTACGTACTGCAACTCCCCCAGACCAAGCTGCTTCATGTTAGACAGGCAACTGATCTGCCGGGCCTTCTCGCGGGCCTTGGCGAAGACGGGGAAAAGTATTGCCGCCAAAATCGCGATAATCGCGATGACGACGAGCAGCTCGATGAGCGTAAACCCGTTTCTCTGTCTCATGGTGTTTGATCTCCCGACGGAAAGGTACGGCACGATCTTAAGATTTCCGAAAGAGTCCCCCTAACCCCCAACAATGGGGGGACAGGAGCGGAGGCAGTCTTCTTTCTTACCTCCGGCTCCCCCATTATTGGGGGCAGGGGGGCTGCATTGGGGGCAGGGG
>CAZZVX010000077.1:0-5583 GCA_964657535.1 Armatimonadota bacterium | reverse complement strand
CGACCCGCCTTCTTTTTGTCCACAGTTTTAACACTGGGAGGCCACCGCCCGCCTGCGCGCTTTGAGCATCATGCCGCCCAGACCCAGAACCGCCAGGCTCAGGGACAGGAGCGAGGACGGTTCGGGGGCAGGCACAATCGGTGTCAGAGACAGGGCCGCCGCCTGCAGCTTGGGGTTGTCATACAGACCCAGACCTTTGTTTTCGTAAAAGGTGAAGTTCAGAGTGTCCGCAGTAGGCAGTACGTTGTTGATGGCGGCAGTGAAGGAGCCATTCGCATCCGCCCCGCCGTTGACGTTGTCAAAGGTGTAGGACGAAGGCAAGGTGCCATCGGAGGAGGTCACGCTGAGCGTGTCCTCACTGTTGTAGCCGCCTTCGTACAGGTAGAAGGTGCCCTGGCTTAATGCGGGGATGGTGACACTGAATGTCCAGCCCATGCCGATACCGGCGCTACTGGCATTGCTATAGTTGGCGTTCTGCTGGCGGCTGTTGTCGCTCGCGTTCATCAAGTTGTAGCTGTTTTGGCCCGTACTGCCATCCGTCCAGGTCAGCGTCGGGGACGTAGTGGCATTCCCATAATCGAGCTGTGTTCGTGGCGAACTCGGCCCGCCCGGCACAATACCGGAAACGCCTGTCACATTGCTGATGTCGCCCACTCGCGCACTCGTGAACACGGCAGAGCCGGACTTGGTGACAAAGGTGGTGATATTGGTGCCATAGCCCCACTTGGCCCAGTCGGTCGTGCCGACCGCCGTCAGATTCGTGCCGGGATTCGTCAGGGAGGCCCCTGTAACCACAACGGTCTGTGCGGCGGCGGGCAGGGAAGCCCCCAGTCCCAGAGCGGCAAACACGGCCAGTGCGAGGCCGGCATTGTGTGTGTGCGACATATGCGTGTGTCCTTTCGTGTGTGCCGTTTCAGCGGCACGGGTCGGTACTGCAGAGAACTAATTTGGTATCAGACATCAATTCAAGGCCGGTGAAGCAGAAGAACGCGGCCGCTGAAATCGCCGTCCCAGGCGGCGGTCAGGGTCCCGTCCTGCAAGGACACCGTCGTTTCGGTCCCGCTCGTCAATTGCCCCGCGACCGTCCAGCCGCCCGGCGGCAGCGGGACCGTGAAGCAGCCGGGGGCGTCGGCGAAGGCGTGGGCCACGACCAGAGCAGCCGCGCTGTCCTCCGAGACGCGCGTCACCGCCTGCCAGCCCCTGGGGTGACGCCAGCTTTCGCCCCGGCGCTCCGTGCGCCGGCTGCGGCCGCGCTTGATGATCGGTGCCGCCTGCCGGTACAGACGCTCTGCGGCGCGCACAACGGCCTGCTGGCCGTCGTCCAGCCGGTCCACGTCCCCCGACAGGCACATCCGGCCCAGAAACGTCGCCGCCAGGCTGTAGACCAGACGCCGCTCGCTGTCGGACTCCCGAAGGACGGCCCAGACCTGGGACTGCCGGGGCAGCAGGAGGCGGTGCAGGTTCGCCGCGATGATCGGGATCTCCGCCAGCTCGTGCGCGTCCGAGAACGAGGACATGGCCGTCCGGCCCAGCAGGGACGGCTCCAGGCGGTGTCCGCCGGAGGCGCAGTTCTCGATGACCAGGTCCGGCAGCCGCTCCCGGAGGCGCTCCAAAAAGCTGTAAATGCCGAGCGTCTGCCGCCGCAGACCCTCCCCCGGCGACTCGGCCCCGTCACACCCGTAGCCGATGGTCTCGTTGTAGTCCATCTTCAGGTAGCCGATGCCGCACTCCGCCAGCAGGCCGGTGATGCGCTCTCCCAGGCGGGCCGCGACGAACGGGTCGGCGAGGTCCCAGAAGCGGCGCTCCCCGACCGTGATCGGGAACCCGTCGCGCCTCAGCAAATGGTCGGTCAGGGAGAACCCGACCGAACCGTCGGCGCAGGTCTCCGCCTCGAACCAGAGGCCGGGGATCAGCCCGGCGTCGCGGATCATGTCCGCGGTCGCCCGCAGGCCGTCGGGGAACGCCTCCGCGCGGGGGAGCCAGTCCCCGTGCGCACTGCCCCCGTACCAGCCGGCGTCTATGACCAAGTACTTGGCTTGCGATGATCGCAAACAGGAGGCCAGCGATTGAAGTCTTTTGTGAGTCGGCTGCCCCCAAGTCGTACACCATTCGTTGAAGAGGATCGGCAAATCTTGCTCAACTGATGGGTGCCGGTCGGCGGCGTGATGCTGCACGTCGGTCAGGCGGTCGCACAGATCATCCAAATCGCCCCGGACGCAGGCGAGCGTCGCGAGCGGCGTGTCCAGCGCCTCGCCGGGCGCCAGCGTCTTGGCCCAGTGGCCGAACTCGCGGTCGGCCAACCCGCCGGACAGGCACACCTGGTCGTCCTGGCGGAAGACCTCCATCTGCCATGACCCCGCCCACGCGAGCTGCGCACCCCAAACGACGCCCGCCGCCGTGTCCTCGACCGCCACGAACGGGAACCACCCGCGCGTGGGCATGGAGCCGATCTGGCCGAAGCGCTCGCTGAACGCGCCGAAGGCCGTGGCGGAGCGTTCCAGGTGCAGCCGCTCAATGCTCTGCGTGTCCAGGCGGCCCTCGGCGCACCAGGCCGAGCGGAAGCGGTGGACCTGCAGCCGCCCTGCTGCGTCGTCGGGAGCGAACGGGGTGATGCCGCCCAGGGAAAAACTGGAAAGCATCTCGACGGTGATCGGCGCCGGCGAGCCGTTGACGAGCCGGGTGGCGATCCCAACCGCCCGGTCGCCGTCGCGCCAGCAAAGCCGGTGTTCCAGCCGAAGCCCCTCGCCCGTGACTAGAGTCGTCAGAATTTCGGTGACCGGCCCGTCATGCCCGACGCTTTGCTCGCGGAAGCGGAAGCGGTCAATGGAAGGGGCGATCCGCATGGTGCGCCCCTGGGCGAAGTGTCCCGAATACGGGTCGCCGACGATCTTGACGTGCGCCAGCGGGTCCACGGCGAACGCCGGGGCGCCTTCCTTGCCCGTGTCCGGCGGGCGCGGGGCCAGGGCGTCTTCCAGGACAGTCGGGCAGAAGTCCAGGCCGACCCGGCCCGAACGGTCGTCCCGGCGGTACCGCGCCGTGAGGTCGCCCAGGCGGAACTGCGAGAGGGTCTGGAGCGGCGTCATCCCGTCACCATCTCCTGCGCCGCCGCCGCTGACCGCGCCAGGCGTTCAGGGGGGAAGTTGGTGGACGAGCGCGTGATCAGGTGGGCGCGCAGGCGGAGCTGGAGGTTGACGCGCGGCCCCTCGACCTCGGCGATCAGCAGGCGGGCCGCCTCCCGGCCCATCGCTTCGAGCGGCGGGCGGAGCGTGGTCAGGCCGCCGCTGCGGGCGCACTTCTCGTCGTCGAAGCCGACCACGGCGAAGTCCTTGCCCGGCGCGTATCCGTATCCCCTGGCAACATGGCAGACGCCGTGCGCGACTTGGTCGCTGATGCAGATGATTCCGCCCTCGGCGACCCAGCCGGACTCCAGTGCCGTCCGCGTCGCCTGTCCTCCGAGCGCAACGGGATCATCCTGGTAGTCCCACGTCCTCCCGTCCCCCGTGAAGATTTGGATTTCGGGCGCCGGAAGCCGGGAGTGGGCGAGCGCGTGGCGGATGCCAGCGATCCGTTCCGTCACCCAGGACGCGCTGAACGGCGCGAACACGGCGATCTGCCGGTGTCCCTTCTCGATCAAGTGCCGGGCGGCCTGGTACCCGCCGATACGGTTGTCGTAGAACACGTGCGGAATCGGCAGATGCAGTTCTCCGGCGAGGATGCAGACGGTGGGGGTGTCGTGCAGGTCCACGCGGCCCAATGCCTCCTCAAAGCGGACCCGGTCCAAATCAAGACAGATAATGACTAGAGCATCCGGGCCATCTTGGAGCAGCGAAGCGATGGACTCTGCCAGCGGCGCCAGCGTCCCCGGCGCGGCTGCCGCCCGGTTGCAGACGGACGTGACGTGTCCGCCGTCGGACAAGGCGTGTTCCAGGGCGCGGAGGATGACGGCGTCCTGGTCGTTCTGCGCGTCACCGAAGGCCGCGACGATGCCGACGACCAACGGGCGCGGGAGGCTACCGCCGGGCGCAGAATCCGTGTCGCCCGCCGCGAGGTCGGCGTCACCCGGCGGCGCCGGCCCGGCAGTCTGTGCGACGAAGGTCCCACGGCGGCTGTCGGCGTGGAGCAGCCCTTCCGCGATCAGTGTCTCCACGGCGCGTCCGATGGTGACGGACGACACCTGGTACTCGCTCGCCAGGTCGCGCCGGCTGGGCAGCATGGCGCCCGCGTTCCACCGGCCGGAACGGATGCGCTGCCGCAGGTCGCTCTCGACCCGTCGGTACTGCGCGTAGAACGGTTTTTCCAGCCGCTTTTGGTTCATAACGTGATCACCGGCTCTGGCGGACCAACCGCAGCCTTGACGAATTTTGTGTCAGTTGACTTATTTATCGAAGGCCTGAACACAAGACAGAGCATTGACTTCCGATTATAACACGTCAACCGTCTCCTGTCAACAAGATTTATATCAGTTGATTTATTTTTTTGCAAACTGACCGGAACGCACGTTACGACGACCCAGCAGAAGCGTTCGGAAACCCCTCTGAGGGAAGAGCGAATCGGCTTTCTGCCGACCATCGGGGCGCAGACCGTCTCGGCCCGATGAATCGTCACGACCCCATGCATCTGTCAGACGGAAACTATTGTGGGCGTAGTACTTGTCCCGTCGTTTCCCACTCTCTCAATCAAGCAGGGTCATTCAGTTCTCGGTTTGGCCTTGCGTCCCCAGGGCTGAACCCCTGGGAGAACTGACTTGCGCCCAGCGCGCGTGAGTCTTGGGCTGATGCGGACGGCGGGCAGTCGCTCGGCATACCGCTCCAGATGGCTGGCTCCGGGCGGAAAGCGGGGGCGTACTCGTTGGGGATGTTCCATTCGGCCAGCCGACTTGGAGAAGTGAGGCTGCCCAGTTGATCGCCGGCCGCCGGAACATTTGCCCCGGAAGGAACCGGGTCGCAGTCAGTCCCGCTTCGGGCGAAGCCTTTCGCCGCAGGCGAACGAGGACCCTGCGCAGGGAGGCGCGACCGGAGCAAGGAGGTGGATTCCGGGGCTAAATGCGATTGCCCTGGTCGCTTTTGTTGCCATACGCTCAAAGCCTTTCTCACAGGCGTTGACGAGCAGAATGTACGCCAGGCCGCGAAGCCGTCCGCCCTCGTAGCGGCGGGCGAGGCCCAAGCACAAGGATGTCGCGCCCAGAGAAAATAGCAGAGCGCCCGACGCGGCGAGACTGACGGCGGCGTGGGCGAGGCCCGCGCCGATCATCGCCTCTTGCGGAACGCGAGAAAGCAGCCGCCGATGACGCCCACCACGACGCCGATGACATAAAGTGTGATCACGTTTGCGCCCCCGCTCTGGAAAGGATGGACATCGCTCTGACACTGTGGCCCCGACAGCCACGCCGACGCCCCACGGTCAGCCGAGCGCCAGCCGCCAGCGGTAGTGCGTCCCCTGCTGCTCGATGGTCGGGGCGAACCGCCCGCCCTGGCCCCGCCCCAGCGTCTGTCCGGGGCCGTAATAGATGTCCGCGCTGCCACCCGCCGTCGTGACGCGCATGGAGGCAGCCGGCGGCCGCGAGGAGGCCCGCGAACGACAGGA
>CAZZVX010000076.1:0-15007 GCA_964657535.1 Armatimonadota bacterium | reverse complement strand
CACTGGCCTTTCTCCCATTCCGATGGGGGAAAGGTGGCGAAGCCGGATAGGGGGCCTACCGGGTGCGGGTGAGGGCGTAGTCGGCGAGGTCGGAGAGGGCGGCGCGGTAGGCCGAGGCGGGAAGCGCGATCAGCGCGGCCTGGGCGGTGGAAACGTAGGCGCGGGCGACGGCGGCGGTGCGTGCGTAACCGTCGTGCAGGGTGATCGCTTCCAGAACGCAGGCGATCTCGCCTTCGGTCAAGGCTTCGGGTTCCTGCAGGATTTGCAGCAAGTCACGGCGCTCCCCGGCGGACGAGTCGCGCAGGGCGAGGATCAAGGGCAGGGTCATCTTGCCTTCGCGCAGGTCGCCGCACTGGGGCTTGCCTGTCACTTTCGGGTCGCCGGTGTAGTCCAAGAGGTCGTCGGCGATCTGGAAGGCCAGGCCGAGATTGAGGCCGTAAGAAGTCAGGGCGGCGAGGGCGGACGGCGAGGCTTCGGCGAGCATCGCGCCGATCTCGCAGCAGCCGGCGATGAATCCCGCCGTCTTTTTACTGATAATCCGCAGGTACGTCTCTTCAGAGGTGTCCACGTCGCCTTTGGCCGTGATCTGCAGCACTTCGCCTTCGCTCAGGCCGACGGTAACCTTGCTGAAGACGCGAATCACGTCCATGTTGCCTTCGCAGGCGGCCAGGTAGATGCTTTTGGCGAGCAGATAATCGCCGACCAGCACGCTGATCTGATTGCCGAAGGCGGCGTTGGCGGTCGGTCGGCCCCGGCGCTCCTCGGCATTGTCCACCACGTCGTCGTGGATCAGCGATGCCATGTGAATCAGTTCGGCGGACCCCGCCGAGGCGTGGATGGTGCGCGTGGGGAAGACGTTGCGGACGGAGCGGGCGGCCAGCGTGACCAGCGCGGGACGCAGGCGCTTGCCGCCGGCGGAAAGCGTGTGGCCGGAGATGGCGTAGGCGGCGCGCACATCGGACCGAATCTCTTCGTCCAGCAGGATTTCGATGGCCGCGAGGTCTTCCTGAACGCAGTCCAGGAACTGGACGCGGGACGAGGCCGCAGGCGGCGGCTCAGGAAGAACGGTCGTTGTGGCAGTCATGTCATTTCCATCCTAACGGGCATCGCGCCCGGAACACGGCCATCCAGTCTCACTTGCTCCCCACATGAACGCAAACAAGGCCGAAGGTCAGGTCCACCCAACGGACATCGCGCAGCCCCGCCTGCCGCATCGTTTCGGCGAGCTGCGTCCGGCTCTGGAACCGGGCCACGGACGCCGGCAGATACGCATAGGCGTCGGGCCGACCGCTGATCGCGCCGCCGACGCGGGGCATCACGGCGCGCGAGTACCACTCATACAGCGCCCGGAATGCGCCCTCGTGCGGCTCCGCGAACTCCAAACAGACCACCCGCCCGCCCGGCTTAATCACACGCGCCATCTCGCAAAACGCCTGGCCGATCTCGGCGACATTGCGGATGCCGAAAGCGACCGTCACCGCGTCGAAACTCCCGTCCGCGAACGGCAGCAGCGTCGCGTCCCCCTGCAGCCGGGGCGCGGCCTGCTGCACAAACTCTCGTTCGCCACGCTGCAGCATGGGCAGCGAGAAGTCCACCCCCACCACGCGCCCCTGCGGCCCGACGGCCCGCCTCAGCTGCGGCGTCCACGCGCCGGTCCCCGTGCAGACATCCAAAACGGCGTCTCCCGGCCCCAATGCCGCGCACCGGGTCGCGAACGCCCGCCACGAATGGTGGATGCCGACCGACAGCGCATCGTTGAGCAGGTCATAGCGCGGCGCGATGTCGTCAAACATCGCCCGGACGTAAGCCGCCTTCTCCCGCGCCGTCACGGGCCGGTCTAGGACTTCGATTCCGCTCGGTTTTTCCTGCGTCCCTGCCGACATTGTGAAAAATCCCGCAATCTATTCCAGGATTATACCCCCCATCCGAATAACTGTCAACGAAACCCAAAAAACGACTGGCATAGGTGGAAATACGACCACGACCAGTGACCAGCGGAAGTCAGGTTGCAGAAAATCCCTCATCAGCATCTTCGGCGTTTTGCCAGCATTTCTATACTCGTTGTATACTCGTTGACTACTGATCGTCTACTCCAGGTCTACATCACCGCTACATTTCCGAGGTCCTTCAGACGCAGCAGCGAGACACCAGCCGTACTCTCGCTTGACACCTCAACGCCCCGTCGGCTACAATAAAGCGCGTCCACGGACGCACCCGCGCCCAAAAATAAAGGCCCACCCAACCATGAACATTACCATGCACGCGACGACCATCGTCGGCGTCAAGCGCAACGGCAAGGTCGCCATCGCCGGCGACGGCCAGGTGACGCTGGACAAGACCGTGATGAAGAACACGGCCAGGAAGATCCGGCGGCTCTACCAGGGCAAGGTGCTGGCGGGCTTCGCCGGGAGCGCCGCCGACGCCCAGGCGCTCGCCGACCGGTTCGAGGCGCTGCTCGAAGCCGCCCACGGCAACCTGCGCCGCGCCGTGATTGACTTCGCGAAAGAGTGGCGCACCGACCGCGTCCTGCGCCGCTTCGAGGCCCTGATGATCGTCGCCGACCCGGAGTATCTTTTAGTCGTCTCCGGCGACGGCAACGTTCTGGAGACCGACGACGGCATCGCGGCCATCGGCAGCGGCGGGCCGTATGCCCAGGCAGCCGCCAAAGCCCTGCTGGAAAACACCGACCTGTCGGCCCGCGAGATCGTCGAGAAGGCGCTGCGCGTCGCCGCCGACATCTGCATCTACACCAACAGCAACATCACCGTGGACGAGCTATGACACGCCGAGCGCTGCTCCTTCTTTTACTAATTGCCGTGCCGGTCCAGGCCGCGCCGGGTCCCGCCACGCCGCCCGCGCAGACCGCCGCGTTCCGGCTCGGCTTCGCCCTGCAAGCCCCCGCCGCACAGACGGAGACGTATCTGCAGGCGGTCAAGGGACTCAAGGACATCCCGGACGACGCGCAGGCGGCCAACGAGGTCTCCAAACTGGCGGCCCAGTCCGCCGACCTGCGCGCGAAAGAGGCGCGCGCCTACGCCCAGGCGGCGCTGCTGCTGCACGCCCTGGGCGCCTCGCCGAAGCTGCAAACCTGGGCGTCCGACACGTCCCGCCGGCTCGCGACTCCCCTCGCGCTGTCCAAAGACGCGCAGCGCGATGCGTCGTCCGACACGGACACGGCCACGGTCATGGGGACCATTGACGAGGCGCAGGACATCAAAACGGCAGCGGACAAGTGGATGCCGAGCCTGCTCAACTGGCTCAAAGTGACGCTGGGACAGCCCGGCGTCTGGGCGGACGCCCTGGGGAACATGACCGCCGGCCTCGATGCCGCCGTCGGCAGCGGGCGCAGCCTGTATCTGTCGCGCTCGGAGCCGATGAAACTGGCCGACACGTCCCCGCCGGGGACCCCGACGGCGGCGCTGCTGGCGCTGAACGATCTGGCCCCGCCGCGCGGCAACCTCGCCCCGTTGATTCAACTGCCGCCGACGCCGATCTCCGCCCAGGAACTCGCCAGGCCGCGCGAGACACTGCTTTCGGCCTACGGGGCCAAACCCTTAGCGGAAGCCATTGACAAAGGATAACCTAGACTTCTTGCAGAAGGGCATGACACCAGGAAGGGCATGACACGTCATGCCCAACAAACGAAGCAAGGAGGTGGACCAGGCCGGGTATACTGTCGGTAAGCCACGATAAAGAGACACACTATGGAAGATTTGACGCCGCGCGAGATCGTCGCGGAACTGGATAAATATATTGTCGGGCAGGCCGCCGCCAAGCGCGCGGTCGCCATCGCCCTGCGCAACCGCTACCGGCGGCGGCTGCTCGGCGACGACCTGCGCGACGAGGTCATCCCGAAAAACATTCTGATGATCGGTCCGACAGGCGTCGGCAAGACCGAGATCGCGCGGCGCCTGGCGCTGCTCGCTCATGCGCCGTTTGTTAAGGTGGAAGCGACCAAGTTCACCGAAGTCGGCTATGTCGGGCGGGACGTGGACTCGATGGTGCGCGATCTGGTGCAGGTCTCTCTTCGACTGGTCGAGCGCGAGAAGATGGAAGAAGTCAAAGACAAGGCCATGGAGCAGGCGATTGACCGGATCGTGGACATCCTGCAGCCGCGCTGGAAAGACCGGGCGCAGAAGGTCAGCGTGCAGGTACAGGGCCAGACGGAAAATATGCTGGACGCCCTGAACCAGTTGTTTGCGCGCGGCACCCCCGCCACGGTCCCGGCCAAAGAAACGGAGCCGGAGAAAGACACGGTCCCGGACGACGAGGCCGCCGATGAATACGCGCGCCGCCGGGCCGAGCAGGAAGGGCGCGTCCGCGACCGCCTGCGCCAGCAGATCGTGTCGGGCGTGAAAGACGGCGACACCATCGAGATCGAGGTTGAGGAAAGCGCGTCGGCGTCGTTCCTGCCCGTCTTCGCCAATCCCGGCATGGAAGACATGGGCGGCATGGATATGCAGGGGATGCTCGGCTCCCTGATGCCCAAAAAGCGCAAAAAGAAGACGCTGACCATCAAAGACGCGCGGGAGCATTTCGCGGCGGAAGAAGCCCGCGCCTTGATTGACCAGGACCAGCTGACGCGGGAAGCCGTCGAACGGGCCGAGCAGAGTGGCATCATTTTCGTGGACGAGATGGACAAGGTCGCCGGGCGCGGCGGCGGTCACGGGCCGGACGTTTCTCGTGAAGGCGTCCAGCGTGACATCCTGCCGATCATCGAAGGCAGTACGGTCCAGACCAAGCAGGGGCCGGTCAAGACGGATTTTATTTTGTTTATCGCCGCCGGGGCGTTCCATTTGTCCAAGCCGTCGGACTTGATCCCCGAACTGCAAGGGCGGCTGCCGATCCGGGTGGAACTGGATAATCTGACGCAGGCCGACTTCCAGCGGATTTTGACGGAGCCGCGCAACGCGCTGGTCAAGCAGTACGTCGCGCTGCTGGCGACGGAAGGGGTGACGGTCGAGTTTACGGACGACGCCGTCAGCGAGATCGCCCGCATCGCCGCCGAGGTCAACTCCCAGATGGAGAACATCGGGGCGCGGCGTCTGCACACGATCATCGAGCGCCTGCTGGACGATCTCTCGTTCGACGCGCCGGATTTGGAAGACAAAAGCAAGACCATTGACGGGGCGTATGTCCGGGAGAAGCTGGACGACATCGTGAAAGACGAAGACCTGAGCCGGTATATTCTGTAGCCGTTTTTCCGTGCAACCTGGGTATAGTTAAACACGATGACAGTCACGGCGCTTTTCTTCGCGCACTATCAAGATGTGGTCGGCAGCCGCACGCAGGCAATCGCCCTGCCGGAGACGTGCCGTGTCGCGGATTTGGCGGCAGAACTGCAAGGCCGTTATCATGGCCTGGGTGATCTGCTGGCGCACGGGCGGGTCGCGGTCAACGCCGAGTTCGCGGACGGCGACACGCCGCTGCAACACGGCGATGAGGTCGCCTGGATGCCGCCAATGAGCGGGGGCTGCTGAGGTGCCGACTGTGACTTTGACCCAGGAGCCGATCAACTTGGCCGCCGTCAGCGCGGACGTTGAGTCGCCCGGCTGCGGCGCGGTGGTCACATTTGCCGGGAATGTCCGCAACAACGCGCTGGGACGGAGCGTTTCGTATCTGGAATACGAAGCCTACGTGCCGCTGGCCGAAAAACAATTGCTGGAGATCGCACGGGAGGCCGAGGAACGCTGGGGCGTCCGTTGCGGCGTCACCCATCGCTTGGGACGGTTGGAGATCGGCGAATGCAGCGTCGCCGTCGCCGTCGCGTCGCCGCACCGGGCCGAGGCGTTCGAGGCCTGCCGCTGGGTGATGGACACGCTCAAAGCCACCGTGCCGATCTGGAAGAAAGAATACTTTGAGGGCGGCGCCTGTTGGATTGAAGGGCCGCAGGCGATAGAAGCGACGCAGCCATGATCGACACCTCTGCGCACAGCCGAGACGCTTCGGACAGTTCGTGGCCCCCGTCTTTGATCCGCATCGCGCGGATGCAGTTGGAGGATATTGAACACGTCTCCCGTTTGGAACGCCGCTGCTATTCGCTGCCCTGGAGTTCCAGCGCCTATGTCACCGAGGTCGGCAACCCGAACGCCTATTACACGGTCGCCAAAGACGAAGACGGCGTGATTGTCGGCTACGCCGGGATGTGGGTCATTATGGATGAGATTCACATCACGACGATTGCCGTCGACCCCAGCCGCCGGGGGCAGAAGATCGGCGAGCGCCTGCTGCTCGATATTTTAGAGGAGGGCATGGCGCGCGGGGCCGAACACGCGACGTTGGAAGTCCGGGAACGCAACGCCGTCGCCCATAACCTGTATCTCAAATACGGCTTCGAAGATGTCGCCATGCGCAAGAATTACTACAGTGACAACAACGAGAACGCGATGATCATGTGGGCGAACAATCTGCTGTCACCGGAATACCAGGCCATGCTCCACGACCACAAGCAGCGGCTCTTCGGGCGCTAGGCAGGCTATGTTCCCTTCACTCCCGGACTCGCTGCGTGACGGCGATCTAAGCCTGAGACTGTTGACATCCAGCCCCGGCAACGCGAAGCAGGGGTTGGTTCCCTCCTACAAGTTCCAGATGATGGCGGATGGATTCGCCAAACCCGCAGGCACTATCTCGCTTCGTATCGGGGACACGGACGATCTGGTGCTGTACTTCGGCCACATCGGCTACGGCGTGGAACCGGCGCACCGGGGGCATCATTATGCGGCGCGCGCCTGCCGCCTGCTGCTGCCGCTCGCCCGCCGGCACGAGATGGAAACGCTCTGGATCACCTGCAACCCGGACAACATCGGCTCGCGACGTACCTGCGAACTGTTAGGGGCAACACTGGCTGAGATCGTGGATGTCCCGAAGCGGACTGACCTTTATCGGCAGGGCGACCGTCAAAAGTGCCGTTATCGGCTGGACATCGCGCACGTCGTCCCCCTGGAAAGCATTCCCCATGAACATCCTCGGCATTGAAACGTCGTGCGACGAGACCTCCGCCGCCGTCGTGCGCGGCGGGCGGGAAGTCCTGTCCAACATCATCGCTTCGCAGATTGATCTGCACGCCAAGACCGGCGGCGTTGTCCCCGAAGTCGCGTCCCGGCAGCACGTTGAGCAGATCAACGCGGTGATCGCCGAAGCGCTGGAAACGGCAGGATTGGGCTTCCGGGACATCGGCGCGGTCGCCGTCGCCAACCGGCCCGGACTGCTCGGCGCGCTGCTGGTGGGCGTTTCGGCGGCCAAGACACTGGCATATGCCTTGCGCGTTCCTTTGATCGCCGTCCACCATATCGAAGCCCATATCTACGCCAACTGGCTGGTGGACCCGGAGATAAAGTTTCCCGTCGTCTGCCTGGTCGCGTCCGGCGGCCACAGCGAGATTTTCCTGGTCAAAGGGCATGGCGACTATCAGATTCTAGGCCGCACCCGCGACGACGCCGCCGGGGAAGCGTTTGACAAGTCCGCGCGACTGCTCGGCCTCCCCTATCCCGGCGGCGTCTCGATTGACCGCATCGCCCGCGAACAACACGGCAACCCGCAGGCGCTGGCCTTTCCGCGCGCCCAGCTCGGCCCTGACTCGCTGGATTTCTCGTTCAGCGGCCTGAAGACATCGGTGCAGACCGCCGTGCGCAGCCCGGAAACGCCGCAGTTGCCCCTGGCCGACTGGGCCGCCTCCGTGCAGGAAGCCATTGTAGACGCGCTGGTGACAAAGACGCTGCGTGCGGCGCGTATGTACCACGTCAATCACGTCCTGCTGGCGGGCGGGGTCGCCGCCAACTCCCGCCTGCAATCCGCCATGCGTGACGCCTGCGCCGAGGCCGGGCTGGCCCTCACCGTCCCGCCCCTGCGCCTTTGCACCGACAACGCCGCCATGATCGCCTGCGCCGGATTTTACCATTGGCAGGCCGGAAAAGTAGACGCTTTGGATTTGGACACGCTGGCGTCGGAACGGCTGGCCTAGTGTGGAGTATCAAACATTAAATAAAATCACAGCAGACGGCAACACAAAAGCCTCCGGCAAAATACCGGAGGCTTCAACTTTATTGTGTGTTAGCCCCATTTTCTAAATCGCTGGACACCCGAACAGCGGCGGACACTTGCCCGCTGGCGTCCTAGCAGAAGGTCGGCGATCCGCAATATTTCCTCGACTTCGGAATCGTCATCCGGCTTGGGAAGGGGGTTGCGCGGGCCGGGCGTCCCGGTGACGTTCGGCGGTTTCGGTTTCTTCATTATTTGTTTCTCCTTTGGACAGACGTAATGAAGGCTTAGTTGCCTCCACTATCTTCTTTGGTTTCTTCCTGCTGAAGCACTGGCTCGAATAAGTTATCAAAATCCTCCTTCAGTTCATGCATCAGGCGCATCCGCAGGCTGGGAGATGGGGAACGAACGCCTGAAAGAATTTGAGAACAATAACTGCTGCTGATGTTGAGTTTGGCGGCGAGGCAGTTCTGACTGATATTGCGGCGGAAGAGAATTTCCTTAACCCGCTCGGCTCGGACCCTAGCCTTCATTTCTACACTCTTAGTAAGCATTTGTCATGCAATAGTGTACCACAACATAGTCTGGGTGAGTCAAGACTAACAATCCGTCTATTCCAAAAACATTGCACTTTTTTCCTAAAAATGCTTGCATTATTTAGCGGGCGGTAGTATACTCATTGTGCGGGATTTGAGTCAGAGGAGGAAATACTATGAACGAGGAGGAGCGGCTTACTTTTGGGCAGTTAATGAAGCGGTTGCGTCTGGAAAAGGGACTGTCGTTGCGTGAGGTGGAGGCCAAAGTCGGCATCTCTAATTCATATCTCTACCAGATCGAGCGGGGCGAAAGGAATGCCCCAAAGCCGGAGGTTTTGCGTAAGTTCGCTGATCTCTATGGTGTATCCCTCGCCTCCTTACTGGCCGAGGCACGGGTTCAGGAGCCACAAGACCACGAACTCTACCATCAGCAACTTGAAAACGCATTCGAGTTCGTCCGTCGTGACAAACGCTTTGCCTTCGGTACTCAGATGTCATCTGTCACCCTGCCTCCTGAAGCAAAGCGCTTCATCATCGAGGCATACCAGAAGGCAACCGGGACTGATTTGCTCGGCGAGTTGAAAAAGGTGCAGCCAAAAGGGCAATACGGCAAACAAAAGTAAAGAAAAGGACTTCGTATGTATGAGCCTTTGCGTACTGCATTGTCGAAAGAGTTATTCGCTTTCGTGAACTACCTAAGAAGAGAGGGATTCGTACCACAACCAGGGTCAGAGCGGGTTATGGCCGAGGCGTTCACACGTTTCTTCCACGTCCCTTGCCCAATGCTGACTACACACGCCAGTGGGCTGCTGGAACAGGTGGATTACAATGAAGTTTATTTACAACCTGGTCTAGAAAAATATTTACACACAAGAGGTCAATGGAGGGTCGAGCCAGTACCGGGCATGGACCACCAATTGATCGTCGTCATACTGATCGAGGAAGCCCGGCCTGATCCGAGCAAGATCAGGTCCCTGCTTCATGAACTTGTCGAGCAAATCGCTTACATCTATTATGACGGCCACCCGGAGATAGCATTCACAGACGCAGAGCGGGAGGAGTGGGCCAACAGGTTTGCTGCTTATGTAAAAATGCCCAAGTTGAACTTCCTGCCCTGCGTCAACGAACTTGGCCTAGACCATCCGAAAATCGCGTCCGTTTTCGATGAGACACTAGCCGCCGTCAGTCGTCACTTCCGCGATCTCGTGATGAAAAGCCGACCTTATTATTTCGGAAGAGTCCGGGTAGAGCCGCACCCGGAGCGTTATTGCCCAAACCAGGGCATCGAAGAGGCTTTGAGAAAAACTGGAGGCTTCTGCGTTAAAGTCGTAGATGCGGTAAAAACGGACGCTGTTAAGGGACGCCTGAAAAGAGGTGCCTTGCCTCTATACAACGTTGGTATACAAGATGAATACCGAGTCGTCAACCCGGAAATAGAAGGCTACTTGGAAACAAAGAAGCCAATCTACATTCCTAGTTTATACGGCGCTACTGGACATGGGGGACCCGCCAGGGACTTGTTCGAGGAGCAGCGTCTGTCCGTAATGATCTATCCTACCCCTTATCCCGCTATGCCTAATTCAAGAAAGGCGAAGGGCTTTTTCATAGTTGCGGTACACCCCAGAGACGCCTGCCTTTTGGAGAAGCAGCAACTCGATGCAGTTCCTGCTTGGCGTCCAGACATCGATTGGGTTTTCGACTGGGCAGTAGCTCGTTTTAGGCGTGACCCAGATGATGAGATTGAAGAGATAAGGGCTGAACAGAAATCATTTCACCTTTGGGATGAGACAACAGACGGATTGCCGTCTGATAGGACTCGCTGGCCTCGCGTGTCGCCGATCACAGAGTTTGGCTTCGACGGAAACGATCAAGGGTTGTTATTTAATGATGGTGAAGCCATAGAATTGGAAGATTAGGGTAAGCATCGGCAGGAAATCGCCCCCGCCCCGCCGAATGTATCGGCGGGGCGTCCCTGTATCGGCGCTCACTTACCTTCTCTATTTCTCTCGCTGTAAAGGTTCCCTGATGCCCGGAATTGAACTGACCTGGCCGAACAAAGGCCGCGTGCTGTACCGCGTCCCGCAGCGCGGCGAGATGCACAAGCCCGTCTACTACGGCGACCCCGGCACTCCGCCCTGGCCCGACCACCGCCCCCTGCTTCGGCGTTCCTCGCACGGCGACCATGACGCCGACCCGAACCGCTTGATTCAGGGCGACAACCTGGTAGGTTTGCAGGCCTTGCTGGATGAAGGCATGGCCGGACGCTTCCAATGTATTTATATTGATCCGCCCTTTAATACCGGAACAGCATTTGAACACTATGAGGATGGCTATGAACATACGATTTGGCTCGGCCTGATGCGTGATCGTATCAAGATGCTTTACAAGTTGCTGGCGGAAACCGGTAGCGTCTTTGTTCATTTAGACGATAATGAAATAGATTATCTACGACTTTTGATGGACGAGATTTTTGGTCGTCGCAATTTTGTCAATAGAATCACGCTGGAAGCAAGGTCTCCTTCGGCCTTTAGCACAGTCAACCCAGGAGTATTCAAAGCTTCCGAGTATATGTTGTGGTATGCGAAAAACAAAGACCAGTTCGAGGAAAAGTCAGTGCGTGTGCCAAAACCACGACCTGATACTGCTTACAACAAGTGGCTTGAAAACCCGGATGCGCCATTTCAAGAATGGCGATTCTCTACTCTTCGGGAAGCGTTCCTCCAAAAAGGCGGCGTTTGTGACAAATGCAAAAGAATTGACGAACAACGTCTTGCAAACTTTGTTGTTCATAATGCCCGTCATGTATTCCGTTTTACTGCAATTAGTGATACTGGTGCAGGCAAAGCCACTGTTGAAGCTAAACAGCGCTCGGAAGCTGAACCTGGTTTAGTCTTTCGAGTCGAGCGAGATAGAGGTTTGGAGCCGCAATACATCTACAACGGGCAACAAATCACGTTTTACAGCAAAAATGTGATAGAAATAAATGGTCGCCTCACTGCGACGACTTTACTCACCAATGTCTGGACTGACATATCGTGGGAAGGCATTGCAGGAGAAGGTGGAGTAAAATTTAAAAAAGGAAAAAAACCAGAAGCCTTACTTAAGCGAGTGCTTGAACTTTCCACCACCGAAGGCGATTGGGTGCTGGATTCATTTGCTGGGTCAGGAACCACCGCCGCCGTTGCCTCTCAGATGAACCGGCGCTGGGTGACGATTGAGCAGGGCGACCACGCCCGCACCCACTGCCTGCCCCGGCTGGAAAAAGCGCGCCTGGGCGAAGCCCCCTACAAGTTCGCCGCGCAGGGCGGATTTGTCTTTGAGGAAGTCGGCCCGCCCCTGGTCATCCCCGACGAAACATTGGGCATTGACCGGATCAACCCCATTTATGAGAACGGCGTCTATCAGCGCGCCGTCTGCCGATTGACCGGCTTCACGCCCCGCGACGGCGACCCCCTGCTGCACGGGCGGGCCGGAAGCGACGGCGGGCGCTTTTGCCATGTGGCCGCGCGGGGGCTGCTGGTGACCGACGAATATCTGGCTCCCCTCCGGCGGACGCTGGCGGGCCTGGCGCACGAGAACGGGCAGGACACGCCGACGTGCATCGTGTATGCCACCAAGACGGCGACGGTCGGCGGCGACGGCGTGGAGGTCGCCCGCGTCCCTGGCGCGTTCAAGAAGAACAAGAAGAATGGGAGCCATTGATGGCGATTGAAGATGTGGAGCAGATTGATAGGGAAATGGCACTGCGCAAGCCGCTCAAGAACGCAGTTGAGGCGTTGGATGAGGTGATGGAAACGCTTGACCGGCGCGGCGTAGACTTAAATCAGTTGGGAGCGGATGGCCGGGATCGCGTCGCTTCACTCACGCGCTTGAATTTTCAGACTGACTTTCCCTCGTTTTGCTTCCATATCGCTACTGGCGTCGGCAAGACGCGGCTGTTGGGGGCGTGCATTGCGTACCTGTACCGGACGCGCGGATGGACGGATTTTTTCGTGCTGGTGCCAGGGTCTACGATCTACAATAAATTCAAGGGCAGCGACTTTGTGCGCGGCGGCCCGAAGTTTCTCTTTACTGGACTGGAAGACTTTCCCGACTTCAATCTAGTCACGGCGGAAAACTACCGGGGCATCACGCAGACCGGCTTGTTTGACGCGCCGATCACCATTTATCTGTTCAACATCGGCAAAATATTTGAGGGGCGCAAGGGCGGAACGGAGTTCAAGTTCAGCAAGGAGGACGCCGACGGCCTGGGCCTGGAATACCCGCAGGGCTTCGCATCCTATCTGGCCGAGCGCCGCCCCGTGATCTTGATGGATGAGGCGCACCGCTACTACGCCCCGGCATCGCTCAGCGCCATGAACCGCCTCAAGCCGCGCCTAGGCCTGGAGTTCACGGCGACGCCGACGTTTAAGGGTAACATTCTGAGCAGTTTCAACTTGGGGCAGGCCATTGACGCAGGCTACGTCAAGCGCCCGCGCGTGGCGAAGATCATCAACGACAACACCCCGCCCGAAGAAAAAGAGCAAACCAGCCTGCTGGACGCCGCCCGCAGCCATGAGCGCAAAAAATCGGCGCTGGCCGCCTACTGCCTAAACAACGGCCTGCCGCCTGTTGCGCCTATTCTGCTGGTGACGACGGAAGATGTCGCGCACGGAGACCGCGTGGCGGCGTACCTGGAAGGCAAGACGGAAATCACTATCAAAGACAAGGACGGGATCGGGCGCAAAGAAACGCTTTATGACGGCGCGGCGTTCGGCATCGGCACACTACTCGAAGGCCGTTACGCCGGGAAAGTGCTGCTGGTTCATTCTAAAACTGAGGAAGACACCGACCAAGCCGTTAAAACATTGGAAACAAACCCGTATGAGATCGTGGTTCACGTCAACAAACTCAAAGAAGGCCTGGACGTTTCCACCATCTACACATTGGCCGTGCTGCGGGCGGCGAAAGCCAACGTGCTGACCGAGCAGATCATTGGGCGCGGCCTGCGCCTGCCGTTCGGCCAACCCGTACCGGAAGGGGCCGACACCGAAGAAAACGTGCGGGACCTCAACTCGTTGGACATCATGCCGCACAAGGAGTTTGAGAAAGTCGTCGCAGAGGCTGAAGATTACCTCAAAGGAAAGATCGACGAAAAAGAGATTGACCGCAAGAAGCCCGACGCGGCCCTGTATGAGACGATCACCGTCAGCCCCTCCGAAGACCCGGCCCTGCAGATCACGATCCCGCTGATTGACGCCAAAGTGGTCGATTCAGGAAAGAAGCTGGCCGTGTTCCCCATCAAACCCGGCATTGATCCCGCAGGCGACGAAGACTACCGGCGCGGCATGGAGATTACGGATCTGCGGACACGGGAGCGAACGGTGATGGAGAACTTGGACCCGCAGGGCGTGACAGATGGGGTCGCGTACCTCGTGCGGGCGGCGAACGACCGGCTTCCCGGCGTGGACGGCGACGACTTCCCTGTGCTGGCGGAACTTGCCCGCGCCTACCTGACGGAGTTTCGGCCCGACGCCTCCGCCTGGCCGTATGCTATTTCCCTGCGCAAAGAGCCGATCCTGGCCGACTTCACCGGCCTGGTGAAATCTCAACTGGAAGGGCTGCGCCCCACGGTGCAGGTGCGGCGCGACGGCACGTTCCAGTTCAAGCCCTGGACAAAGAGTGTTCCGCAAGGCTATATCACTCCCATTCGGCAGGACAGCGACCCGGCACAGGAGAAAGCCGGCGTCCTTATCGGCGGCTACGCCCGCTCGCTGTATGACCGCAACTATTTCGACTCCAAGCAGGAGAAATGGCTGGCGGACTGCTTGGAAAGCGACAAGCGTGTGCTGCGCTGGGTACGACTGCCCACCCGACAGATGCGGATTGGCCTGTCTTCGTCCGGCTACTACCCCGATTTTGTGGCCGTCGTCCGGGACAACGACGGCCTGAACCGCTGCTATCTGCTGGAAGTCAAAGCCGCCAACAAATGCAATCCCGCCGATCCTGACCCGGATGTGCTGCGCAAGTTCCTGGCCGCGCAGGATTGGGTAAACAAGGCTAATGGGGAAGAAGCCAAAGAAAGCGGCGATGCCCACAAATGGCAATACAAGTTGTTGACTGACAAAGAGGTGGAAAAGCGGCGTGGTGCCGACTTCTTGTTTATGGTGGATGGAGCGGCCCTGCTCCACATCTGATGTCGGGAGCCTTCAATCACGATGCAAACGAAACCCAAATTAGTCCACTCGTGGGAGATGACGCCGGATGAGGCCAGGGCGCAGCAGTCGGCGATGCGGAAGCTGGTCTCGCTGGAAGACGGCTTCGGCGAGATCAAAACTCTCGCGGGCGTGGATTTGTCGCTCAACGACGAAAAGAACGAGGGCCATGCGATTGTGGTCGTGCTGGCTTACCCGAACTTTGAGGTCGTTGAGACGCGGTATGCGACAGCCCCGCTTCTGATGCCGTACATCTCCGGTCTGCTGTCGTTTCGAGAGTCGCCCGTCGTGCTGGAAGCG
>CAZZVX010000075.1:2613-15150 GCA_964657535.1 Armatimonadota bacterium | reverse complement strand
GCCAAACTCCCGCGCTGGACTACACAAATAGTTTAGCATAAAAAGCGGTATTTGTCAATGGCGTTTTTTCATAAAATTTGTTCATCACTCAAAATGTGAAAATTCGCCTTCAGTCGGTCACATTCATCGGCTAGTCGGCGTCAGCCGTGAGGATCGCCGGCGGGTCGTCGCGGGACAGATCGCGCAGGAGCAGGCCGGACAGCAACTTTGGGAAGAAAAACGTGGACTTCTGCGGCATCACGTCGCCCGCCAGCGACACGTCGCGCACATCTTCCACCGACGGGCGCGGGAGCAGGAACGCGGCCTGATACTCCCCGGAGGCGACACGCGCCAACGCTTCCGCCGTGTCGCGGGTGTAGGTGACATGGTCGCCGGCGGCAAGCGCGGCGGCGTCAATGCCCAGTCGCTGGTCCAGGATCAGGTTTTGCAGCAAAGTGACCGGGAGGCGCTTGACGGCTTCGGACTGCGGGCCGGGGAGCAGCGCGGGAATGGCTTCGGGGCCGGCGGTGAGGACGGCCAGCAGGCCGCGCTCGTCAGGGAGAATGACGCCCAGGGCCGTCTGCCCCTGCGCGGCGGCCTCCGTCAGCGCCGCTTCCAATTGCGCGGGCGGGACGGGCGAGACGGAGAACGCCGGGGCGAGCGAGTCGGCCAGCCTGTCCATGCGTTCTGGGACAACGTTGCGCACCAGGCGGTGGGTGGGCAGCACGAGCAGGCCTTCGTCTTCAAAGGCCGTCAGGGTGATCAAAATGTAGTCGGCGGCGATGGAATGGCCGTCCCATTCGGGGTGGGCGGCGCGCAGCTCGCGGCGGAAGTTCAGCGCCGTCTCGTAGCGGTGGTGGCCGTCGGCGATGAACACGGGCTTATCGGCGAGCAGGTCGCGCAGGACCATGACGGCGTTCATGTCGGAAATGCGCTCGACCGAGTGGCTGGAGCCGATGGCGCTGTCCACGCGCTCCATGACGGGCTGGCGGTCGTCGTACTCGCGCAAAAAAGACTGCACGGCGCAGTCCGGGTCACTGTAAAGGCCGTAGATGGACTCGAACTGGGCATTGGTCGCGCGCAGAAGATCGAGCCGGTCGGCTTTGGCCCCCGTCAGCGTGTTCTCATGGGGAAGGACGCCGCCCGTGCCATATTCTTCCAGTTTGAGCAGGCAGACCAAGCCGATGCGGTCGGGAGACTGCCGTCCTGTGACCGGGTCGGCGAACGTCTGATGATAGACGTAGAGCGACGGCGCGGAGTCGGTGGTGAGCGTGCCGTCGGAAAGCCACTGCCGGAACAGGCGCGAGGCGTTGTCGTATTTGTCGGTCTCGCGGCCTAGGATCAGTCGGACGACGTTGGCGGGGTGGCGCGCGTAGAGCGCGTCCTGCGCGTCGCGCGAAATCACGTCGTAGGGCGGGGCGACCAGGTCGGCCAGCGGGACGCCGAGGCGAGGCGCATCGTAGCGCACGCCTCGGAACGGATAAATGTCTGCCATCGGGGAATCTCCTCTGAGAGAAGGTTCGACCTGGGAACCGCCGAATCCTTTGGAACGTTCCCAATTCGGGTATACTTTTCGCGTGGCCCGTGTTCCCGATGGCCCACGTTTTGATGGAGTAATCAATGCCGCCGTCCGCAGACCCTTCCGTGCTGAAGATTTTGGAGACCGTTCGCGCCCAGTACCCGGACGTGCCGTTCCTGGCGCTGGGGCAGACGGCGCTGTGGGACGAGCCGACGAAGGCCGTCTGGCGGCGCCTGCTGGACGAGTTTCACCCGGCGGCGACTTTCGTGGCCGGCGTTCACGACACGGACTACTTCGCCAAAACGGCTGCTCATTTGGGAGACGACCAGAAGTACGTCGCCCTGCCGCACGACGACGGGCGGACGCGCGACCTGTGGAGCGCGGCGGGCGAACTCTCCTGCCTGTTCGGCAGCGAAAGCGTGCCGACGCGGCAGATGTACCGCACGCACACGGTCCCGTTCGACGGGATCGCCAAGTCATACCCCGGCGGCAAGGACGCGCTGTACGCCGACAAGACGCAGGCCTGGGGATGGCGGGGCATCGTTTCCACGGAATCGCACAGCGTCATCACCCACGATGTCCCGGTTCTGGAGATGCAGGCGGCGCTGCTGAAACAGTTGGACTGGGGCTTCGCCGAAAGCCTCGCCTGTCTCGACGGCCCGGCGCGGGAGCGCGCGGAAGAAGTCGCCGCGCAGATTCGCGGATGGGTGACGGAGTTTTTGGCCGACTGCAGCGAGAGCTGTCGCCTGTCCGATCTGTACCAGACGCTTCTCCCCCGCCTTTACACCCTGCTGCTCGGCGCTCCCCCCGCTCACTTTCAAGTCACCGCCTCCACCCAACTGTTTCGCTTCAACACACAGACACACACACTGCCGAGGTTCGAGCTGCTGGCGGCGTTCCTGAACCCGCCCACGCGGCAGGCGGCGCGGGAGGCCTACAACCACGCCGTCGGCGGGTCCGGGTCAGGCATTTACACATTGGACGCTTTCGGGGACGGCGCGATTCCCTTCGATGTCGTCATTCCCGGCCACGGACGCGGCACGGTACGGCTGACCCGGCGCGGCCTGGTCGTGGAAACGACGCCGACCGCGGCACAGATCAACTCCGGCCCCGTCACGAGCATCGAGAGTCTCGCCAACGCCCTCGAAGGCGAGTACGGCCCGGACGTGATCTTGGTCGGCAAAGCCGTGACACTGGTGGATATGCTGGCCGCCGAGTTTCTGGTCGTGTTCCATGAAACGGCATCGGGGTACACGCCCTTGACGCAGGCGTTCAACCGCCGTCTGGCCGCCGCCGGCATCACCCAGACACTCTACCCGCTGGTGCGGCTGACGTACCCGACCTGGGACGCGCTCCGGTCCGTGCCGGACGAGACGACGTTCCGCCTGCCGCCTCACCTGGCGTCCACGTTCGGGCAGGACACGATCAGCGCGCCGGAATTCGCCCGTCGCTGGCGCGGCGTGCAGGACGCCCAGCGGCAATTTCTGCGCGAGACGAAAGACCTGCACCAAGCGCGCGCTTTGATGCGCTCTTTGGAAGGCAAAAGCGACGCCTGCTGGTGCGAGCGCCTGGACGAATACGAAAGCGCACTGGGGGTCTTGAAAGCCATCGCCGCCAAAAGCCGAACACTGAGTGAGCGGGAAGAGGAACACCGGCGCGAACTCCAGCTCTGGCAGCGCGAACGACAGGGCCTGGAAAAGCGCAAAGGGGACGACTGGCGGCACTCCATCGAGCCGCTCCGCGAAAAGATCTTTCAAGCCGAGCGGCGCGGCGAGGACACACGGACGCTGGTGCGCGACCGGGACCGCCAGATCGCCATCCGCGCGACGGCGTTCGACGAGCCGCTGCACGTCTGCCGCGAACGCATCCGGGCGACGCAGTTCATGCTCGGCCAGTTCCGCCGCCAGCGCCGCCTGCTGGAGCGTTGTGTCGAAGCGAAGCAGGCCCGCGCCCTCATGGCGCACGTCGTCCAGGAAGCGCAGATCGCGCGTCTCGACCTGGTGCGCAATGCTTACTTGACGATTGAAGGCCTGGAACACACGCACCTGCGCCCGACTGCCTGGTGGCTGCCCCTAGTCAACCCCACCGGCGAATGGTTCGCGGCGATGGTTTCCAGCACGCAGGCCCAGTTCGAGTCGCTGACGTAAGAGGCCCGGCGATTAAATTTGCGGCTAAAAGTTCACGAAGTCCGCCTTCGCGGACTAGGATTGAAGTGTCCGCAGGGACACTTTGTGCTCTTGTTGCCGCGAATTTATTCGCCGGGTCTGAGGTCTTTTACAAAATAATCCGAAAGATCGCTTCGGCGAGGCGTTTGGGGTCGTGGCGGACAACGTCGGACTGCGAGACAAGGTTTTCGGCGCGGGGCGTGTAGCCCATTGAACGGATCGTTTCCATGTCCGGGGCGACAAACCGCTGGCCGAACTTCTCGTAGCGCGCCAGCAGGGACTGATCCGGCATCTCTTTATTGACCAGCACGTAGTCTATCAAACGCTTGCCGGGCGCGTGTTCGGTAATGACGCGCAGGTGGTCGGCGGCGGAAAAGCCGTCCGTCTCGCCCGGCTGCGTCATCACGTTGCAGGCGTAAATCTTGACGGCCCGGCTTTTGGAGATCGCCTCGGCGATGCCTTCGACCAGCAGGTTTGGGATGACGCTGGTGTAGACGCTGCCCGGCCCCAGAATGATCGCGTCGGCGAGCCGGATGGCTTCCAGGGCGTCCGAAAGCGGCTGCGCGTTTTCAGGCCGCAGGTACATCTTCTTGATCGGCAGCGGGTGGTGCGCAATCTGCGTTTCGCCCTCCACGATGCTGCCGTCTTCCATCTCCCCTAAGAGACAGACATTGTGCAGCGTGGACGGGTACACCCGGCCCCGGATGGCGAGGACTTTCGAGGTCGCCGCGATGGCCTGCTCGTAGTTGCCTTTGTAAATCTCCGTCATGGCGGCAATGAACAGGTTGCCGAAACTGTGGCCGCCCAGTCCCTGCTGGTCTTCGTCAAAGCGGAACTGAAACAGACTCGCCAGAGTCGGCTCGGCGTCGGCGAGGGCGACCAGGCAGTTGCGCAGGTCGCCCGGCGGCAGCACGCCCATCTGCTGGGTCAGCCGCCCGGACGAGCCGCCGTTGTCCGTGACCGTCACGATAGCGACGATGTTGCTGGTGCGCTCCTTGAGGCCGCGCAGCATGGTGGACAGACCCGTGCCGCCGCCGATGACGACAATGCGCTGCCCCTGCGCCAGACTGCGCCGCTGAAAAATTCGGTCCGCCAGGTCTTTATGCACGTCGGGCGCGACGACGGCCAGCACCGAGCGATTGAACTGGAAATATGAGATGAAGATCAGCAGCAGCCCGACGCCCGCCATGACGATACTGGTCGGGACGTACAGGGCAGGCCGGTTGAAGTCCAGGCCCGTACTGAAAAGAATGGCGACGATGGCATCGCTGAGGAGTTCCAGCAGCTTGAGGTTGGTGATCAGCGCCAGGCCCGTGACGACCAACAAAATACCGATCACGGTCAGCAGCAGCCAGCGCTTGATGCGCATTCCGGGGTAAAGCCATTTCAGCCAGGAGAACCAGCGTTTCATAAATGCGGTTATCCTTTGCCGACATCGCGGTGCTGCACCAAAACGCGGTAGCCCTTGTCGCGCAGGTGCTGCCCAAGCTTCTCCGAGACCAGCACCGAGCGGTGCCGCCCGCCCGTGCAGCCGATGGCGACGGTGAGGTAGGCCTTCCCTTCCTCCACGTACTGCGGAATGCTCCAATCCATCAGGTCATAGAGTTTGTTGAGGAACGGGACGGTGTCCGGGTCGCGGTAGACGTATTCCTCCACGCGCGGGTCGCGCCCGTCATAGGGCCGCAATTCGTCTACGTAGTGGGGATTGAGCAGAAACCGTACATCGAAGACGAGGTCGGCGTCCAATGGCAGGCCGTACTTGAAGCCGAACGACGTGACGGTGACGGTCAGCCCCTGATTCTTGTCCGGTTCCAGCGCGAAGTCCGCGACCAGGAGGCCGCGCAGCTGCGGCGGCACGAGGTCGGTCGTGTCAATGACTTTGTCGGAGCTTTCTTTGACATTTTCCAGCAAGGCGCGCTCGGCCCGGATGCTGCCGAGGATGCCGCCGTGTTCGTCAAACAGCGGGTGCTTACGCCGCGTCTCCTTGAAGCGCTGCACCAGCACGGCATCGGTCGCGTCCAGAAACAGCAGGGTCGGCTTGACGCCGCGCTCCCGCACGATCTTCAGGGCTGGGTCCAGGCCCGCAAAAAAAGTCCCGGAGCGCGCGTCCACGACCACGGCCAGGCGATTGGCCGGCGGCTGATCGCCCGCGCCGAGGCACTTTTCGACGAGTTCCGGCAGCAGGATGGGCGGCAGGTTGTCCACCACCGTAAAGGCCAGGTCTTCAAAGGTCTTCGCCGCCAGCGCCTTGCCCGCGCCCGACATTCCCGTCAGGATGACCAACTGCACTTAGTTCTTCCCCTTCTCCCGTTTCTCGCGGCCCGAAACAAGCAGATTATTGATCGCCCCGGACGCCAGGCCCATCACGACCGAGCCGAACAGCGGCGCCCACAGCCCGGCGACATGGAAGCCGGGCACGACCTGACCGGCGAGCCAGAACATCAGCGCGTTCACAACGAACGCGAACAGCCCGAACGTCAGGCACGACAGCGGCAGCGCCACCAGCGACACGACGGGCCGGATGACGGCATTGACGATGCCCAGCACGACCACCATCAACAGCAAGCCTTCCACGCCCCCCACCCCCGGCGCGACATAAAAGCGCAGACCCAGCGCCTGCCCCGCCCGAACCGTGATGTAGAGCGCGACGGCACTCAGTATCCAGCGCAGTAAAAGCTGCATCAATCTTTACGTGGCCTCCCCGTGCAGGAGTTTATGGACGGAAGCGGCGACTTTCTTGTTCATGGCGGGCGCGGCGGCGATCTCGTCTACCGAGGCTTTTTTTAACTTATCCACGCTGCCGAAGAACTTCAATAACTCGCTGCGGCGGGTCCTGCCGATGCCGGGGATGGTGTCCAGAACGGACATGGTCGCGTTCTTGCCGCGCAACGTCCGATGATACGTGACGGAGTAGCGATGGACCTCGTCGCGGACGCGCTGCAAAAGGTGCAGGGCGACGGAACTGCGGGACAGCACCAGCGGGTCGGACTGGTTTGGCACGAAGATCAGCTCAAACTGCTTCGCCAGGCCGATCATTTTGAGTTCAATGCCGAGTTCCTGCGCAACGGAAACGGCAACGCCGAGCTGGCCTTTGCCGCCGTCAATCAGCATCAGGTCGGGCAGTTTGCTCCACTTGGAATCGCCCTCTTTGGCGTTGGTCAGGCGGCGGGTCAGGACTTCGCGCATCATGGCAAAGTCATTCGGCTCCCCCGTGTTGGTCGGGCGCTGAATCTTGAAGCGCCGATACTCGCTTTTGGCGGGCTTGCCGTCTTCGAAGACGACCATGCCGCCGACGGAATGGCTGCCCTGGATCGTAGAAATGTCGTAGGCTTCGATGCGCTGCGGAATGTCTTCCAGGCCCAGCACGTCCTGCAGTTCAATCAGCGCCCCCATGATTCGGTCATGCTCGGTGGCGGATTGGGTGCGAATTTGCTCCAAAGCGAGTTTGGCGTTGGTCGCGGCCATTTCCAGCAGGTGCTTCTTTTCGCCGCGTTCGGGGACGGTGAGCGTGACCTTTGTTCCCCTCTTCTGCTTCAGCCACTGCTCGATGATGACAGTCTCCTCGACGTGCGCCGGCAAAATAATTTCTTGGGGGACGTAACTGGCGTCCTGGTAGTAGCGCTTGACGAACTCCGTTGTGGATTCCTCCAAGTTGTCGTCGCCGTCGGTGCCTTCGAGCAGAAAGTGTTCCTGGCCGATGAGTTTGCCGTTGCGGATGAAAAACATCTGGACGGCGCTGGTGCCGTTTTCGTTGACCAGTGCAACAACGTCCTGATCGGCGGCATTGGTGGAGACGACCTTTTGGCGCTCAATGAGGACTTCCACCGACTGAATCTGGTCGCGCAGGCGGGCGGCCTTCTCGAACTGCAAGTCTTCGGCGGCGGCGTCCATCTCCGCCCGTAACTGTTTGACGAGTTTATCTTGTTTGCCGTCCAAAAACAACGCCACGTCGTCCACCATGCGGCGGTATTCGGCCTGGTCGCCGAGGCCGGCGCAGGGGGCGTGCGGGCAGCGGCCCATGTGATGATACAGACAGGGGCGCTGCACGGGCGTGTTGTCCCAGCGCTTGCGGCAGGTCACGAGCGGGAACAGGCGGTATATCAGCCGCAGGCTTTCCCAGACGGCGCGGGAGTTGGTGAAGGGGCCGAAGTATTTGCTGCCGTCCTGCAGCACCCGCCGGGTCACGAGCAGGCGCGGGAACGGCTCCTTCATCGTCAAAACCAAGTATGGATAGTGCTTGTCGTCGCGCAGCCGGATGTTGTAATGGGGCCGGTGCCGCTTAATAAGATTGCATTCGAGGATGAGCGCTTCGAGTTCGCTGTCCACGACGATAGTATCCAGGTCGTGGATGCGCTGAACCAATTTGCGCGTCTTGGGCGTCAGATTAGCGCTTTTTTGGAAATACGAGCGGACGCGGTTGCGGAGATTGATCGCTTTACCGACGTAGATAATCTCGCCCTTGTCGTCTTTATAAAGATAACAGCCGGGCTGCGTGGGGAGCGTTTTCAGCTTCTCTTCCAGGCTGGGAGTTCGGGATGCCATGATACTTTTATTATAGCACAGCACCGGCCCTGTACAAACGGGAAGAGTGAACGAGAGGGTCAGTCGCGGGGAACGGCGGCGGGGAAAAGCGCCGGAAGAAGGGGAAGAAGGCCGGGGACGGTTTTCGTCATGCGGACACTGAGGCCGCCCGCAACGCGCTGAATGGACACCCCATCCATGATCTGGCGAATGAGGAACAGGCCGCGTCCCCCTTCAGACTCCAAGTCAGGCACGCCGGATAAAGTCAGTGAGGCGGGCGTGAAATCGAAGCCTTCGTCCTCGACCTCGAAGATCAGTTCGGACGTTTGGGAAGCGAAACAGCGGAGAATGAAGGCGTTGCGCGCGCCTAACGGAGAGCCATGCTCGACGGCGTTGGCACAGGCCTCGCCGATAGCGAGTTCGACAAAGTCTGTATCGGCGGGACGGGGAAGCGCGCGCAGAACGTCACGGACGGCTTCGCGCGCACAGTGTACGTTGCTGGGATGGCTGCTCCAGCGTTTTTCCACCAACAGATAATGCGAGGGCTTGACTCCTGAGACTCAGTTTAAGTCTCAGCAGTATTGCCCCAATTTTCAATGTCTAAACATGAGCGTTCAGTCCGTGTTGCGGCGCATGACGCTCAGGACGTACAAAATGAGCAGCACGAGCAGGGCAAGGAAGGCGTAGTGGAGGAGGGCGAGCAGAGCGGCCATCAGCCTGCTCCCATCACAAAGCGCAGGTCCTGGCTGCCCAAGCGCAGCCGGTCGCCGTCCGCGAGCAGGACGCGCTCGCGCGGCGTCAGGCGACGCCCATTGAGCCAGGTGCCGCCGGGGTTGTCCAGGTCTTCCAGATAATAGGTCGCAGCGTCGGGGGCGACGATGCGGGCGTGCTTGGTGGAGATGTTGGGGTCGTCTAAAATGATGTCGGAGGTCACGGCGCGTCCGAGCAGGGTCTCGGAAGCGAGGACGTGTTCTTCCCCGCCGGCCGTGAGGAGGCGGGCGCGGCGCGGCGCTCCTGTCAATCCCACTGGAACGGCGTCTTCGCGCCCGCCTTCCTGGAAGACGACGGTGGTTGCGCCGATGAGCAGTTGGTCACCGTCGGTGAGGACGCGGTTGCCGTCCACGCGCAGGCCGTTGATCTTGGTGCCGTTGGTGCTGCCCAGGTCGTAGAGCGTCCAGTGGCCGTCGCGCTCGCGCTCCAGGCGGGCGTGGGACTTAGACACCATGCCGTCACTGTCCAGGACCAGATCGTTGCCGGCATTGCGAGAGCGCCCGATGGCGACGACGGGCTTGGTCAGGCTGAAGTGGCTCTTGCGCCCGTCGGGGGCCGTCAGCGCCAGCGACGCCCAGGCCACGGCGGGGATGGTTCCCGGCTCGTCGTCATCGGGAACAAAGCCGGGGACGGTGGGCAGGTCATCGGCCTCGGACGGCCCCCTATCCGGCTTCGCCGCCCCTCCCTCTTGGGAACGGAAGAGGGGCTTATTGCCAGGGCCAGGTGCGGCTTCAAGTGGCGCGGGGGCGGGCGCGGACATTTCGCCCTTCTCAAAGCGCACACGGACGCGCAATTTTTCGCGGCGCTCGGTGCGCTCGGCTTCGGGGACTTCGGCGATAGTGAAGTCTAGGGGGCCGCGCGTGTTGTAGTGGTTCTGGGCCATAAATTTCTGCAAGACGCTGACCAGTTCTTCTTCGTCCAAAAAGGACAAGAGATAGTCGCGCTCTTCCGGGTCTCCGACGGCCAGTTCCAAAACGTACTTGTTGGGGACGTAGATCTTACTGTCGAAGCCTTCCTTGCGGTTGTCTTCCATAGCCGCAATGATCTTGCGCAGCACGTCTTTGGGGCGCAGTTCGCCGACTTCGCCGCCGAACAGGCCCTCGTACCATTTGCCGAATTTGGTGTTGAATCGCTCAAAGATGTCCATAGACTTACCTTCGTTTCTTGCGCCGGAGCATCCCGACGGTGGAGGCGAGTTCCGGCATCCGCAGGAGACGCGCGGTGAGGGCGTAGGCTACGATACCCAAGCCGCCGGAAACGAGCAGGATGAGCAGGGCGGGCATCTTGGTCAGATGCGCGGCGGGGAAGAAATGCAGGAGGCCGCTGCGCAATGCGCACGAAACGGCGCACAGGGCGGCGGTGGCAAGGAGCGTCTTGGTGACGCTGCGCAGGAGCATCGCGTCTTGCAGGCCGCCTAAGCGGTGGCGCAGGAGGACGAACATGACGGCCATGTGCAGGATGGCGGCAATACTGGTCGCTAGGGCCAGCCCTCCCACGCCCCAATCGGAGCCGTTGACGACCAGCCAGTTCATGCAGACGAACAGGACGGTCATCACGGTGCCGGAGATGACAGGGGTGCGCGAATCCTGCAGGGCGTAAAAGCCGCGTGTCAGGACGGCCTGGGCGGACCAGGCGAAGATGCCGAGCGAGTAGAAGCGCAGGGCCGAGGCGGTCATCAGGGTGCCGTGGTAGTCGAAGCGGCCCGACTGCAAGAGAAAGGCGACGAGGGGCTGGGCGAGCAAAAACAGCAGCGCGGAGGCCGGGACGGTGATGAACAATATCGTCCGCAGGGCCTGGTTGACGGTGGCCTTGAAGTCGCGGTACTGGCCGGCGGCGGCCTGCGAGGACATGGTGGGCAGGATGGCGATTCCCATCGCTTGGGCGAAGATGCCGATGGGGATGAGCATCAGGCGCACGGCGTATGACATGGCGGCCTGGGAGCCAACATCGGCCAGCTCGGAGGCGAAGAGGGAGTTGATGATCTGGTCTACGTTGGGCAGGGAGACGCCCAAAAGTATCGGCCCCATCATGCGCCAGACTTTGACCGCGCCGGGGTGCAGGATGGCGAGGCTGGGGCGGTAGCGCATCCCCGAACGGGAGACGTAGGCGATCTGCAGGGCGAAGTTTCCGACGAACGCGCCGAGCAATGCCCCCCACATGAGGCCGTCCAGGCCGAATCCCAGGGGGTACAACACGGCCGCGCCGAAGATGATGCCGAGGTTGTAAATGCTGGGGCCGAGCGCGGGGATGAGGAACTGCCCACGGGCGTTGAGCGTCCCCATTAAGAGGCCGCCGAGCATGAAAAAAACCTGCGCGGGCAGGACGATGCGGGTGAGCGGCACGGCCAGGGCGACGCGGGCGGCGTCGTAGCCGGGGTTGAGCAGACGGACGAACCAGGGCGTGAAGGCCTCGGCGAAGAGGACAAAGGCGCTCGCCAAGACGACCGTGACGGTGGCGACTATGGAGAACGTCTGCCAGGCGCGCTTTTCTTTGTTCTGGTGCAGGTACTCCTTGAAGACGGGAATGAACGTGGACGAGAGCGCGCCGCCCGCGACGAGATACATCAATAAGTCGGGGACTTTAAAGGCGGCGGTGTAGGCGGCGGCTTCCACGCCCGCGCCGATCTGATGGGCGATGACGATGTCGCGGACCATGCCGAGCAGCCGCGACAGCAGCGTGGCGGCCATGACGGTGCCGGCGGCGCGGGCCAGCCCGGTCGGTTTGCGGCCCCCCGCGCCATCTGTCCCGTTGGTCGGGGGCAGGGCCGGCGGAGGCTTGACGGTGGTGGAAGCCATAAGTGATGTAGTATACGGCCTGCGCCGTGAGAATGTCAAGGCGCAGGGCGATGGCAAAGCGTCCTCCCCCGTGGTGAATGGGGCGGACGATCATTCGTCACGATTTTTTGTGTTTCTTCTTTTCTCTGCTCACGTTTTGTCCACGCCCGTCGGCTAAACTGCCGTCAGAAGGGAACACAAACGTGAACACTGCATTCTCAACATCCACTCGACACCGACTGTCCGACCTCCGCCGCACCGCACCGGCGCTTCAATTCTCGCTGTCGGCGGCGCTGCTGATCGCCTTTCTGAACTTCGGCGGCACGTCAACGCGCGCCCAGCAGATGGTCCCCGCCGCGCCGCAATCCCGGCAACTCCCGCCGCGCACCGTGTCCGCGCGGGCGCTGGCGCAGATCGCGGCGCTGGAACGGGAGGAGGATTCGCGGCTGGCGTACCAGCGCAAACTCGACTCCCGGCTCTGGTACGCCGCCAGAATGAACCAGGGGTTGGCGATCACCCGCGAAGTGCCGACCCTGCGCACTGGCATTGTCCCGGAAACCGACGGGCTGGTTTCCGTGGACATCACGGCGGATGTCACAGACGACCTGCTCGGCGTGATTAAGACCGCCGGGGGCGTCGTCGTCAATGTCGTCCCGCAGTTTCGGGCGATCCGCGCCCGCCTGCCCCTGCGGCAGATGGAGTATGTGGCGGGGCAGCCCGGCGTCCAGTTCATCAAGCCCGCGATGCACGCGCAGACGCAGGGCAATCCGGCGACCATGTTCGGAGGCCGGGGCAGCCGATTCCTGCT
>CAZZVX010000075.1:0-2603 GCA_964657535.1 Armatimonadota bacterium | reverse complement strand
CGTACTGCCGGGCGCGTCAAACACCGTGCGGGCGCACCTGCCCGGCCTGATCCGTCAGTTGAACGGCCTGACGGCGAACGCAGGCAGCGGCAACGTGGACAGCGAAGGCGACACGACACACCGCGCCATTACCGCCCGCAGCGCCTACCATGTGGACGGCACGGGAATCAAGATCGGCGTGATTTCGGACAGCGACGACTATCTGGAGGCGTCCCAAGCGTCGGGCAACCTGCCCGCCGATGTGAGCGTTCTGCCCGGTCAGTCGGGGCGTCCGGGGACGGGCGAAGGCACGGCGATGATGGAGATCGTCCACGACATCGCCCCCGGTGCCAAAGTCTACTTCTCCACCTGCGGCGACACGGAAGCGCAGATGGCCGCCAATATCATCGCCCTGCACAACGCCGGCTGCCAGATCATCGTGGACGACATCGCGTTCTTTGACGAGTCGCCGTTCCAGGATGGGGTTGTCGCCAAAGCCGTAGACACCGTCACGGCGGCGGGCGCGTATTATTTCTCGTCGGCCACCAACAACGGCAACTATGACAGTTCCGAGTCCGGCGTCTGGGAAGGCGAGTTCACGGACTCCGGCATCCACTACTCCGACGGGATCATCCACTCCTTTGAGGACGTCTTCGGCACCCCGGTCACGGAAGACACGCTTTCCGACGGGCTGGGCAGCGGGCAGGAGGTCAACCTGTTCTGGTCGGACCCGCTCGGCAAGTCCCGCAATGACTACAACCTCTATGCCGTGGACGGGGCCAACAACGTCATCTCGGCGTCTACGAACGCACAGACCGGCACGCAGGACCCGTTCGAGTATCTGCCCAGCGTCGCCGACGGCGAATCGCTGGTGGTCGTGCTGCACTCCGGCGCGGCGAAATTCCTGCACCTGGACTGCGGCACGCAGCACGGCGTCCTGACCAATTCGACGGCGGGACGCACGCGCGGCCACAACTCGGTCAACGCCGTCGGGGCGTATGGCGTCGCCGCCACCCCCGCGAGTTTGAACCAATACGGCAATGCCGCCGGCCCCTACCCCAAGCCGTTCAGCAAATCCAACGGCGTGGAAGACTTCAGCTCGGACGGCCCGCGCGAGCAGTTCTATGACAAGAACGGCGCCGCCGTCCCGAACGGCGGGCTGATCCTGCTCAAGCCGGACATCACGGCGGCGGACGGCGTGACGACCTCGCTCAACCAGGCCACGGTCGGCGACGGCAACGAGACCTTCGCCCCGTTCTTCGGCACGTCGGCGGCGGCCCCGCACGCGGCGGCCCTGACGGGCCTGCTGCTGTCCTTCAACCCGTCGCTGACCCAGGCCCAGGTGCGCAGCATTTTGACGGCCCACACCGTTGACATTCTGACGACCGGCTGGGACCAGGACTCCGGCTACGGCATCCTGGACGCCGTCAATCTGCTGGCCGCCGCCCCGGTTCCTCCTACCACTCTGGCCTCGCTGTCGCTTGCCCCGGCGACTGTCACCGGCGGACAGGGGAATTCCATCGGAAGCGTCACGCTGACGGCGGCAGCCCCGACAGGCGGCGCGGTCGTCTCGCTCGCCAGCAGCACGTCAGCGCTGACCGTCCCCGCGTCTGTCACCGTCGCCGCAGGTGCCAAAACGGCCACCTTCACGGCCACGTCCAAAACCGTCGCGGCGGCAACGACTGTCACCGTCACGGCGACCTACAACAACATCAGCAAGACGGGGACTGTCACCGTCAATCCGGCGGCGGCCCTGTCCTCCCTGACCGTCAGCCCGGCCTCGGTGATCGGCGGCAGCGCCAACGCCATCGGGACCGTTACGCTCACCAAAGCCGCCATCGCCGCGACTGCGGTCACGCTCACAAGCGGCAACACGGCAGTTCTGACCGTCCCGGCCTCCGTGACAGTGGCGGCGGGCGCGACAACCGCCGCCTTCACGGCCACATCGCACACTGTCACGGCGGCAACTATTGCCAAAGTGACCGCCACGCTCGGCGCCAGCAGCAAGGCGGTCAACGTCACTGTTACTCCGGTTCCGGTGACGCTGACGGCGATGACCGTCAGCCCGACGAGCGTCATCGGCGGACAGGCCAACACGACGGGAACCGTCACGCTTTCGGCCAATGCGACAGCGGCCACGACCATCACGCTGACCAGCAGCACGGGTGCGCTTTCCGTCCCCGCGTCGGTGACGATTGCCGCAGGCGCGAAGACGGCGACCTTCACGGCGACCTCCCACGCGGTCACGGCGAACACGGTCGCCAAGGTCACGGCCACGCTCGGCGGCGTCAGCAAGGCCGTCAACGTTTCCGTCACTGCCGCCGCGCCCGCGCTCTCGTCGGTGACTCTCAGCCCCGCCAGCGTGACCGGCGGCAGCGCCGTGACGGGGACGGTGACGCTGACGGCGGCTCCGGCGCTCAACACCGCCATCGCGCTGTCGAGCGGCAACACGGCGGCCCTGACCGTTCCGGCCTCCGTCACCGTGCCGGCGGGCGCGACAACCGCCGCCTTCACGGCCACGTCCAAAACCGTGACCGCCGTCGTGAATGTCACGGTGACGGCGACTTATAAGGGCATCGGCAAGACGGCGACGGTCGCCGTCAAGCCGTAGGCCCTATCCCTCC
>CAZZVX010000074.1:0-15265 GCA_964657535.1 Armatimonadota bacterium | reverse complement strand
GAACAGGCTTCGCCTGTCTTATACCTTCGCCCGCGCAGGCGGGCAGTCCGCTCCTCGCTAGCCCAGGACTTCAGTCCTGGGCAAAGACGCGGCATTGATGCGAAAACGCCCCATGATCCGAGAACACCTGAGACTGCTTCTCCTGTGCGCGCTGCTGCTCACAGCGCTCCGGCCTGCGGGGGCGCAGGCTCCCGCCGCGCCTGCCCCGACCCCGCTGATGTTCCGCTGGGTGTGGTGTATGCACTACCTGAACAACGACCAAAACACGGCCGATTTGCAGGCGCTGATGGGGCGGGCGAAGAAGGCCGGTTACAATGGGATCGTGCTGGCGGATTACGGCCTGAGCGTTCTCGATCACCTGTCCTCCCACTACTTTCAGAACCTCGCCGCCGTGAAGAAGACCGCCGACGAACTGGGCCTGGGGCTGTACCCGACGGTCTGCCAGATGGGCTATTCCAACGGGCTGTTGTCCTATGACCCGAATCTCGCCGAAGGACTGCCGGTGCGCGATGCGCCCTTTGTCGTTCGCGGGGGGCAGGCGGACATTGATACGGCGCAGTCGGCGACGCTCAATAACGGCGGCTTCGAGGACGCGCAGGGCGACAAGATGACCGGCTGGACGTTCCAGGACAACATCGGCACGGCGTCGTTCGCCGACAAAACCGTGACGCACGGCGGCGGCCAGTCGCTTCGGATCGAGAACGTGGGGGCCGCCGACCCGCAGGCCGGTCACGGGCGCATCATGCAGACCGTGACGGTGTCGCCGTTCCGGCAGTACCATCTGTCGTTCTGGGCCAAGACGGACAATTTTGAGACGCCCGGCGCGGTTCAGGTGATCGCCCTGACGCCGCAGGGCCGCAGCCTGGCCTACAACGATGTCCACATCCAGCGGACGCAGGACTGGACGCAGTACCAGGTCGTGTTCAACAGCCTGGACAACACGCAGGTCAATCTTTATTTCGGCGTCTGGGGCGGCAAGGGCGGCAAGATGTGGTGGGACGACATCCGACTCGAAGAGGTCGGCTTTCTCAACGTCCTGCGCCGCGCGGGCTGCCCCGTCGTCGTCAATGGCGGGGACGGCACGGTCTACGCGGAAGGCAGAGACTACGAGGCCGTCAAGGACGACAAACTGGGCGTGTCGCCGTATCCGGGGCAGTATGACACGTACCACGCGCCGCCTCCATTGACGCTGACGCCCGCTTCGCGGATCAAGGACGGGCAGCATCTGCGCGTCAGTTTCTACCATTCCGTGAAATTCGGCGGCGACCAGGTGACGGCCTGCCTGAGCGACCCGAAGGTGTACGCGCTGATGCAGCAGCAGATCACACGGGTCAACGAACTGCTCCACCCGCCGGGCTTTTTGCTCAGTCACGACGAGATCCGGGCCGCCAACTGGGACGCGGCCTGCCAGGCGCGGAAGATGACGCCGGGGCAATTGCTGGCCGACAACGCCCGCCGGTGCGTCCAGATGGCCGAAAAGGCCAACCCGAAGGCGCACGTCTTCGTCTGGTCGGATATGTTCGACCCGGCGCACAACGCCCACGATAGTTATTACCTCGTCAACGGCACGCTGGCCGATTCCTGGAAGGGACTGCCCGGCAGCGTCGTGGTCGTCAACTGGAACTTCGACGGGCGCAAGAAGAGCCTGCCGTTTTTCGCAGGGCAGGGCCACGCCCAGGTTCTGGCGGGATACTACGACGGGACGCCCGACTCGATCCGCACCTGGCTGGACGACGCCAAAGGCGTGTCCGGCATCAAAGGCGTGATGTACACGACCTGGAACGGGAATTACGCCGACCTGGAAGCATTCGCCCAGGCGGCCTGGGGGACAAAACAATAATGGTTGATTTTCGCCGGGGCATGGCTGCCCTGCTTTTCGCCCTTTCGCTGACGACGCCCGCCTGGGCCGACTTGACGGGCTTTGCCAATTTCGCGCCGGTCAACGGCGGCAAGGCCGGGTATGACGCCGCCAAAACGACGCTGACGCTGACGGACGGCGGCGCGTCGGAGGCCGCCAGCGCTTTCGCGAGCGCCCCGCAGACCATCGCCGCTTTTCGCGCCGCGTTCACTTACCAGGCGACGGACTTCGGCGGGGACAACGGCGGCGGGGCCGACGGAGTCGCGTTCGTCCTGCAGGACGACCCGCGCGGCGCGCAGGCCATGGGCGACGCGAGCGCGGGTGCGGCCCTGGGCTACGGCGGCACGGGCGCGATCACGCCGAGCGCGGCGCTGCGGCTGAACATCTTCCGCAACTCCGGCGAAAACTTCTCCGTCAACGGCGCGGACGCATCCTACGGCGATACCGACACGGTTGACCTGCGCAGCGGCCACCCGATCCGCGTCACGCTCGATTACGACGGCGGCACGCTGGTGGCGACGCTCCAGGACCAGACGACGGGGCAGGCGTTCACCGACGAGCGGGCGCTCGACCTGACCAAGATTCTGGGACGCGGGACGGCCCTGGTCGGCTTCTCCGGCGCGAGCGGCAACACGACGGCCCGGCAGACGGTGCGCGATTTTCAGTTCACGTCCCTGCCGCCTGTTCCTGTTGCTGCCCGGCGTCACCTCAACCCTGTTGTCAAGACCTACAAGACGCTGACGGATTATGTCAACCCCTTGATCGGCACGGCGGCGGGCGGCGACACCTATCCCGGCGCGGTCGCCCCGTTCGGCATGGTGCAGTTCAGCCCGGACACCAGTTCGCCGTCCATCGGCTACGACTACGGCGACCGGCAGATTCAGGGCTTCAGCCTGACCCACATGAGCGGCGTCGGCTGCAGCGACTTCGGCGACGTGTTCCTGACCGCCACCACCGGCCCCATCAAAACGGACGTCGCCGATTATCAGTCCACGTTCAGCCACCGGCGCGAGTCGGCCTCGCCGGGCTACTATCAGGCCCATCTCAGCCGCTGGAACGTCAACGCCGAGCTGACCGCCACGGAGCGCGCGGGCCTGGCGCGGTTCACCTTCCCCGCCGGGCAGCCCGGCAACGTGCTGGTTCCCATCAGCCACACGCTCACCGACACCTATGGCGCGCAGGCGCAGATTGTCGGCAATGACGAGATTGACGGGCAAGTGACCAGCAAGAGCTTCTGCGGCAGCCCTGCCCGCTACACGGTCTATTTCGTGATGCGCTTCGACCAGCCGTTCAAGACGTTCGGCACCTGGACGGGAGCCGCGCAGACGGACGGGAGCCGCAGCGCGGCGCAGGCCGAGCATCAGCCCGGCATCGGCGCGTATGCGACGTTCGCGCCCGGCGTTCAGGCCGTCACCGCCCGCGTCGGCATCTCGTTCGTGGACATCGCCGGGGCCAGAAAGAATCTGGAGGCCGAAGTCGGCGGCAAAGACTTCGACGCCGTGCGCGCCCAAACAACAAAAAAGTGGGAAAACGAACTCCACGTCATTGACATCAACGGCGGCACGACCGACCAGCGGACGATTTTCTACACGGCCCTTTATCACTGCCTGCTGATGCCCAACGTCATCAATGACACGGACGGGCGTTATCTCGGCTACGACAATCAAATCCACCAGATCGGGGCGGGCCACGCCCTGTACGCCAACTACTCCGGCTGGGACATCTACCGCGATGAAGCGCCCCTGCTGGCCCTGATCGCGCCGCAGCGCGTGAGCGATATGTGCCAGTCCATCGCCTTGATGTACCAGCAGGGCGGATGGATTGACCGCTGGCCCCAGGCGAACACCTACACCAACGTCATGTGCGGCAGCCCGCTGACCTCGCTCGTCGCCACCGCCTGGAATGACGGCCTGCGCGGGTATGACATCGGCGCGCTCTACGAAGGGATGTACAAAGACGCCACCCAGCCTGCGCCCGGCGGCAAGCCCTACGCCGGCGAAGCGAACGTCGGCTGGATGGACAAGGTCGGCTACATTCCCCAGGACAAGGAAGGCTACGGGGCCGTCTCGCAGACCGAGGAAGACTGCTACGCCTACGCCGCCCTGGCGTCCGTCGCCGACTCGCTCGGCAAGGCCGGGGACGCGGCGTTCCTGCGCAAGCGCGCCCTCAACTACCGCAACGTCTTCGACCCGGACACCAAGTTCCTGCGCCCGCGCAACGCCGACGGGAGCTGGCTGACGCCGTTCGACCCCACCAAAGAGCAGGGCTACGTCGAAGGCTCCGGCTGGCACTACCGCTGGCTCGTGTCCCAGGACGTGCAGGGCCTGATTTCTTTGTTCGGCGGCGACGACGCCTTCAACACCCAGCTTGACTCGTTCTTCGCTTACCCGCACCCGGAATGGAACGACCGCTACTACAACCCCTACAACGAGACGGACTTGCAGGTGCCGTTCCTGTACGACTACTCCGGCCAGCCCTACAAGACCCAGTCTCGCGTCCGCGAACTCCTGGCGGACGCCTACAAGACCACGCCCGACGGCATCCCCGGCAACGACGACTGCGGTACGATGTCCGCCTGGTACATCTTCGCCGCCCTGGGCTTTTACCCGACCGATCCGGCCCGGCCCGCATTCGAGCTGTGCAGCCCGCTCTTCCCCAAAGCGACCATTCACCTGAGCGCGCCGTACAAGGGCAAGACATTTACCGTCAACGCCCGCCAAGCGTCCGCCGACAACGCTTACATCCAAAGTGTGCAGGTGGGCAGGCATTCGCAGAATTGGCCCTGGATCACGCAATCCGACATTGCCAATGGCGGCACACTGAACGTCACTCTGGGCGCCACGCCCAAGACAGGGTGGGGGGCCGCGCCGACCCTGCGCCCGCCGTCGCTGTCGGGCGAAATGGGAAAATAAGAGCCAACACCGACATATGGGGAGACTGTTGATGGCCTATTACTTGGGCTTGGACATCGGGACGAGCGGGACGAAGGCGCTGCTGGTTTCGGAAGACGGTCAGCCCGTCGCGTCGGACACGCAGGAGTACCCGCTGCTGACGCCGCGCCCGCAGTGGGCCGAGCAGAACCCGCAGGACTGGTGGGACGGCTGCGTGGCGGCGACCCGGAACGTGCTGCAAAAGGCGGGCATTGGGGGTGAGGCCGTCGCGGGCATCGGCCTGAGCGGGCAGATGCACGGGTCGGTCTTTCTGGACAGGAACGGCCAGGTGCTGCGGCCCGCGCTACTCTGGTGCGACCAGCGCACGCAGGCCGAGTGCGACTGGATCGCGGCGCAGGTCGGGCGAGACAATTTAGTAAAATACATCAGCAACCCCGTTCTCACGGGATTTACCGCGCCCAAGATCGTCTGGCTGCGAAACCACGAGCCGGACGTGTACGCCCAGGTCGCGCAGGTGCTGCTGCCCAAAGATTATATCCGGTACAAATTGACGGGCGCGTATGCGACGGAAGTCTCCGACGCCAGCGGGACGGCGCTGTTTGACGTGGTGAACCGCCGCTGGTCGGACGAAGTGCTGGCCGCCGCCGACATCCCGCGCGCCTGGATGCCGGAGTGCGCCGAGAGCCAGGAGATCACGGCGCACGTCAGCGCCGAAGCGGCAGCGCTGACGGGGCTGGCCGCCGGGACACCCGTGGCGGGCGGCGGCGGCGACCAGGCGGCGGGGGCGGTCGGCAGCGGCATCGTCGAGGCGGGCATCGTGTCCAGCACTGTCGGCACGAGCGGCGTGGTGTTCGCCTACTCGGACGCGCCCGTCGTGGACCCCGGCCTGCGCGTCCACACGTTCTGCCATGCCGTTCCGGGCAAGTGGCACACGATGGGGGTGGTGCTGTCGGCGGGCGGGAGTCTGCGCTGGCTGCGGGACACGTTCTTCCAGCCGGAAGGCGCGGTGGGCCGCACCATCGGTGAGGACCCGTACAGTCTGATGGCGAAGGGGGCGGCGACGGCGCCGCCCGGCTCGGAGGGCCTGATCTTCCTGCCATACCTGACGGGGGAGCGGACGCCATACCCGGACGCCGACGCGCGGGGCGTCTTTTTCGGCATCACCCTGCGCCACCACCGTCAGCACTTCGCGCGGGCCGTCTTGGAAGGCGTGGCGTTTGCCCTCAATGACACGTTTGAGATCTTCGGGGAACTGGGCATCCCCATTTCTCAGGTGCGGGCGTCGGGGGGCGGGGCCAAGTCGCCCGTGTGGCGTCAGATTCACGCCGACGTGACCGGCCACGAACACGTCACGCTTTCGGTGGACGAGGGTCCGGCGCTGGGCGCGGCCCTGCTCGCCGCCGTCGGCACGGGGGCGTATTCCAGTGTCGCCGACGCCTGCCGCGCGGCCATCCAGACCGTTGCGCGCGTCGCGCCCGACCCCGCCGCCCGGAGCGTCTATGCGAAACTCTACCCGGTTTATCGCGCCCTGTATCCGGCGCTCAAAGACCAGTTCGCGGCAGTCTCACAGGCTGTGACGAAATAATACTGGGCTTGGCAAGCCAAGCCCCTACACATTGATAGGAGTCTTGTGTAGGGGCATGACGTGTCATGCCCTCGTGCAAAGAGTACCAAAGAAAGACAACGTATGCCTTCTGATCAAGTCCCGCTGCCCGGCAGTGATCGACAGCCCATTCCAGACGCGCAAAACGTCGGATTGGCCGACCTGAACGAGCGTATTCAGGTGACGGTCCTCGTGCGTCCCCGGCCCGGCAATGACAAGGCCGCCGCCGTCCAGTCGCTGGCGGCGCAGCTGCCCCAGGAGCGGGCGTACCTGAGCCGAGCGGAGTTCGCCGCGTCTCATGGGGCCGACCCCGCCGATCTGGCGCAGGTGGAGGCATGGGCGAAGTCGGAAGGATTAGACGTAGTCGAGTCCAGCATTCCCCGGCGCAGCGTCGTGCTGTCCGGCACGGTGGGAACGTTGTTGCAAGTTTTCGGGGCTGAACTGACCACGCAAAGCATTGATGGGCAGGACTATCGCGTTCGCACGGGGACTTTGTCTGTTCCGTCAGCGCTACAAGATATTATTCAAGGCGTGTTCGGCCTGGATAACCGCCCGCAGGCCCGGTCTCAGGCGCGCATCCGGCCCGCCGCGTCTCCCGGAACGTCTTACACGCCCTTGCAGATTGCGCAGGCGTATGACTTCCCGACGGGCGCGGACGGCAGCGGGCAGACCATCGCGCTGATCGAACTCGGCGGCGGGTACAAACTCAAAGATCTGCGCGCCTACTTTCACGGGCTGGGCGTCGCCGCGCCTAAAGTCACCTCTGCCCGCGTGGACGGCGGACGCAACGCGCCGACAGGCAGTGTGAACAGCGCCGACGGCGAAGTGATGCTCGACATCGAAGTGGCCGGCGCGGTCGCGCCCGGCGCAAAGATCGTCGTCTATTTCGCGCCCAACACGGATCAAGGTTTTCTCGACGCCGTCACGACGGCCATTCACGACACGCGCCGCAAGCCGAACATCGTTTCCATCAGTTGGGGCGGGCCGGAGTCGTCGTGGACGTCGCAGGCGCAGCAGGCGTTTGATCAGGCGTTCGCCGATGCCGCGCTACTCGGCATCACCGTCTGCGTCGCGTCCGGCGACGACGGCTCCTCCGACCGATTGAGCGACGGCAAGGCGCACGCGGACTTCCCGGCGTCGTCGCCGCACGCGCTGGCCTGCGGCGGCACGCGCCTGCAGGCGTCCGGGGCAAAGATCGTCAGCGAAGACGTCTGGAACGACGGCGCGAGCGGCGGGGCCGGGGGCGGCGGCATCAGCGATGTCTTTCCCGTGCCGGACTGGCAGGCGGGGGCGGGCGTGCCGCCGTCGGCCAACCCCGACAAGCGGGTGGGGCGCGGCGTGCCGGACGTGGCCGGGGACGCCGACCCGGCGACCGGCTACAGCATTTTGGTAGATGGAACCCAAACCGTCGTCGGCGGCACCAGCGCCGTCGCGCCGCTGTGGGCTGGGCTGGTCGCGCTGCTCAACCAGCATCTCGGCAAGCCCGCCGGCTTCCTGAACCCGCTGCTTTACACCAAAGCGGCCCCGGCGGGCGCGTTCCACGACATCACGACCGGCGACAACGGGGCGTACCACGCCGGCCCCGGCTGGGACGCCTGCACCGGCCTGGGCAGCCCCGACGGCGTGAAACTGCTTCAGTCCCTGCAAAAGACTTCCTGAAACGAGACGCCCATGCCCCGCTCCTTTGGCGAACCCTTGACAAAACTGCGCGCCGTTCCTATTCAAGAGAACGGCGAACCCTTGACCGACCCGCGCACGCTGTCCAAACGCATCCACTTCGCCGAAAAGCACCCGAAGTTCCCCGACATGACCCGGACGCCCCAAGTCCGCAAGCGCGTCGCCGAGATGCTGGCGCAGGCCGCCGAGTCGCTGCCGCCGGGTGTGGACATTCAGATCGTCGAAGGCTTTCGGCCTCTCGCGCAGCAGCGGTTCATGTACGAGCATCTCAAAGCCGAGTTCGCCCAAAAGCACCCGGAGTGGGCGAAAGCGACCCTGCACCGAGTGACCAACACGATGTCCGCGCCGCCCGACGACCCCTGCCCGCCGCCGCACACGACGGGCGGCGCCGTCGACCTGTGCCTGATGGACGCGAAAACAGGCGAACTGCTGGACATGACCTCGCCGTTTGAGTGGGACGAGACCAGCGCCCCGACCCAGACCAAAGGACTTTCGCCCGAAGCGCAAGCTAACCGCGACTTGCTCATCAAAACGCTGCAAGCCACCGGCCTGACCAACTACACCGGCGAGTGGTGGCACTGGTCCTACGGCGACTCCGGCTGGGCCTTGCGCGTCCATGCCCCCTATGCCGTTTACGACCGCCTGCCCGAAGAGGATGAGTGACGGATGGCAGAGTTTGACGGCATTTCTGAGTTCGTCAAGAGCGGCCCACGCCGTTTACGGGACGCGGAAGAACTGCTGCAACCGCCAACATTGAATCCGACCGAGCAGGGCGCTGATACCCGGCATCTGCGCGGCGCAGTCTATTTGGCCGGTTATGGAGTAGAATGTTTGTTGAAAGCGTACATTATTTCACGGCAGGCAAACTGCGCTCATCTTTCCGATGCGCGTGACGAAATACGCAAAAGCAAAGACATCCGCGACATCTGCAGCGCGGCGGGCCATGACCTTCGCTACCTGCTGAGTTTGACCGACTTGGAAGCCCGTTTGGACGAGCCAAAGCGGCGGCAGATGGGAATCTGCTTCAAATGGAGTTCCACAGGCCGCTATGACCCCCGCCCCGTCACCCGTGAAGACGCAACGGCGCGGGTTGAAGCGGCACGAAACATTGTCAACTGGATTTATGCGCAACTTTAAGGAGTATGCCATGACAGAAATTGCTTTTGACTATAGGGCAGAGTCCGGGCGCATTAAAGAGGCGCTTCGCCAGGTATTTCCCCACGACACCATTGCTACCGATGAAGGCTACAACGGCAGAGTGCATCTTAAGATCGTTTCGGAAACCTTCAACGGCAGATCGGAACGCGAAAAACAGCAGATGATCTGGGACATCCTACGCAGCCGACTTGGGTCGGACGCGCAGGCTGTTTCGCTCGCACTGGCCTATGGCACGGATGAACTATAACAGGCGGCATTGGTCCTACGGCGACTCCGGCTGGGCCTTGCGCGTCCATGCCCCTTATGCCGTTTACGACCGCCTGCCTGAAAGCGTGGAGGAGTAGGGGACGTTTTCGGCGCAGAAGGGTATAGTATCTGGGGACGCCGAGAAACGGCAGAATACGTCCTCCACCGTTGCTGAGGAGGCACACGAACCATGAAATTTTTTATTGACACCGCGAATGTGGACGAGATCAAACAGGCCAAGTCCTGGGGCATTTTGGACGGGGTGACGACCAACCCCAGTCTGATCGCCAAAGAAGGCATCCCGCACAAACAGCGCGTCATGGAGATCATTGACATCGTCGGCGACATCCCCGTGTCCGCCGAGTGCGTCGAGACCGACGTGGACAAACTCATGAAGGAAGCGCAGGACATCGCTTCCTGGGCGCCCAACATTTTTGTCAAAGTCCCCATGCAGCCCAACGCGATGGAAGTAGTCAAGGAATTGTCGCCGAAGGGAATCAACTTCAATGTCACGCTGATCTTTTCCGTGCCACAGGCCCTGATCGCCTGCAAGGCGGGCGGCTCGTTTATCTCGTTCTTCGTCGGGCGCATTGACGACATGGGCAGCCTGGAAGCGCCGCAGAACATCATTGACGCCGTCGAGATGACTCACACGTATGATTTCCCGAAAGACCCGCAGATCCTGGTGGCGTCCATCCGCAGCCCGCTGCAGGTGACGGAAAGCATCAAGGCCGGGGCGCACATTGCGACGATTCCGTTCAAGACGATGGAGATGCTGTTCAAGCACCCGCTGACCGATATCGGCGTCAAGCGCTTCTATGACGATTATCTGAAGGCCACCGGCGGCAAGAACGGCGCGACCGCCGCCAAAGACGCCGGCCAGTCCATTGAAGACAAGGCCAAAGTCGGCTGAAACGACTTTCGTGACCCAGGATTTTTATCCTGGGTCTTTTTTTGCGCCCGCCCCTCTCGTAATTCTCCCAGTCTGCCGATACTCAGAGGGACAACTTCACAAAGGAGGTTCCCATGTCCCTCAAGGCGACACCGGGAATGCCGACCAGTTTGGGGGCGGGCTCCGCCGCGCCCCTGTCTGCGACGGCAGCCGGCCCTCCCGGCGCGGACCCGACCGCCCTGTTCGCCGCACTGCTGGCGGACCAGGCGCAGACGACCCCCGCGACGGTTCCGGCCACGGCACACGCAGCGCCTCCGTCCTTGCCGAAGACGCCGAAAACGGCCCCGACGGACGACGCGCCGAACACAGACCGAAAAAAGAAAGGTCAACAACAGAAAGGCCGGGAGGCTGACCCGAACGATTTAATCCAGACGGTTCCCCCGACGCCGATGACCGCGCAGACAACTGCATTCAAGACCGCGCCGCAGACGCCGAAGATTTCGGAAGTCCGCGCCGCTGAATCTCTTCCCGAAGCGATGGACACTGTCCCGGCTTCCGTTCCCCCGGCCCCCGCCGAGGGGAACAGCGCCAAAACCAGTGGGTTGCTTCCCCCGACGTTCTCCCTGCCCGCTCCGACTGAGCCTGTGGCAGCGCAGAGTGCGCCCGCTGCCACGTCTGCATCCGTACTCGCGGCGCCCGTGTCGGCTCCCGTCGCCTCTGCGCCGAGTGTTGCGGGCGTGCCTCCCGTCGTCCTGCCCGCGCCTGCCGTCACGTCTGCGGCCTCCGCGTCGGATACGGTCACAGTGTCTGCACCCGAAGTCTATTCCGTCGCGCCTGGGGCGGCGCTGGATCATGCCTCCGTGTCCGCCCCGCTGCCCTCGTCGGCCGTCTCTCTTGCGCCTGTCCGTGAGACGTTCAACGGTGCCGCGCTTCCGGCAGTTCATGCCGCCGCGTCGTCTGCCGCCGTGCCTGCGCCCAAGACGTCGGAGACGGCGGACGTGATGCCGTCAGCCCCGGCCATCGTGCCACACGGCGAAAGTCCTGCAGTGACGAAGACGCCGACTGAACTGCCGGTACACACCGCCGCCGTTGTCTCCACGACAGTGAAAGGCATGGCGTCATCGGTCGTTTCGACCGTCGGCGCTCCCCTGTCTCTGGCCGACGTGGTATCGCCGCCGTCAGTCCCTGTCCCGTCTGCGCCTTCTGTTGTCTCCCCGTCGCCACGTGTGACGGCGGCGGATGCAGATGTGGCCGCACCAAAAACAGTCATGTCGGCGAATTCCGACAAACCGGCTTCGATCACGGAAAGCCTTCTTCAAGTCCCGAAGGCCGCCGCTGTCTCCGTGTCCCCTGCGCCGACGGCGCTCTCGGAACTGATGCCCGCAGAGGTCGTGCCGTCCGACCCGCCGCTGCCGATACTGGCCGCGACCACGCCGGACAAGGCCCCGGTTGTCGCTCAGACAGGCACGCCCGCCGTCCCGCCAGGGAAGGCCGCTGCGGCGTCGAAGGCCGCGCCCGGCATTCGCATGGCCGACGGGGAAACGCCCCTCGCTCCCGAAATCTCGGCGTTGCCCCAAACGCCTCCAGCCGCCCCGAAAGTCGCTCGCGCCCTCGCGACGCCGATCCGCCCGGATGCACGGCCCGCCGCATCGCGTCCCGCCGCGACGACGGCTGCTTTCGCGCCGGTCGCCCCCGCCAAAGAGGCGGCCGCGGCCGTTCCCACGCCTCCGATCACGGTGGCCGACGGAAATACTCCCAAAACGGCGGCGACGGCGCTACAGAATGCCCTGGAGAACGGGGCGCAACCTGCCAATAATACGAGTAGTTCCAGCCGATCGCCGACCGCGACGGCGCCACTGTCCCCCACGACAGCGACCGCGACGCCGCAGGCCGAGACGGGAACGAAGACGGCCAAAGTCACCGATGCCAGGCACACTGTCCCGGTCGCCAAAGCGGACGGGCAGGCGTCGGTCAAGACCACGGAAAAGCCGAACGAGGAGGCGGCTGCCCAGCCGCCCCCGGCGACGACGGGTGTGATCGCCGCCGCGCCCCTCGGCCAAGTCATGCAGACCCAGGCCGCTCCCCCGCCGGGGCCGGTGACGAAAGAAGAACGGTCGCAGGTCACGCAGCAGGTCGCGGAAACGGTCAAGACGGTCTCGCCCCGGATCGCGCCGGGCGGCCAGGAGCAAATGACTTTGCATCTGCACCCCCAGGAGTGGGGCGAGATGCAGGTTTCGGTGCGGATGATGCCTGCCCACAGTGCGGACGGGGCTCCGGCGGCGGCGGGGATCGTCGCCCACGTGGTGGCCGCGAACTCGGTCGTGAAGACCGCGCTGGAGGCGCATTCGGGAGAGTTGCACCGCACATTGCAGGACGCGGGCCTGAAACTGGAGCGGCTGACGGTGACTGTCCACGGCGCGGCGTCGAGCGCACAGCCCGGTTCGGCGAGCGGCGACGGTCAACCGGCGTTCGGCCAAAGCCGCAGCGACCAATGGCAGTCGGCGCAGTCGCCGACGAGCAGCGATGCGATGACTGCGGGAACGGGCGGTTCGTCATTCGGGTCATTCGCGTCCCGGCAGGAAAGCGCCTTCGCAGGGCAAGCGTCCCCGCGTTCGGCGTTCGCCGATGCCGATGAGGGCGAGGCGCAGAGCGCGCCCGCGACACACTACTCGGCCCGCTCAATCGCGGGATTTGACCAGCGCGCGTAGGAGGAAACCATGTCTTCGATCACTTCAATCAACCCGTATACCGATGCCTCCGGCGCGGTGCCGGCAAGTTCCGGCAATTCCGGCTCCGCCGTCAGCCAGGACCAGTTCCTGCAGCTGCTGGTCACGCAGCTCAAGAATCAGGACCCGAACAACCCGACCGACCAGACGCAGATGCTCGCGCAGCTCGCCCAGTTCTCGTCCCTGAGCGAGATGACGAGCCTGAACCAGACGATGTCCTCGGCGTCCCAGTTCAGCCAGATGGCGCAGAGCGCCAGCCTGGTCGGCAAGACGGTCACGGCCGGGACGGCGGATGATCCCATTTCCGGCACCGTCTCCTATGTCACGATCTACAACAACAAAGCGTACCTGCACATCGGCGACCAGGACGTGGACTCCAGCACCGTGCTGAAGATTCAGTAAACGACCATGACACCCGTAGACATCCAAAATCGCATCCTGGACTCGCTGCCCGCCGGCGGAGCGGGGCGGGCGCCGGCGTCGGCTCCGGCGGGGCGTCCGGCGACGACCGGCCCGACCTTCGGGCAGGTGCTTCAGGATCAACTGTCGGCACAGGCGGCGCGGGCGAACGTCAAGTTCTCCGGCCACGCCCAGACCCGACTGGCGTCCCGCAACATCACCCTGTCGGGCGACGACATCGCCCGATTGGGAGACGCCATCACCAGGGCCGCCGCCAAAGGGGCGCGCGAGTCGCTGGTGCTGATGGACCAGGCCGCACTCGTGGTCTCGGTCCCCAACCGCACCGTCATCACGGCGGTGGACAAGAACGCGCTGAAGGAGAACATCTTCACCAACATTGACAGCGCGATGATCTTGTAAACGACAATCACGGCGGGACCTCGCAAGAGGACGCCGTACTTCCCCCGCCGCGACTGAATGAGCGGCGGACCGACCACACACCGGAGGAAAGTACGACTATGCTGCAAGCGATGTTTAATGGCGTTTCCGCCATTCAGGCCAACCAGACGGCCATTGATGTGATCGGCAACAACATTGCCAATGTCAACACCACGGCCTACAAATCGGGCCTGGTCACGTTCGAAGATCAGCTCTCTCAGACACTGCAGGGCGCGTCCAGCGGCAACGGCAGCGTCGGCGGCACCAACCCCGTGCAGACGGGGCTGGGCGTCCGGGTCGCCTCGACCGGCACGCTGGAAGCGCAGGGCAGCCTCGAATCCACGTCCGTTCCGACCGACCTGGCCCTGCAGGGCAACGGCTACTTCATGCTCGGCGGCGACAACGGCAACGTCTCTTACACCCGCGACGGCTCGTTCACGGTGGACAACAGCGGCAACCTGGTCAACTCGGCCACCGGCGCCTATGTCCTCGGCTGGCAGGCCAGCCCCAGCGGCGTGGTGGACAGCACGACCCAGCTCACGGCGGCCTCGCACCTGACCATCCCGGTCGGCAGCCTGACGGCGACCAATCCGACTTCGGCCGTGACCTACGGGGGCAATCTGAGCGCCGACGCGACGCCCACCTCGGCGCCCTACACCCGCTCGGTCAAGTTCTACGACAGCCAGGGCGACAGCCACACGCTGACGCTGAGCTTCACCAAGACGAGCAACCCGAACCAGTGGTCGTGGTCCGCCTCCGACGGTTCCACGCCGCCCGATCCCAAGATCGCCGGCGTCACGCCCGCCGCCGGCGGGTCCGGCACGGTCACGTTCAACGCGGACGGCAGCTACAAGAGCATGACCGGCGGCAGCATCGGCGTCACCTACGTGGCCGGCTCCGGGCTGGCGGCGTCCCAGAAGATCGCCCCCGACTTCAGCGGCATCTCGCAGGTGGCCGGCGACTCGTCGGCGGCCCCGACCGGGCAGGACGGCTACGCGCCCGGCACGCTCCAGTCGTTCAACATTGACCAGACCGGGACCGTCACCGGCATCTTCAGCAACGGCTTCACCCGCTCGCTGGGTCAGATCGCCCTGGCGGACTTCGCCAACCCGGAAGGACTGGCGCGCAGCGGCGGCAACGGCTTCGCGGCGACGAGCAACTCCGGTCTGCCCCAGGTCGGTCAGGCGACTCAGGGGAGCCTGGGCAAGATCAGCGCGGGCTACCTGGAGCAGTCCAACGTGGACCTGTCCAGTGAGTTCACCAACATGATCATCACGCAGCGCGGCTTCCAGGCGAACACCAAGATCGTGTCCACCGTGGACCAGATGCTCAACGACGTGATCAGCATGAAGCAGGGTTAATATTCTGCCCCGTCGC
>CAZZVX010000073.1:12801-15434 GCA_964657535.1 Armatimonadota bacterium | reverse complement strand
ATAATTGTTTTCCCAAAACGACCGAAATTGACGGCGAGTTATTCCAACACGGGCCGTGTTGTGAAACACGGCCCTTTTCTGAAGACTGCTAAAGTACGCGCGTGCGTTTGGCGAGGGCTTTACGGGTCTGGAGAGCGGGCAGGTCGGCACGGACAAACGCTGACTCGACGAGCTGGAAAAAGGCGGCACGCTCCGGGCCGCGCACGACGGCGCGCTCGTGGGCTTCGGCGAGGGCGACAGGGTAGCCCTGGCCCTTGCAGGCCTGGTCATAGGAGAGCACATGAACGCGATCCAACAGTGCAGCGTCCTCGGCGACCCACTGAGGGATTTCAATGCGGGCGATCTCGGTGCCGACATTGAGATAAAAGAACAAGATGCGCTGCGCGTGGGGGTAGAGCGCCAGGCTGCGGGCTTCACTGACGAACATAGGCGAACGGTCGCCGGGCTGTGGGAGGAGGCGGGCAAAGAGCGGCGCGTCGATCAGACGGGCGAGTTCGGTGCAGGGACTTTGGGCGTCGTGCGCGCAGTCGTCCGCGCAGAGCGTCAGGCGCAGGGCGCCGATCACGTCACGAGCGCCGGGGCGGCTGACGTAGCCGACCACGGGCGTCCGGGCGGTCTGCGCGGCCTGGAGCATGGCGCAGAAGTCTTCGACGATCTTGCGCTGGTCGTCGGTCTTCTCCCGCTGGTCGGCGAACACGAGAATCAACGGATCGTCAACGAGGGCGATGGCTTCGCGCGTGTGATGCTGGGCGATGAGCGCCGCGAGGGCGGCGCTTTCGGCGAGCATCCGGCGGGTGGCGACTTCCTTCTCTGAGATGACCGCCGCGTCCGCCTCACCATCATTCAAGTAGATGTCTTCATCTTTGTAGTGCAGAGTGGCCTGGGACGTGAGACAAGGGCGTTCGCCGGAGCCGTAGTGCAGGACGATCTTGCCGACATTGAGGAGGAAGCACGGGGCGACGGCGTGGCGGTCCAGGGGAATCTGAGAACCGTCCGTCGCCAGAGCAGTATAAGTTTCGGGCGCAGGGCCGGGGAGCGACTTGACAACAGAAGGCGGTTCAGGACACTGGGCGGCGGGCCAGGCGGCTTTGGGGGCGGCGGCGCGACGCGCCAGGGCTTCCATCCAGGCATCCGGGCCGAGAGAAGCCTGACGCAGGGCCGTCTGCATCTGGGCCTGAGTCCGATCGCCGCGCCGCCGCGCTTCGACACTCATGTTGGCGATGTGCGGCACGATTTGAGAGAGATCAAGCACGGGCTTTTACCACGGCGTCAATCGCGACGGCCTGCGTCAATACAGCCTTGAGATGGGAAAGCGGCAGCATCGTCGCGGCGTCGGACAGGGCGTGTTCGGGGTCCGGGTGGACTTCGAGAAACAGGGCGTCTACGCCCACGGCGACGGCGGCGCGGACGCCGTGCGGGATGAACTCGCGCAGGCCGCCGCTGCTGGCCCCCTGCCCGCCCGGCTGCTGCACGGAATGGGTGCCGTCAAAAACGACGGGACAGCCCAGCGCGCGCATGATCGGCAGGGCCTTCATGTCCACGACCAGCGCGTTGTAGCCGAAACTTGTACCGCGCTCGGTCAGGAGCAGGTTTAGGTTTCCCGTCGCGGTGATTTTGTCCACGACGTTCTTCATGTCCCAGGGGGCCAGAAACTGGCCCTTCTTGACGTTGACGGCTTTGCCGGTCTCGGCGGCGGCCAGCAGCAGGTCTGTCTGACGGCAAAGGAACGCCGGGATCTGGAGCACGTCCACGACTTCGGCGACAGGCTTCGCCTGCCAAGATTCGTGGATGTCCGTCAGCACGGGGACGCCGAATTCTTCTTTGATGGCGGCCAGTACGCTGAGTCCCGCCTCCAGGCCGCCGCCCCGGAATGCGCCGCCGGACGTGCGGTTGGCCTTATCGAATGAGGCCTTGAAGATGTACGGCAGTCCCAGTTCCCGGCAGACGGCCTGCGCTTCACGGGCCACGGCGCGGCACAGATCTAAGTTTTCGATGACGCACGGCCCGGCAATCACGGCGAGCGGATGGCCGTCGCCAACCGAAAAGTTTTTGATACGGACTTCAGTCATAAAAGTCTTTCTGAGCATCAAGCCACGGCAAATTCCGTCAGTTCGCGCATCTCCGGCGAGCGGAAAGCAAGTACGATCTCCTCATGATCTGGGTCGAAGGAGAACAGGCGCAGAACTCCGTCTTCCAGCAGCACCTGTCCGGCCTCCTCCTCAAAGACGAACCGCCGCACCCGCTCAAGCACTGCAAGATAGAGGATACGTCCCACCTCCTGCCGCGCCAGCAGCCGCGCGTACAGCACGTATTGCCCGACCGCGCATTCCAGAGGAAAATACAGTGAGACAGTGTGCGTATTTATTCAAACGGACTTATGAGACAGGGCGAACGCCTGGCGGCTGCCATGACCAACGCGGCGGCGCAGTTCCCGGCGGTACAGGGCTTCCACTTGGTCGGTCATCCGCGAAAGTGAGAAATGCTCGCAGACGCGCTGGCGACCGAGTGCGCCCATTTTGTCCCGCAGTGGCGCGTCGGCAGCGAGACGCACCAGAGCATCGGCGAGGGCGGGGGCGTTGGAGGGCGGGACGAGCAGGCCGGTCTGACCGTCCAGGACCATCTCCGGCGTGCCG
>CAZZVX010000073.1:0-12701 GCA_964657535.1 Armatimonadota bacterium | reverse complement strand
CCGGCTTGCCCAGCGCCATCCCCTGCTGAACCACCGCCGAACACGGCTCGTTCCAGGTCGAGGGGACGGCAACAATATCTAATGCGTTGATGACGTTGTTGACGTCGTCGCGGAAGCCGGCGAACTGTACGCGGTCGGCGACGCCCAGGTCGGCGGCGAGCTGGCGCGTGGGCGCTTCTTCGGCGCCTTCCCCGACGATCACGACGCGCAGCGGCGGCTCAGAGTGTTTCAAGCGCTGCAAGGCGCGCAACAGCTCCGGGTGGCCTTTCTCGCTGGAGATGCGACCGAGGATACCGACGGCGATCTCACCGTGAGGCAGTCCGAGTTCGGCCCGGATGTCTTCGCGCCCGCGCGTCACGCGCTCGAACGCTTCGATGTCGGTGCCATGATGGATGACTTCAATTTTATTGGGAGAAACGCCGTGCCGGATGTGCCGGTCACGGACCGACTGGGAGACGGCGATCATACGGTCGTACAGGGCCGTCATCAAGAGTTTGCCGCCGAGTCGCCTCTTGAACGGGAAGGGCAAGTGCCAGGACATGACGGCGACTGGGACACCCGCCAAGCGCGCCGCGCCGGTCGGCACGAAGGCATCCCAGTTCGAGTGGACATGGACAACGTCTACGGGATTCCGGCGATAGAAGCGGTAGTACGTCCCGAAGCCTGACCAGTCCTGCTGTCTGCGGACGGTGACTTCCAGGGTTTCCAGGCCGAGCGAGCGCGCTTTTTGGATCACCCAGCCGTCGGGCTGCGCGGAGACGATCACGCGATGCCCGCGCTGCTGAAGCTGGACGGACAGGTTGAGCAGGTGCAGCTCCATCCCGCCCCAGGTGGAAAAACAACTCGCCGCCTGCAGAATCGTCAGCGGGCGTGTCTCCAATTCGCGCGTGTCTGTCTTCATGGGCAGGTCAGGACGCCAGGACTTTCTGCAGGGCGGCGGCGCCCCGCGCGTTTTCGTACTCACAGCGGTACAGCGCCTCGATCTTGTCGGTCATCACGCGCAGCGAGAACTGCGCTTCCACGCGCTCACGCCCCGCAACCCCCATCTGCTTGCGCAGAAAGGCATCGCGGGCCAGGGACGCGAGGGCTTCGGCGAGGGCGGGGGCGTCGGAGGGCGGGACGAGCAGGCCGGTCTGACCGTCCAGGACCATCTCCGGCGTGCCGCCCGCCCGCGTGCCGACCACCGGCTTGCCCAGCGCCATCCCCTGCTGAACCACCGCCGAACACGGCTCGTTCCAAGTGGACGGAACAACGACGATGTCCAGGGCGCTCATGGCGTTGTTAACGTCGTCGCGGAAGCCGGTGAAGCGGACTTTCTCGCCCAGGCCCAGATCGCCCGCCAGTTGACGCATGGCGGCCTCGTCGGGGCCGTTGCCGATGACGACGACGCACAAGGGGTAACGGTCGCCGATCTGCTGGACGGCTTCGAGCAGGAACTTGTGGCCTTTTTCGGGGGCGATGCGCCCGACGATGCCGACGGCCACACTATTTTCGGGGATGCCGAGTCCGCGCCGCGCTTCTTTGGGCGTCATGGTCGTCTGTTCAAACGCTTCGACATTGGTCCCGTGATAGATCGTCTCCACTTTCTGCGGCGCGACGCCGCTCCGTATCATGGTCGCGCGCACGGAATTGGACACGGTGACAAGCCGCGTGTAGAGAATCCGGCTGTAAAGCATGGTCCCCAGGCGGTTCTTGAACGGGTACGGCATATGACGAGACATGATGCGCACGGGGACGTGTTCCCGCAGCGCGGCGAAGCCCGGCACGACCACATCGGAGCTCCAGTGGACGTGCAGCACGTCAATCTTCCGTTCCCGCAGGAACGTTCGGAGGCGACCATAATCCTGCCAGTCGTGCTGCTTCATCACGCGGATGGGGACGGTCGGCAGGCCGAGCTGCTGGGCACGCTCCTCCACCCAGCGTCCGGGACGGCAGGCGACCGTGACATCGTGACCGCGACGCTTGAGCTGCTCGGACAGGTTCAGGATGTGCAGTTCGGTGCCGCCCCAATTCGGGAAGCCGGTCGCCACTTGAAGGACGGAGAGAGACATGGGCGTCAATTTCCTCCTGCGACCGTCGGAATTTCGGCATGGGGGCCGTAAGCGGCGCAGATTTTGCTGATGATATTTGTCGTGGAGCGTCCCGCGATAAGCGACAGAATTTGGACCGCGCCCCCGTAGCCCTGCACGACCGGCGCTTCGGGCAAATCTTCAAGGGTGTAGTCGCCGCCCTTGACATAGATGGCCGGCTGCACCTGTTCAATGAGCGGAACGGGCGTGCGTGTATTAAACAAGGTGACATAATCCACCGCCCGCAGGGCGTCCAACAGTTCCGCGCGCTCGTCTTCGGACACAATGGGCCGCTTGTCGCCCTTGAACCGGCGCACGGAACTGTTGGAATTGACGGCCACAAGCAGGGCGTCGCCCAGGGCGCGGGCCTCGGCCAGATAGCGCAGATGCCCGACGTGCAAAATGTCAAACACGCCGTTGGTGAAGACGACGCGCTCGCCGCGCTCCTGCCGCTCGCGGACGATTTGGGCCAGTTCGTTGTGGTCTGTGACAAGCATGGGTACGGTTTTATTATAACTCACTGTCAAGATTAGCAGGTATTTCACACAACCAACAGCGGGACAAGCCCGCGCGGAGCGAGACGCAGGCGCTGCTCCACAGCGTCCATCACGGCAGGGACGGACAGGTTTTGCATACACATGACGTCACCCCGCGCGCAAAGGCGGTCGCGGCAGGGGACGCAGGACAAGGTTCGGTCAATCAAAATGGTCGCGTTATCCGTCAGCGGGCCGGTGCGGGCCGGGTCTGCCGCGCCGGACAGCACGACCAGCGGCGTTTGCAGGGCCGCGCCTATGTGCATCGGGCCGGTGTCGCAGGTCAGCAGAGTATCCGCCCGCTGCAGCAAAGCCCCAAATTCCTTGACGGACAGACGGCCCGCCAGATTGAGAATGCGCGGGTCGTAATCCGCCACCTGGCGGGCGAGGCTGATTTCGTCCAGGCCGTCCATGACCGTGCGGAAGGACGACGGCGCCCCGGTGACGGCCACGCGGACTCCGGGGCGGGATGCGAAGCGGGCGGCGACTTCGGCGAACCGCTCCAGCGGCCAGCGATTCAGGGGACGCGAAGCCGCTGGGTTGATGACCAGCAACTTGTCGTCGGGCGAGACACCTTCTTCTCGGAGCAGATCGGCAACGCTCGCCTGCGCCGTTTCAGGAATGAAGAAATCCAGACTGCGGTCGGTCACGGCCTTGATGCCGAGCGGGCGCAGTTCTTTGGCGAAATCGTCAACAGCGTGCGCGACGCGGCCCGTTTCAGCCCGCACGTCCATCTGCTTTTGGAACGTCAGCTTTGTGTGCGCGCCCGTTGCCCAGGTCATGAGAAACGACTTGGCGCTGGGGTGCAGGTTGATGACCAGATCATAGCGCGGACGGGTCAGACGCGCCAGAAACGGCAAAAAATGGTCTAAGCGCGAATCCACGCCACGCTTGTCGAAGACGTAGACTTTGTTGATGTACGGGTTGCCGCTCAGGGCATCGCCCATGCCGCCGCCGACGACGAAATCCATGATGATGCCTGGAAATGCCTCGGACAACGCGCGAGTGGACGGCGTGGCAAGCAGGATGTCCCCCAACCCGCCGAACCGAATGAATAACGCGCGCCGATAGTGACGTTTTTCGCTGGGCATGACTTTCGGCATTATACCTGACGCGGCGTGAGCGGCGCAAGCAACGAGTCGGTGCGGAGGAGCGACTGAGCCGCGCCGGCAACGTCCTTGACTACGATGGATGTCATTGTCCCGTCCGGCGACTCTAACACCCGATGTGACGGGCCATAATTGCCCCATTTGCGCGGATTGGTCGGGCCGAACAGGGCGACGGTCGGGACGCCGAGCGCGACCGCCGAGTGCATGATGGCCGTGTCATTGCCGAGGAATAGCCCTAATCGGGAAACCAGTGCGAGCGAGCCGCGCAGGTCGCAGCGGCCCACAAAGTCGGCCATGCGACAGCGCGTTTCCGGGGCGAGCGCGTCGCGCATGGCCGCGCCTAATTCACACTCATCCGGCCCGCCGAGCAGGACAATGCGCACATCAGGGTCGGCGGCCAGGGCGTCGGCGACGGCGGCGAACCGGCGCGCGGGCCAGCGCTTGCCGGGCTGACTGGCGCCCGGCTGGATTCCGACCAGACGCCGCCGCGACAGGTCTTCGCCAAGTGCGGCCTCTAATTTCGCTTGGGCATCGTGCGCCTCGTCGGGCGTGACCCAGAGTTCCAGCGCCGGTGCGACCGGCACCTGCGGGGCGACGGCGCGCAGCACGTCAAAGTAGCAGCAGACCTCGCTGATGTCGGCGTTGTACTCATACGGCACACGGCGGTTGAGCAGGAACGAGCGGCCTTCGGAGCAGAACCCGGCGCGGGTGTTGACTCGCGCCATCCAGGGAATCAGGGCGGAGTGAAAGGACCGGTTCAGGGTCAGGCAAAGGTCAAAATGCTCGCGGCGTAGCCGGCGAATGAGATGGGCGAATGGCTGAAATCCCCGGTCGCGCCGGTTGGGATCAAACTCAATGATCTCGTCCAGATACGGGTTATTTTGCAGCAGCACGCGCGCATTCCGCCCTGTGAGCAGAGTTATCCGAGCAAGCGGCCATTCGGCGCGCGCCGCCCGGAAGATCGGAATCGCCAGCAGCGTGTCGCCGATAAAGCGGAATTTGGTGACGATGAGAATGCTTTTCGGGGACAACTCCGGCATCCGCTCGGATTTGACCGAGCGGGAATGGGCGACCATCGGCAGCGACAGCGCGGGAGCGCGGCTTTCGCGAAGCAGGCCTTGAACGGCCAAAGCCGCTTCCTCCGGCGTGATTTGGCGCATACAGTCGTAACGGCCATTGCAGGTCGGATGGTTGCCGCAGGGGGCGCAAGGCAGGTTTTTGTAAAGGACGCGGGAAACGTCGTCATACGGCCCAGTCACTGCCGGGTCGGTGGAGCCGAACAGGGCGACGTTCGGCGTCCCGACGGCGGTCGCCAGGTGCATCGGGCCGGAGTCCGCCGTCACCAGGGCATCGCACTCCCGCAGCAGGGCGGCCAACTGCTTGACATCCGTTCGCCCGACCAGATTAACGACCGGCAGTTCACGCCGGGTCAGCCCCTGCACCTGTGCCGCGAGGGCCGCGTCATTCGCGCCGGAGCCGATCAGTACGCAGGAAACCCCGTCCAGTAGGTCTAGCATTCGGGCAAAGGATTCGGCGAACCAGCGCTTCTGCGGCCGCGTCGCGCCCATGTTGACCGCCAGGAGCGGGCGCGAGTGGGCCAGACCGGATTCGGCCAGCAGGGCGCGGGCAGCCGCCTGTTCCTTTGGAGAGACAGTGACGCTGAGGTGCCTGTCGCGGCGCAGTTCCGGCGCAACCGGCATGGTGTCCAGCATGGCGTCGGCCATGTGGACGGCGTGTGTCGGCAGGCGGCGGGTCAGGAACAGGTCCATGCCGCGCCCCGCCTGCCCCACCCGGCTCGGCGCGCGTGCCAGCCAGGCGGCAACAGCATAGGCGGGCAGCGGCGGCAGGAAGATCACCTCGTCGTATCGTTCTCGGCGCAGCAGCCGGTACAGTTCCACGATTCGCGCCAGGCTGCCGCGCGCCTCGCGCGGAATCACGGTGTCCAGATGGATATTGCCGCGCAATACTTCCGTCGGCGTTCCCGCGCCGACGATGGTATCGATCCGGGCGTTCGGGTGCGCGGCGCGCAGCGCCGACAGGGCGGGCGTGGTCAGCAGCGCATCCCCTAGGTAGTTCATGTTGACGACAAGTATCTTGTTTGGCATGGTCTTAAACAGGCTGCAAACGCCCGGCGACGGCTTGGAGTACGTCCGCCGGCACGATGGTCCGCATAGCCGTTTCGCCTTCGGCATCGGTTGGACGGCGGCCCGGCGGAAGAGGTGCGACGGGCGCGCGCAGGACCATATTCCGCGCGCCGTAAGGGCCGTGCCGGGCCGGGTTGGTCGCGCCGAACAGGGCGACGACGGGCGTTCCGACGGCGACGGCAATATGCATCGGCCCGGTATCGCCGCTGACGACCAGCGCGCACGCCGCCAGCACGGCGGCGAGCTGGTGCAAATCGGTCTTGCCCGCAAGATTCGCATCGCTGCCGGGACAGCGACGGAGCGACTGCACGGCGGCGATGGTTTCGGCGTCGCACGTGTCACCGACGAAGACAAGGCCGAAGCCTTGCGCCGCCAGCCCGTCGGCCACAGCCGCCCAGTGTTCCGGCGGCCAGCGCTTGTACGCCCGCGACGCGCCGACATTCAGCGCGACGCGAGGACGGGGCAGGTCATCCAGCCAGGCGGCGGCCTGGGCGGCGCCTTCCGCCGCCAAAAACGGCTGCGGCGTAAACTCCGACGGCAACTCGGAGACGCCGAACGCGGCGGCGAACCCGTACAAGGCGCTGACCTCGTGCGTGTCGCCGCGCGTATCGCTCGCGCGCCCCGGAACAATCGGGTGCGTCAGCCAGAGCGCGTTGCCTTCCCGGTTGCGGTCCCAGCCGATGCGAATCGGTGCGCCGGACAGTTTGGTTATCAATCCGCTCAACAAAAGCCCCTGCATATCCAGGGCGCAGTCATAGCGGTCGTCCTGCAACTCACGGCGCAGGCGGACCAAATCGCGCCAGGACGGCTTGTTTTCTACGACGTACAGGTGGTCAATCCAGGGACAGCCGCGCAGCACGTCGGCGCAGCGGCGACGGACGACCCAGCCCAGCGTCAAGTCGGGCCGCGCTTCTTTGACGGCCTGCACAACCGGCAGAGCGTGAATCACATCGCCGATACTGCTGGTCTTGATAATCAGCAGACGCCGGACACGGGACAGGTCAGGCACGGATCGGCCCCCTATCCGCCTTCGGCACCTTTCCCCCATCGGAATGGGAGAAAGGCTTGTAACTATGGGGCTGTGCTTCTGAATCAGGGGCTTCGGGCGGTGGGACTCGCCAACGGTCGTGCAGCCAGAGCCATTGCTCCGGGTGACGGCGCACGGCGTCCTCAACGGCGCGGGTGATGTCGGCCATGATGCGGCGCGTGTCGGCCTCGGTGTCGCCAGTCTGAGTTGTGTCTACTTCAGGAGCGAACTCCACACAGTACGAGCCGTCCGGCTGGCGCGGGCAAAACATCGGCAGAATCGGTGCGCCTGTTTTGAGGGCTAAGATCGCGGGGCCGGCGACTGTCCCGGCAAGGCGTCCGAAGAACGGCACGAATACGTCTTCGGATTTTTGATCCGGCAGGATGGCGACCGCCCCATTGCGGCGCAGTTGCTGTAATAGTCCTTTGGGTGACGCGCCACGCGGGTGAACGGTGTAGCCGCCGCTCGCACGCAGTGCGTCGGTGAGTTTGTTAAAGTCGCCGTCTTCGGTCTGACGGGCCACGACAAGCAAAGAAATGTCTTCGATGGTCGCCCGGCGGGCCAGCAGTTCCCAGTTGCCAAAATGGGCCGTGACGACGATCAGCCCACGCCCACGGGAGAGCAAAGCCTGCGCAGGCGCCATGCCGACCTCAGATTTGACGCGGGTGCGGATCTGATGGGGCGTCAGCTGCGGCGCTTTCAAGAACTCCATCGCCGAACGCGCGAAACTTTGGAAAACGCGCTTAGTCAGCGCCTGCCGCTCCGCTTCCGTGAGCGTGTCGCCAAAGGCGATCTGTAAATTCTTGTCGGCGACATCGCGGTAGCGCCTGGAAATGCGATACCCGAAGGTTCCTAGCCGGTCGCCCAGCGCCTGGGCTGCGCGCCAGGGCAGGAGGCGCAGGATCGCCAGCAAAACAAACGCGAGTTTACGCACCAGGGCTTGCCAGGTCTGTTTCTTCATCCGTCCGTCCTGCGGAAGACGCGCGCTGTTAGGATTTCCAGAAAGTCGGTCTCGTTTTCCATGTGCATTTGGACGCGCAGGGCGTAAGCCGGAACGTCATTCGTCGAAGGCGGCCATTTTACGGCGTCTTTTTCGGTCATTATGAGTGCGTCTGCACCGGTTTCGCGGACGCGACGACGGGCGCGCTCCACATCGGCCAAGCCGAAAACGGCGTGGTCGTCGTAAACAAGATGGTCCGTCAGTGACGCGCCACACGTTTCCAGCGTCTCGCGAAACGACGCGGGCTGGGCAATGCCAGACAGCGCGACAATGGAACGACTGTCCAGCCAAGTCAGCGGCGTTGTGTCTGCCGACAGATTTGCCGCCGGAACTAAATTTGCCGCGCGGTGGTCGGCCCAGAACACGGGCGATTCAGGCGCGAGTTCGTGAATTTGCGCCGCCAGCGCGGCCCGATCTGTTTCACTCAGTCGGCGCGCGCGGGTGACGACGATCATTCCCGCGCGCCGCAAATGGCGCTTCGGCTCCCGAAGCAGGCCGCGCGGCAGCGGGAAACCGTTGTCATACGGGCGGCGCGAGTCGAGCAGGACGATGTCCAAATCCCGCGCGAGCTGCCAGTATTGGAAACCATCATCCAATACCAGCATGTCCAGAGCGAACCGACGCATGGCCTCGCGCCCGGACAGACGGCGGTCTTTGCCGATCAGGACGGGGACGCCCGGCAGCGTCTGCGCCAGCAGCGCCGGCTCATCGCCCGTCTCGGCTGCATCGGTTTGGAGAAGCCCGTTAGTCTCTGAAACAACGCGGACGGCGGTTCCGGTTCCGCCATGCCCTCGGCTGAGGACGGCAACGCGCAGGCCGCGTGCCGTCAGTCGGCGGCACAGCCATTGCGTCATCGGCGTTTTGCCCGTGCCGCCGACGGTGAGGTTGCCGATGCTCACAACGGAAATCGGCAGATGATCCCGGCGACGCAGGCCGACGCGCTCCGCGCCAAGATAAAATTCCAATCCGGCACCATAGAGACTGGCGCAGCCTCCCAGAAAGCCGCGCACAACATCCGCCGCCGGGCCGGGGCGACCGGGTTCGGCGATGACTTCTTGCGCATAAGCCGAGAAGTCCATCGGCTAAGTCATTCCTGCCGCGCCGCCGTTTTTGCGTGGGGCCGGGCTGCCCAGGCCAAGCGCAGGTTCGCTGCCGCTGACCAGCTGCTCCGCCTCGGCTTCCAGGGCATTGATCGCGGCCTCAATACGCTCGGCCCATCGGCGCTGGTCGTCTTCGGATTTCGCGTCGGCGGGAATGAGGATCGGTTCGCCGTAGATCAATGCGGCGCGGGCGAAAGGGAGCGGGAAAAGATAACTGTCCCAGGCGGGCATAAGGCGTCGGGGGGAAGCGCTGATGCCGGCTGGAATAATGGGGCAGCCGGACTTCTGAGCAAGAAAAATGGAGCCGGGCTGGACCTTGCGGCTTGGGCCGCGCGGGCCGTCGGGCGTGAAGGCCAGTGTCGCGCCCTTTTTCAAGTGCCGGGTCATTGCCAGAGCGGCCTGCACCGCGCCGCGCGCCGAAGTGGAACCGCGCACGGTGTTCCAGCCGAAGCGCCGGAAGATGCGGTCTTGATATTCGCCGTCGCGCGATGTGGAGATGATCGCCCAGTAGCCAAGCCCGCGAAAGCGCGTGATGGGAATGAATGTCCGCCCGTGCCAGGTGACGAGGATGACGCCGACGCCCTGCCGCTGATACTCGGCCACACGCTCCTCGCCGACCACGCGCAGCCGCAGCGTGCGCGCCACGAGGCGGGCGGCGTGAAAGACCAGGAATGAAACAAGGCGAAACTTCATGGCGACTTTCCGGGGCAGCAGGCCGTCAGGACGCAGCCATCACGGCCGGACTAGGGCGCGAGCCGTCGTCCCGGCGCGACTGCGTTTCATACAGGTGGGCGTACAGGCCCTTCAGCCGCAGCAGTTCGGCGTGCGTGCCGGATTCGACAATGCGGCCTTCCTGCAGCACCAAAATACGGTCGGCGTTCTCGATAGTTGAGAGTCGATGCGCGATGATGAGTGTTGTTCGGCCACGCATCAGTTTTTCTAGGGCTTCCTGGACGACCTGTTCGCTTTTGGCGTCCAGCGAGGACGTCGCTTCGTCCAGAATCAAGATGCGCGGGTCTTTCAACAGGGCGCGAGCGATAGCGATGCGCTGGCGCTGGCCGCCGGACAGCTGCTTGCCGCGCTCACCGACGCGCGTCCCGTAGCCGTCGGGCAGGACGCTGGGATCGGAGATGAAATCGTGGGCGTTGGCGGCGCGGGCGGCGTCTTCCACCATCTGGTTGGTCGCTGCCGGGTTGCCGTAAGCGATGTTGTCGCGGATGGTGCCGCCGAACAGCAGCGTTTCCTGCGGCACAATGCCGATCTGGCCGCGCAGGGAGTCCAAAGTTACGGTTTTCAGGTCATGGCTGTCTATCAATATCTGGCCGGATTGCGGGTCGTAGAAGCGCGGGATCAAATCGGACAGGGTGCTTTTGCCCGCCCCCGACGGGCCGACCACGGCGACGACCTCTCCGGGGTTCATCACGAACGATAGGTCGCGCAGGACAGGCGTGTCGGCGTTGTAGGCGAAGTCCACTTTGCGGAATTCCACGCGGCCCTGCACGGGGGGCAGGGCGACGGCGTCCGGCGCGTCCTGCACATCGGACTCGACATCCAAGACATTCGCCAGGATGCGCCCGCCGGCGGCCTGCACCTGTTCATAGGTGATCTTGGCGCTGCCGATGCCGTTGATGCCGACGGCGATCTGGTTCAGCGTCAGCACGAAAAATCCGAGGTCGCCGAAGGTCAACTTGCCGCCGATGACGAGAAAGCCGCCGACCCAGAGCGTCGCCGCCACGCCGATGGCCCCGATGAGGTCAATAGTCGGTTTCAGTTCGGCGGCCTTGCGGATGCCGAACATGGTCAAGTTTTTTGCGGCCAGGTTTTCTTTGTGGAAGCGCCCGATCTCGTGCTGTTCGGCGGAGAATGACTGAATAATACGGATGCCGCTCAGGGTTTCTTCCATGAGCGTGTTCACATCGGCGAGTTTATCCTGCGTGTCGCGCGTGATTTGGCGAATTCGCCGCGTCAGACGGTTGATCGTGAAGGCCATGATAGGGATGAGCAGGATCGCGGCGAGCGTCAACTGCCATGAGATTCGCCAAATGATTATCAAACCACCAACCACCAGGAAGGGAGCAGGCGCGACATCTTTGAGGCTGGCGATGGTGCTTTGGAGGATAGGAACGTCGTTGTTGACCGTAGACATCAGGGCGCCGGTGCGCTGCCGGTTGAAGAAGCCGAGCGAAAGCCCTTGCAGGTGCGTATAGATGGCGTTCCGCAGGCGCAGGCCCAGGCGCTGGCCGGTCTCGGCGAAATACACGGTCTCGCCATACGCGAAGAACCAGCGCACGGCGTAGATGATGACCACCGCGAGGCTGTACTCGTTCAGGCGGCTGAGGTCGTGCAGAGTGACGTGGCGATGAGGGACGCCGCCCGGCACATTGGGCGGGTCCAGCAGATTCAGCATTAATTTGAGCAGGTAGCCTGTCAGCAGGGACAGGCCGCTGTAGGCCGCCGCGCAGAGGATGGCCGTGGTCAGGACGCGGCGGTCGGCCCGGATAAATCCCCAAAGACGGTTCCAGATGCGGCGCGATTGGCTCATAGCGTTACTTTACCACAAAACGCAGGCTGAGAAGCAGGACAAAGATCAGGGCGAAGAGCGCCGAGATATGTTCCCGGTTGCGAAGCGCCTGCGCCCACTCGTAATGGCCGGTCCCGGTCGTGCGCGGCCAGGGCGACGGCAGCAGGCGCGGGACACGGTGCAGATACTCCTTGTACGGCGCCCCGAAGCGCGACTTGAGGAACTTTTCTTCGTAAAAAATGGCCGCCAGGTGAAACAGCAGAAAAAGGACGAGCATCGCCCCGACGCCCCAGACGCCCAGCCCGGACAGCAGACCGTAGCCGACGGCGAGCAGCAGGGAGCCAAAATATAAAGGATTGCGGACGTGCGCGTAGGGGCCGCCGGTGGCGATCTGGGCGTCTTTGGCAATGTAGCCCGCCGCCCAAAACCGGACGACCTCACCAAGTACGACCAGCGCCAGCCCCGCTCCGTAGGCGGCCCAGCCGCCGTCATGACGGCGGAAATGCAGGGCGGCGGCGAGCAGCCCCAGCGGGATGATCCAGGTGAACACCGTCCGGCGGCGCACAAGAAACGGAGGCTTATTTGCCGATGTTCCGTCGTCAATCATAAGGCTCATACTTTACGCTTCACGGCCAGGTCGTACAGCATCTCGGCGGCGCGGCGGACGCCGCCCGGCTCGCCCAGACTGGCCTGAATCACGTCGGCCAGTTTCTGCTTGAAATGCAGCAGGCGCTCCGGCTGCAGCAGCATCTCGACTGCCAGTTCGGAGATCGCTTCGGGCGTGGCCTCGTCCTGGAGGAGTTCCGGGCAGAGGCGCTCGCCCGCCAAAATGTTCGGCAGGCCGATGTGGTCAACCCGCAGAGCGCGCTTGCGCAGTTCCCACTCCGCGGCCATCAGCGCCGAGCCGCGATAAACGATGATCATCGGCTTGAGCAGGATCGCCGCTTCCAACGTGGACGTCCCGGATTTGGTGATGACGAGATCGCTGCGCGCCATCACGTCGTAGGTCAGTCCCTCGCAAATGACCAACGGCGCGGGGGCGGCTTTGTCCGCTTTGGTCGGCGCCGTCCCATCGTCGTCGGGGGACGGCGCGGGCAGCGTCAGGCCTTCGCTCGTGGCGAGCAGCGGCGGCGTCAGCGTCGTCTGGGCGGAATGGGCGATCTGGGCCAGCTTATCGCCCGCATGGTGGATCAGCAGT
>CAZZVX010000072.1:0-15615 GCA_964657535.1 Armatimonadota bacterium | reverse complement strand
GGCCTTGATGACAAGCGGCTTGGGCTGCTGGGCGAAGTGCGTGCGGGCGTAATGCCGGGCGGCATCTACCGAGGAGAAAACGGCGAAATGGCCCGTCGGGATGCCGTAGCGCAGCATCAGGCCTTTGGCGTAGGCTTTGGAGCCTTCCAGCAGCGCCGGCTCGCGCGCCGGGCCAAAGATGCGCAGCCCTTTCTGCTCGAAGGCGTCCACGACGCCCAAAATCAGGGGTACTTCGGGGCCGACGACGGTCAGATCAATCTCATTGTCCAGGGCGAATTTCAGCAGGCCCGGCACGTCGTCGGCCGCAATCGGCAGACATTCGGCCAGCTGCGCGATGCCCGCGTTGCCGGGCGCGGCGTAGATACGGCTGACCTGGGGACTCTGGGCCAGTTTCCAGACCAGCGCGTGTTCCCGCCCGCCGCCGCCGATGACCAACACTTTGATCATGCACGCGCCGCCTTTTTGTCAGAAGCCTGTCGGCTCATCGTCTCGTCTCAGTTCCAGGTCTACGAATTTGGCGAATTCGGGCATGAACCCTACCTTCACCATGCCGGTCGGCCCGTTGCGGTGCTTGCCGACGATGATCTCGGTTTCCTCCACCGGCTCCCGGTCGGGGCGGTCCGCGCCGTCCACGGCGTAGGCTTCCTTCATCTTGTAATACGCTTCGCGGTACAAAAAGCACACCATGTCGGCCTCCGCCTCGATGCTGCCCGATTCTCTCAAATCTGAAAGCATCGGGCGTTTGTTTTCGCGGCTTTCCACGGCACGGGACAACTGCGACAAGGCAATGACCGGCACTTTCAGTTCACGGCCCAGCGATTTGAGGCCACGCGCGATTTCGCCGATCTCCTGTACGCGATTTTCGGTGCGGCGGTGCGACCGCATGAGCTGCAGATAGTCCACGATGATCAGGCCCAGGCCGTGTTCGGCCATCAGGCGGCGGCACTTGGCGCGCATCGTCAGCGCGGAAGTCTCGGTCGCGTCGTCAATGAAGATCGGGGCCTCATACATCCCCTGGACCACCAGCGCGAGTTGTGTCCATTCCTCTTCGACGAGATGCCCCGTCCGCAGTTTGTGCGCGTTCACCTGCGCCTGTGAACACAGCATCCGCATGGCAAGCTGCTCTTTGGACATTTCCAGCGAGAAGATCGCCACCGGCTTGTTTTCCTTGATGGCGACGTGTTCGGCAATGGACAGACAAAGTGACGTTTTCCCCATACTCGGCCGAGCCGCCACAATGATCAGATCCGTGTTTTGGAGGCCGGAGGTGATCATGTCGAAGTCGTGAATGCCCGTCGAGAGGCCGGAGATGCGCTGCTTCATCTCGCCGAGTTCTTCGGCCTTGTCGTAGACTTGAAGAAGCAGGGTGCGGAGCTGGGCGAAATACTCGGAGGTCTGCTGCTGCGAGACGCTGAAGACCAGTTTTTCGGCCTGGTCAATGATCTCGCCGACGTCGTCCACCTCGCCGCGCGCCAGGCCGACGATCTCCAGAGCGGCCTCGATCAAACGGCGCAGGAGGGCTTTCTCCTGGACGATCTTGGCGTAATACTCGATATTGGCCGCAGTCGGGACGGTGTCGAGCAGGGCGGCGAGATAGGAGGGGCCGCCGATCAGGTCGAGTTTCTCGCGGTTCTTCAGCTCCTCCTGAACGGTGATGAAGTCTACGGGTTCGTCGCGCTCGGCCAGCGCCGTGATGGTGTCAAACAGCGCCTGGTGCGAGTCGCGGTAGAAATCTTCTTTGGTGAGGATCTCGGCGGCTTTTTCGATGGCCGCCCGCTCGATGAGCATCGCGCCGAGGGTAGACTGCTCGGCCTCAATGTTCTGCGGCGGGACGTAGGCAGACAGGACGCCGAAATTGGGTCCGCCGCTTCCGTTGCCGCCCCCCTCGCCGTTGCGGCGATAGCGGGGGCGCCCGTTTTCAAATGACCCGTTGCGTTCAGCCATAACAGTTCCGAAGAATCCAAAGACAAAACACAGGGGCGGGGCCGTCCGGGGCCGCCGCCCCGGACGACGATGCGGAGGCGCTAGGCGGCGGTGACGACGGCCACTTTCAGCGGCACGGTCACGTCGCGGTGGAGCTTGATGGGGACTTCATACTCGCCGACGGCCTTGATCGGGTCCAGCAGGCCGACTTTACGCTTGTCCAATTTGATGGAGAGCGACTTTTCGACGGCCTCGGCGATGTCGGCGGCGGTGACGCGGCCATAGAGCCGGGCGTTTGCGCCGGCTTTCACCGTCAGGGTCACGGTCTGGTCGGCCAATTTCTCGGCGGTGCGGTCGGCTTCCTGGCGCAGTTTCTCGGTGCGGCGCTCTTCCTGGGCGTGTTTGGCTTGCAGATTTTTGAGCGCCCCGCCGGCGGCCTCGATGGCGAGTTTGCGCGGGAACAGATAGTTGCGGGCGTAGCCGTCGGTCACGGCGATCACGTCGCCCTGTTTGCCCTGCTGGGCGATGTCTTGCAGAAGTATGACTTTCATGTGTTTTGGTCCCTCGTTGGCAGTTCGTTTTGGCAATTTTTACTTTGCACGTCGGTATTCCAAGCCGATGACGGTGCCGCTGCGGCGGGTCAGGTCTTCGCCGCCGATGAGCAGGCCGAGTTCCGGCGCGAGCATGATGACGCCGTGCGCGTTGACGTGCAGATCGTTCGGGTCGTAGGCGTCAAACGACAGGGTCGCGCGGCGGCCCAACCCCGCGTCCGCGCCGACGGACAATTTGGAGGCGTACAGCCCGACGCGATAATCGTAGATCGCCTCGCGCCCGGCGAACTCGCCGAGCTGCAGGTTGACGCGGTTGGAGTCGCCGAAGCCGTAGATTCCGGCCCGCACAAAGGCCGTCGGCGAGACGCCCAGCGGCACGTAAGCGTCCACGTCGGCCCGGAAATGACTTTGGCGTGTGTTTTGTATCAGGTCTACCTGCGGCAGAATTAATGGCACAGTGTCCGTGGAGTGCGGCACGGTTCCGGGAACGGGCGATGTTCCCGTCGGCAGCGGCGGCACGACGACCGCGCCGCCCGGCCCGACCACGACCGCCGCCGGGCGCTTGGTCCCGGCGAGTTTGTTCAGGCGCTGCAGGAGAAACTTGGTTTCCTCGCTGCTGTCCTTGATGTTGGCGACGGTCTGCTTCAGGTTGTTCTGCACCGCCGGGTCGGTGGCAATGCTTTGCAGGCTGCCCGTGATGGTGTTGAGTTTGTCCGTGGTCGCTTTGAGATTCGCGACCGTCGCGGCAAGGTTCTGGGTCACGCCGCCGTTTTTGAGCAGGTCGTTGGTCTGCTGCGTGATGCCGGCGACAGCCGCCGTGGTATCGTTCAGGTTGGACACGATTTGATTAATCTTGGCGCGGTTTTCCGCCGTCGTGCCTTTGATCTGCGCCGTCGTGTCGTTGATGTTGCCCAGAGCGATTTTTGAGCCGTTTTTGGTCTGCTGCAAAAGCTGCTGGACTTCGGCGTTGTCCTGGTCGAGCATGGCGAGCGCGTGCGCGTTATCGGCTTGCAGCAGGCGCATGGCCTGCGCGTTGTCCGTTCCGATGGTGGCGTTGAGTTTGTCGGTCAGTTTGACGCCGCTGGACGACGCGGCGTTCAGGTTGGCGACCGTGTCGCGCAGCTGGCTTTGCAGGCGCGGGTCGGTGATGAGCGCGTCCACGCGGCGGGTCGTGGTCGTCAACTGGTCCAGCAGCGTGTTGGCGTGCGTCAAAGACGCCGTGATGTCCCCCGTCCGCATCCCGGTCAGGCCGACGGTATTTTCCTGTATATAGCCCGTCGGATGGGTCGCGGAGTTGTCCGGCGGCACGACCATAATGACGCCGGTGCTGCCGAAGACCGGGATCGTGATGACGAACTGCGAGCCGTTCGGAATCCGAACCTCCTGGCCGCTGACTTTTTCCTTGAGTTCCAGCGTCAGGTCGGCTTTATGGGTCGGCGTCAGCGAGACGCGCTGCACCTGGCCGATCTGGACGCCCGCGAGTTCCACGGGAACGCCCTGCGTGATGCCGTCGGCGTTGTCAAACAGCACGTCCAGCGTGTACGTCCGGCTGAACAGGCTGCCGCCGCCGAAAAAGACAAACATCCCTCCAAACAGGGCAATCGCCAGCAGGACCACTGCCCCCACACGCGCCGTTGTTCCGATTGACATGGTTAGTGATGCACCACTTCTATCGGCCCGTGCGACTGACCGTGAATAAACTGCTGCACGATGGGGTCGGGACTGGCCTTGACTTCGTCGGGCGTCCCGAACACCAAAACTCGGCCTTCGTGCAGCATGGCGATCTTGTCGGCAATACGAAAAATGCTCGGCAGGTTGTGCGAAACGACGATGCTGGTGACGCCGAGTTTGTCGCGCATCTCCATAATCAGTTCATCAATCACGCTCGCCACGACGGGGTCCAGGCCGCTGGTCGGTTCGTCGTAGAGCAAAATCTCCGGGGTCATCGCAATCGCTCGCGCCAGCCCGACGCGCTTTGCCATGCCGCCCGACAACTGCGACGGGAACAGCGCTTCCGTATCCGGCAGGCCGACCAGTGACAGTTTCTCCGCGACGGCCTGTTTGATGGCGGCTTCCGTCAGTTTGCGCCGCCGCCGCAGGCCGAAGGCGACGTTTTCATAGACAGACAGCGAATCAAACAGCGCGGCGTACTGAAAGACCATGCCCATGCGCTCGCGCACACGGTTCAGTTCGTCCTCGGTCATGCCGACAATCTGCGAGTCGCCGATCCAGACTTCGCCGCTCGTTGGGCGGGTGAGGCCGCCGATGCACTGCAGCAGGGTCGTCTTGCCGCACCCGGACATCCCCATCACGCACAGAATCTCGCCGGGCCGGACGCGCAGGCTGATGCCTTTCAGCACTTCCTTGCGCTCCACCCGAAAGCGCAGGTCGCAGACATCAATACTCGCATCGCCGCGCGGCGCAGCCTCGTTCGGGATTTCCTCTGTGACCACCGTACTCAAAATGTCGGCACCCTCGGAAACATCACATACGCCAAGAAATAATTGGAGATATAGATCAGCACAATAGAAATCACGACAGTGTTGGTCGTCGCCCGCCCCACTTCTGTCGCGCCGCCTTCCGTCTTCAATCCCTGATGGCAGCCGACCAGTGCCAAAATCAGGCCGAACACAATCGTCTTGGTCATGCCCAGATAAAAATCGCGCGGCAGCAGCAGCAATTTGATGGAGTTCGGAAACGTCGCGGGCGGCACGCCGAAACTCGTAGAAACCAGATAGCCGCCGAGCATCCCAATCGCATCGGCCAGCGCGCAGACCACGGGCAGCATGATCAGCGCCGCCAGCAGGCGCGGCACGACCAGGTACTGCACCGGGCTGACCGCCAGCGCCCGCAGCGCGTCGATCTGCTCCGTGACCTTCATGGTCCCGATCTCGGCGGCAATGGCCGACCCGGCCCGCGCCGCCACGACCACGCCCGTCAGCACAGGGATCAATTCGCGCGAAACGGCCAGCCCGACAAACCCTCCGGCCAGGCTTTCCACCCCGTACTGCTTCAGGAACGGCGTAAAATACAGCGCAATTACCGCCCCCGACGCCAGGGCCGTCAGCAGCGCAATGGCGATGGAGTTTACCCCGATCTGCGACATTTGATCCACGAGGTCGCGCCCGTCCACCTGCCCGCGCCCCAAATAGCGCAGGGATTGACCGAGCAGAATCGAGATTTCACCCACATACGTCAGAAACACCGTTACGATATTCGGACGGCGCGGCGGCGCTGTTGTCGCCGCCGGAGCCGCCGCCGGCGTGCCGGGCGCGGTCAATTGATCGGCCATGTCGTCTCCCTCAGCCCGCTACAGTATACTGAAATAGGCCCCGCGTGTCAAGGCTAGCCCCCTATCCGGCTTCGCCACCTTTCCCCCATCGGAATGGGAGAAAGGCCAGTAAATAAGAGGCTGTGCGTCTTGGCTTGGGGACTGTGAAGGTTGGGGAGTGTTGAGGCGGGCAGGGAAATGGCATGGTATCGGCGAACTTTTCGGCAGGAGGGAGTTATGGCTGTTACAGACACGCTTTTGAATCGGGAAGAACTTGCCCGGCAGGGGGATGCAATCTATGAAAGCGACATCCGGCCTGTTGTCAGCGCCCAGGACATTGGAGAATATGTGTTAATTGATGTGGCTACGGGGGATTACGAGATAGACGCCGATGAATTGGCCGCTTCAGATCGGCCCCTAGCGCGACACCCCCAGGCCCAAGTCTGGCTGCGGCAGATCGGTACAGGTAATGCTGGGCAACGTCTTGATTATCGCGTTGGTGTTGCGGCGCGTGTTTGAAACAGATTTACATAGTCTATCTAAATTCACCGTAGTCTCGGCAGGAAAGCATAATTCCTCTAGCGAACTTTTCATTGTAGCCTGCTTTCAAGAATTAGAAAGTATAGCGTCCAAGTTTGGCATAGGCCAGTTAAAACGGAGAGGGTTAATCAGATGCTTAAGTCTAGTTGCCTAGTTGTTTTACTTTTAATCACTTTTGTTCTTTGTGGCCGCTCTTCTGCACAAGACATATCAGTCCCGGAAAGCGACTCAAATTATCCTGACCGAAAGGCGCTAATCGTTAACAACTGTCCCTATGTGAAGTTGAGTGACTTCTCCTTCTCGAATCAGTACAGTGATGGCGAGACTCGATTCGATCAGGACTTGAAGTGGCAGAATATAGGTAAGCAAGCGCTCGTCGCCTTTGAGATTGTTATCTTAAAGTATGATGCGTTTAACCAACGTTTGATCGGAAGCGAATGGACAGTCACAGGAACGGATAGTGCTAATTGGAAACCTTTAGATCCGGGGCAGTCATCCAGTGATGGATCTCGTGATTTGGGTGAGGAGCAAGTTTATACGGCTATTGCTTATGTCAGAATTGCTCGCCTCAAAGACGGCACAATTTGGAGAGCCAACGACGCGCAACTGCTACCCCAATTTTATAAAGCGGCCCCAGACATTGAGGAGTTCGGAGACGTGAAGCCGGACCCAAAAGCGAAGTCTAAATAAAATCACACATTCTTGAAGGGGTATTATGGACGAAATAATCGATGAGTTTGACTGGTATAGCGAGAGGACGCCGGATGAAAAATGCCGAGTTTCAATCCGTCAATCCCGCAGCATCCGAAAAGTGTACATTGAAGCCTATGCAAAGGATGTATTAAAACATAAAGGCATAACCTTTAGGGCGGAAGAGTTGCCAAAAATCATTGAAGCACTACACAAGGCACAACAAGCAATAAGTCAAAATCAGTAGACCTGAAATGCGTCTGGAGCCGACACCGCCCCTGATACAATCCTCTGAAATACACGCATTAGGCAGGAATTACTCCCCGCCCCGCCGAACCTGCCCCCATGCTCACCAACGAACAAGCCCTGCAAATCTTTAAAGACTCCGGCGCATTGCTGGAAGGCCACTTTCTGCTCGCGTCGGGATACCACAGCGCGGTTTACCTGGAAAAGTTCCAGGTCTTGCAATTCCCCCACTATGTGGAACAACTCTGCGCCGATCTGGCCGAACGCTTCGCTGCTGACGAAGTCCAGGTCGTCGTCGGCCCCACGACGGGCGGCGTCCTGCTCGCCTACGAAGTCGCCAAAAAACTCGGCACGCGCGGCATCTTCGCCGAGCGCGGCGACGACGGCAAAGGCCGCGTCCTCCGTCGCGGCTTCGAGATTCGGGAGGGCGAAAACGTGCTCCTGGTGGATGACATCCTGACAACGGGCGGCAGCGTCCGCGACACAATGGAAGTCATTGAAGCGTCCGGCGGCAATCTGGTCGGCGTCGGCGTGCTGGCCGACCGCAGCGGCGGCACGGTGGATTTCGGCGTTCCGCTGGAAAGCATCCTGACCCTGGACATTCCCAAGTTCGCCCCCGACGCCCTCCCCGACTGGCTCGCCGCCATTCCGCTCACCGAGCGCGGCAGCACGCACCATCTGAAAACGTCATAAGAGGCAAAAATGGCCCTCGCCCGTCAGTACGTTGAACAACACGAATACACCGAGGCCGAATACTTCGCCCTGGAAGAAAAGGCGTTTGAACGCTCCGAATACGTCAACGGCGAAATCCGCATGATGGCTGGCGGCACGGACGATCACGGCGCGATCTGCGCCAACATCGGGCGCGCCCTCGGCAACATGCTCATCCCCAAACGCTGCAGGGTCTTCAACTCCGACGTGAAAGTGCATTGCAGCGACGGCACGAACTGTTATCCCGACGTGTCCGCCATTTGCGGACCCATCGCCCATTATGCAGGCCGCCGGGACACCTACATCAACCCGCTGGTCATCGTGGAAGTGCTGTCCCCGTCCACTGCCAAATACGACGCGGGCGAAAAGTTTGAGCATTACAAGACCGTCCCCAGCCTGACTGACTACCTGCTGGTCGCCCCCGACGAACCGCGCGTCACGCTGCACACCCGTGACGGCGATCAATGGAGTTCACAGACCATCACAGGCCTGTCGTCCACCATTCATTTGCCCTCGGTAGACATCACGCTCGCCCTGTCCGACTTCTACGCCTTGATTGAGTTTAACCTGAACGCTTCGGAAACCGCAGGAACGCCATGAACCGAAAATCACTGAACATCATTTTACTGGCCGCCGCATTGGGCGGCAGCCTTTGGCTGGGAACATTGGCAGGACGCCCCACGGCCCAGGCCCAAGCGCCCGCCAAACCCATCACCGGCCCCCTGGCCGACCTGCTCAGCGGCAAATTGTACCCCAGCACCCTGGAACGGGACCAATTGGGGCCGACCTACCACTACGTCAGCCTTGTTGACGCCCAGGGCAAAGCCGCCACCTGCGCCACGCGCGGCGAGACGCTCATCTTCGGCGGCGAGACGTTCCTCGTGACCTACCTGCTGCCGCCCTCGCCCCCCCGCGCCGCCGGGGCCGACGCCACCTCCGCCCCGGACGCGCAATTAACGCTGGTCAATATGCGCGACATCCAGGCCTTCAGCAACATCCGGGATACCCCGCCCCCCGCTCCGACGGTGCCGGCGACACCTGCGCCCGCGCCCGCGCCCCTTGGAACGGCGGCCCCCTGATGCCCTACCGAGTTGCCATTCTCGGCGCGGGCAAGCTGGGGAAAACGCACGCCCGCCACTGGGCCGCGATCCCCGAAGCCGCCGTCGTCGCCGCCCTGGACACGCACCGGGAGGCCGCCCAAACCCTCGCCCCCGGCGTCACCGGCTACGACGACTTCGGCGTGCTGCTGCGCGACGCCGCCCCGGACATCGTGGACATCTGCACGCCCACCCCCTCGCACCGCGCTTCTATTGAACAGGCGGCCGCAGACGGCAAGGCAATCTTCGTGGAGAAGCCCCTCGCCCGCACTCTCGAAGACTGTGACGCCATCGTGAATGCCGTCGAGCGCGCCGGCGTGCCGCTGATGGCCGGTCACGTCGTCCGCTGGTTCCCCGCCTACCGCGAAGCCAAACGCATCGTAGACGGGGGCGGCGTCGGCGCCCCTGCCGCCATCCGCGCCGAACGCCTGGCCGGTTTTCCCCATCGCGGCTCCCACAGTCCTTCCTGGTACGCCGACCCCGCCCAGAGCGGCGGCGTGGTGCTGGACGCCATGCTGCACGACTTCGACTGGCTCCGCTGGTGCTTCGGCCCCGTCAGCCGCGTCTACGCGCACGGCCTGCACGGACAGACCGACCACGCGGGGCTGCTCGACTACGCGCTCGTCACCCTGCGCTTTGCATCGGGCGCCGTCGGCCACGTCACCGGCTCCTGGGCGCACAGCGGCGCCATGCAGACCCGCTTCGAGATCGCCGGCGACACAGGACTGCTGGAGTTCGACAGCGCGCGTGCCGTGCCTTTAACGGTCTCTCCTTCCGACGGCGCTCCCACTTCCGAAAGCCCGCTGGCGGCGCAGGATGATCCGTTCTACGCCGAACTGCGCGCCTTCACGGACGCTTTGGGGACAGGCGTTCCGCCTCCCGTCACGGTCTACGACGCCCGCGAAGCCGTCCGCATCGCCCTCGCCGCCCTCGACTCCATCCACACGGGGAAGCCGGTGACGCTGCCATGAGTCTCAAGGTCGGCATCCTCTCCTTCGCCCATATGCACGCGACGGCTTACGCCGCCGCGCTGACTGCCCACCCGGACGCCGATTTCATCGGCCTCGCCGACCCTGACAGCAAACGGGGACAGAACGCGGCGCGACAATTCGGCACCCGCTACTTCCCCACCGCCGAGGCCGTGTTCGAAACAAGCCCCGACGCCGTCATCGTCACCAGCGAGAACGTCCATCATCGGGCGATGGTCGAACAAGCAGCCCAGGCAGGCGTCAGGGCCATCCTGTGCGAAAAGCCCCTGGCGACGACACTGGAAGACGCCCAGGCCATGCTTGATACTTGCGCCGCGCACGGCGTCAAACTCGCCACGGCTTTCCCGTGCCGCCACTCGCCCGCATTCCAGCGCCTGCGGGCGCACGTCCAGAGTGGGGCCATCGGCAATATATTAGCAATCCGGGGAACAAATCGCGGCACCATGCCCGGCGGCTGGTTTGTGGACAGAGCGCTCTCCGGCGGGGGCGCGGTGATTGACCACACGGTCCACGTCGCCGACCTCAACCGCCGGCTGCTGGGCCGGGAAGCCGTCGAAGTCTACGCCGAGACCGGCCACGGCTTTTACCACCGAGCCTGGGAAGACACGGGGTTTCTGTCCATCCGCTACGACGGCGGCGCGTTCGCGACGCTGGACACGAGCTGGTCGCGCCCGAAGACCTACCCGACCTGGGGGGATGTGACATTGGAAGTGGTGGGGACGGGCGGCGTCGCCACACTGGATATGTTCGCGCAGCACCTGGTCCATTACAACGACAGCGCGGGCCGCGCGGGTTGGCCCGGCTGGGGCAGCGACATTGACGCCGGCCTTGTCGCCGACTTCCTGCGCCTCGCCGCCGGGCAGGACGCCCCCACCCTCGCCACCGGCGAAGACGGCCTGCGCGCCCTGGAAGTCGCCCTCGCCGCCTACCGCTCCGCCGAGACGGCCTCGCCCGTGACGCTCTGACCTGGCTCCGTCGGCGCGTCCACCAGTGACGCGCCTTTGGGCCGCATCCAGTCGCGGCCCCACTGCGCCAGATCCTCGAAGATGCCGTTGAGCGCGAGGCCCTTCTCGGTCAGCGTATACTCAACGTGGGGCGGCATGGCGCTGATGACCGTGCGCGTGACGACGCCTTCTTCTTCCAAAGCGCGCAGACGCTCCCGCAGGGTCGCCGGGTTCAGGCCGTTGGCCCGCCCGATCTCGTTGAACCGCGTTTTGCCTTCCAGCATGGAGCGGACGATGTGCAGCGTCCAGCGCCCGCTGAGCAGGTTCAGCACGGCATTGGCCGGGCAAAAAACCCCCTCGCTGTGAGAGTATTGCTGGCGCTCGCTCATAGTCCCGCTCCCTGTCCTTGTAGTCTTACGCTTCATTTATTATATCACTACAACGACTATTTCTCAAAAAGAGTTTCGCCGGGAACTGTTTGGGAAATCTCTGCATTAGCAGAGAATGGGACGACGCTATAAAAAACAGAGCGGTATAGTCACTAGACCCAAGGAGATAATCCCAAATGAGCAGCACACTGGCACAGCCCGCCATTGCGACTGGGGCGCGTAGCGCGACGGCCACCGACTGGGCGCTGCTGATCCTGCGCCTGGTTCTGGGCGTCACGTTTATGCTTCATGGGTCGCAGAAGATGTTCGGCGCGTTCCACGGCCCCGGCCTCGCGAACGTCGTCAAGATGATGGGGCCGCTCGGCTACCTCGTCGCCGTCGGAGAGTTCTTCGGCGGGCTGGGAATTTTGGTCGGCTTTCTGACCCGTTTCTCCGGCGCGGCGATCACACTGATCATGCTCGGCGCGATCTTCATGGTCCACATCAAGAACGGCTTTTTTATGAACTGGATGGGGACCCAAAAGGGCGAAGGCGTTGAGTACCATTTGCTCGTCATCGCCATGAGCCTGGCACTCGTCCTCGCCGGCCCCGGACTGCTCAATCTGGGGAAAATCCTGCCGCTGCCCAAGCAGGCCGACAACGGCAACCTTGTCAAAGGCCTTGAATAAACACACAGAAACGGAAAACACCATGACCACGCCCAAGATTTTGATCGCGTTCTATTCGCGCAACGGCTCGACCGAAGCGCTCGCTAAAGCCATCGCCGAAGGCGCTCAGGCCGAAGGCGCGGAAGTCGTCCTGCGCCGCGCCCGCGAGATCGTCAGCCGCGACGTGATGGCGCACGCCCCCGGCTGGGCCGAAAGCGCCGACCGAATGAATGCCCTCTATAAAGCCCCCACGGAGGCCGACGCCGAAGGGGCCGACGCCATCATCTTCGGCACCCCCACCCGCTTCGGCAACATTTCTTCGGAACTGAAAGCCTATGTGGACAGCCTGGGCGGACTGTGGTTCCAGGGCAAACTCAACGGCAAAGCGGGCGGCGCCTTCTCCTCGACCTCGTCGGCGCACGGCGGCAACGAGAGCACGATCATCTCGATGTACAACTTCATGGCCCATCTCGGCCTGATCATCGTCCCGCTCGGATACGCCGACCCGGCCATGTTCGCCGCCGGCACGCCCTACGGCGCGACCTCCATTTCCGGCCAGAACGCGACGCCGCCAAACGACAAAGACCTGGAAGTCGCCCGCTACCAGGGCCGCCGCATCGCCCAAGTCGCCCGCGCCCTCAAGGCCGCCGGCGAGACCGTGACCAAGTAAAGCGTCGCCCCCTTTCCTGCGGCGCCGCAGGAAGGGGGCGACCTGTAATATTTCCTGGTCTCCTGCAGATTCATGCCCTGAAGTCGTGTTATAATACAAGCACACAAGGGGAAAAGTAATCTACCATGCAGGACATGACAGCAGCGCCGGACAAGACCGAGATCGCCACGACCGCTTATCGTCTGACGACGGATGGCGCCGTCCTTCAGGCGACGGACTGGCAGAGCGGCCTCTATGAGCGGCTTTCCGCGCCCCAAAGCGACATCGGTTTCCTGCTCCTGACGCCCACGGGTGTGGGCAAGACGGAGGCCGTCGTCGTCCCGACGCTCGGCCTGCAGCGCGGTGGCGCCCCTCGTCGGCTGTTTTTGATCGGACCGGACGGCTCCTCCCTTGACGACTACCTGTACCGGCTTGTCCCCTACCTGCGCGCGATGGTCGGCGGCGACGAGACGCCGCGAACGCTTTGCCTGGACATCAGCGACGATGACGATCAAGGCAACCAGTGCCGCCGCTTCTTCCCCGACGGCACGGAAGACCCCAGCATCGAGACGAATCCGCTCGAAGCCGACGTGGATCTGATCCTGACGACCTTCTCGCGCTTCCGCGCCCTGTTCTTCGGCGGCGGCGGCATCAACGCCCTGCCCTCGACGCTGGGGCCGGTGGACGAAGTCCCCGTCCGCCGTGACCTGTTCTTCTTCGATGAGGCGCACACCTACGATGCCGAAGGCTTTTCCCGTTTCCACCGCCTCGTCGAGTTTCTGTTCGCCGAAGACACCGACGTCGTCGTCGGCACGACCACCATGCCGCCGTCTTATGCCGAAGAACTCGACTTTTTAGAAACAACGGTCGTCCCGCAAGCCCCGGCGGCTGGCGCCAAAACGCTTTATTTTGTGGCGTCGGACGACCCGCTCGCGGAGATCGATCAGCAGGTCCGCCGCGCGTATTACCAGAACTCGCGCGTCTTCGCCGTCGCGGAGACGCCCGCCGACGCCGAGGAACTGCACCGCCGCCTGGCGCCCGCTTACCCCCACAGCGTTTTCCTGTACCACCCCGCGCAGGAGACGGAGGCTCGACGCCGCACCTACGCCCAGATTCGCGAGTTGGAAAAAGAAGGCGAAGGCTACCTGCTGCTGACGACCGGCAGCGCCATCGAGACGGGCGATCTAGACGCGACCGTGCTGCTGTCCACCCTCTGTCCCCCCGAAAACCTGATCCGCCGCGCCGGGCGCTGCAACCGCCGGGGCGACCTGCCCGACGCCCAGGTGATCGTCGTCGGCAGCACAATGGCCTCTTACACACGGACCCTGCCCGCCGCCGAGGATTACCTCGCTGCTCTGGTCGCGCAGAGCAACGCTCCTTTTGACGCCGAGTTCTGGAAGGCGTTTATTTAACGGAACAGCCTTCCTGGGTATAAGTGCATTAGAGAGGACACAACTTTCTTATGCGTTTCGGATTCGCCGTGAAAGTCCTGGGGGCGGGGGGCAATCTGTCCACCATTCCCGCCGAGGCCGGGATGCCGTCCAACGATGCCCGGCGGTGGCAGTCGGGGCCGCACGTTCGGCAGAGCATCGAGTACGTCCGCGAGATTTTCCACTACCTGCACAAGACCGACATCCGTATGTACCGGATGTCGTCGGACTTCGTCCCCTATCTCACCCACCCGGAGATGCCGCAGTTTCACAACCAGCTGGAAGAAGCCGCCGACGAACTCACCGACCTGGGCGCGCTGGCCCGCGCCTACGACATCCGCCTGAGCCTGCACCCGTCGCAGTATATTCTGCTGAACGCGCAGGACGAGGACGTGGCGCGCAAGAGCATCGCCGACCTGAACGCCCAGGCGCGGCTGCTGGACGCGCTGGGCTGCGGGCTGGAGGGCGTGGTCGTCACCCATGTCGGCGGCGTCTACGGCGAGCGCGCCGAGAGCCTGGCCCGTTTCGTGCGCCGCTACAAAGAACTCCCAGAAGAAACGCGCCGCCGAATCGTGGTGGAGAACGACGACGTCAACTACTCGGCGGCGGAAGTGCTGCGTATTCACGAGGAGACCGGCTGCCCGGTCGTCTTCGACAACCTGCACCACTTCTGCTTCAACCCGGAAGGGCTGCCGATGCGCGAGGCGCTCCACCGCGCGCTGGCGACCTGGCCGGACGGGGTGACGCCCAAGATCCACTACTCGTCGCCGTCCACTTCGTTTGACCCGCTCATCGAGAAAGAGCGGGGCGCGAGCGGGCGCGAACGCGCCGTCACCAGGCTGCGCGTCCCGAAAGCGAAGGCGCACGCCGACTTCATTGACCCGATGGAGTTCGTGCTGTTCTGGGACGCCGTCGGCGCGGACGACGCCCGGCCCTTCGACATCATGCTGGAAGCGAAGGCCAAAGACGTCGCCCTGCTGCGCCTGCGCAAAGACCTGGAACGCCAGAACGAACGGCCCTGGACGCCGTCACCGACGCGCCCATAAAAATCATTCGCGTTTCGGCCCGAACCCGCCATAATGGAAGTAAGGAAAAGTGTGCTATAATGAGAGAAGTATGGTATTGACGAGAAGCCTGAGTACGCGGAATTCATACTACCCTCACCTGCCGTTCGGCACGTCGGCCCCGGAACGATTCCGGGTCTATTCTCCCAAAACCCATACCGAGAGGTGGAATCCATGAGCAATATGCGAACGTCAATCAAGTGCAACTGCGGCCAGCGCATCATCGCGAAGGACGTAGTCCAGCACGGGTATTACCTGCGCCTCTTCGGTCCGAGCTTCGTCTATGTCAAGTTCCGCTGTTCGCGGTGCAAGAAACTCGGCGAACAGTTCATCAAGCAGGAAGAGTGGGAGACCGGCATCCTCAAGGATGTGGCGCTGGAAGTCTCCCACGAGGAGAAGGAGCAGTTCACGGCCCAGGGTCCCATTGACATCAACGAGGTCATTGACTTCCACTTCGAGTTGGACAGTCTCAAC
>CAZZVX010000071.1:0-15644 GCA_964657535.1 Armatimonadota bacterium | reverse complement strand
CGCGACTTTAGTCGCCGGGCGAGAAACGCCGGGCTAGCATCATGTCCGTACTGTCTGCCGCGCCCAGGCATCGGCGGTTAAAATCTGGTCCAGCGTCGGCTGGGGCTGAGGCGCGTGGGCCTCCATGACCCGTGCGACGAACTCGATGATCTGCGCGAACGCGATTTGTTCATCCAGAAACAGGGCGACCGCGGCCTCATTGGCGGCGCTCAAAACGGCAGGCATTGTGCCGCCGACAGCCGCCGCGCGCCGGGCCAGGCCCAGACTGGGAAAGCGCGATTCGTCGGGCGGCTCGAATGTCAGCGGCGTCGTCATCTCCCACAGATTAATTCGGGGCAGGCCCGCGTCAAGCCGTTCCGGGTGCAGCAGCGCGTACTCGATAGGAAGACGCATATCGGGCAGCCCCATCTGCGCCATCACCGACCCGTCATGGAATTCGACCAGCGAATGCACGACGCTTTGCGGGTGAACCACGACGCTGACGTTTGCCACCGGCACGTCGAACAGCCAGCGCGCCTCAATTATTTCCAGCGCCTTGTTCATCAGTGTCGCGCTGTCAACGGTAATCTTGCGGCCCATCGTCGGCCAGGTCGGGTGGCGCAGCGCGTCGGCCAGCGTCGCCTGCTCCATGCGTTCGGCGGGCCATTCGCGGAACGGGCCGCCGGACGCCGTCAGCCAAAGCCGGGCGATGCTCTCCGGTGGAGCGCCCTGCAGGCACTGAAAGATCGCCGAATGCTCGCTATCTATGGGCAAGACTTTCGCCCCAGCCTCGCGCGCCGCCCGCATCACCAGGTCGCCGGCGGCGACCAGGACTTCTTTGGTCGCCAGTGCCACGTCTTTTCCCGCTCCCAGTGCGGCCAGCGTTGCGCGTGTTCCGACGGCCCCGGCGACGGCGACGACAACAAGATCGGCATCGGGCCATTGTGCCAACGGCGTCAGGTCGGCATCGCCTAGGGCGAGCGCACGGGCCGGAACGTCAAATTCGCGCGCCTGTTCGCGCAACAGCGTCTCATTGCGGAAGGCGGACAGGCCGATCACGCGCAGCCGGTCCGGGAGACGCCGCGCCACGTCTAAAGTCTGCGTCCCGATACTGCCGGTGGCACCCAGGACGACGATGTTCTTGCGCCGTGTCACGGGTTGACGACCGCCCCGAACTTGCGGATGCGCCGCCCGTAGTCCTCCATGGCCTCTGCTAAGTGCGCGGGCGTGAAATCCGGCCACAGCGCGGGCGTCACCCACATCTCGGCATAGGCCACGCCCCACAGCAGAAAGTTGGAAATACGCATTTCGCCCGCCGTGCGAATCAATAAATCCGGGTCGGGCAGATCGGGTGCGTACAAATTGGCCGCGAGATGCGCTTCCGTGATCTGCGCCGGGTCAACCTCGCCGCGCACGGCGGCTTCGGCGAGACGCCGGGCGGCGTCGGCGATCTCGGCCCGCCCGCCGTAGTTGATGGCGAGGTTGAGCGTGATACGGTCATTGTTCGCGGTCACGGCCATATCACGCTCCATTTCGCGCTGGAGCGATTCCGACAAACCATCGCGCCGTCCGATGAAGCGAATTTTGACGCCGTTCTCGTGCAGCTCGCGCAACTCATTGCGCGCGGCTTGCTCGATCAGCGCCATCAGGCCGTCAGTCTCGTGCTTGGGCCGCCGCCAGTTCTCGTTGGAAAAGACGTACAGGGTAAGGACGCGGACGCCCAGATCGGCGGCGGCGCGGACAATGCGCCGGACGGTCTTGTAGCCCTCTCGGTGGCCGAGAAGGCGGGAGGGCAGGTGTTTTTTGCGTGCCCAGCGCCCGTTGCCGTCCATGATGATGGCGACATGGTGGGGAAGTTTGGCCGGGTCGAGTCGGGCGCGGAGTGCGTCAATCTCGTCTTCCGGCGCGGGGCGCGCGGCGACTTCGACAGGTTCGATAAGTGTCGCCATGTTCAGACTTCCAGAAGTTCGGCTTCTTTGGCTTTCGTGATCTGGTCAATTTCGGCGATGTAGCGGTCTGTCAGTTTTTGCAGGCTGTCCTGCGCCCGCTTGGACTCATCTTCGGAGGCTTCGTTCTTCTTCACCAGCCCCTTGAAGCCGTCGTTGGCGTCCCGGCGGATGTTGCGGATGGCGACTTTGCCGTCTTCCGATTTTTTGCCGAGCAGTTTGACAAATTCTTTGCGGCGGTCCTGGGTCAGGGGAGGGATGGACAGGCGCAGGGACGTACCTTCATTGATTGGGTTGATGTTGATGTCGGAGTTCTTGATGGCTTTTTCAATCGCGCCCAGCACGGAGCGGTCGTAGGGCGTGATCAGCAGCTGACGGCTTTCCGGGACGCTGATGGTTCCGAGCTGGCTGATGGGGGTGGGACTGCCGTAATAATCGGCGGTGATGCCGTCCAGCAGGGTCGGGTTGGCCCGCCCGGTGCGGATGGTGGAGAAGTCGTGCTGGGTCGCCTCCACCGTTTTTCGCATTTTCTGTTCGGCATCTTTGGCGAGATCGGCGAGACTCATATCTTATGCTCCTGAGAGAATCGTGTCAGTCAGCCAATCACCAGCGATTTCAATCGCTGGCTGCATTTTGGCTTAACCCTCATTTACGCTTCTTTGGCGACCAGGGTTCCGAGCGGCTCGCCGTGGGCGACATTGAGGATGCTGCCGGGCGCGTTGATGTCAAAGACGACGATGGGCATATTGTTTTCCATGCAGAAGGCCATCGCGGTCAAGTCCATGACTTTGAGGCGTCGGTCAATGGCCTCGGCGTAGGAGATGCGGTCAAACTTCACGGCGTCCGCGTGTTGGCGCGGGTCCTTGTCGTACACGCCGTCCGTGCCGTTCTTTGCCATCAGGATCGCTTCGGCGCGGACCTCGCTGGCGCGCAGGGCGGCGGCGGTGTCCGTCGTGAAATAGGGATTGCCCGTCCCGCCCGCCATGATGACGACGCGGCCCTTCTCTAAATGACGTAGGGCGCGGCGGTTGATGTACGGCTCGGCGACGGTCTGGATCGGAATGGCGGTCTGGACGCGGGTGTGGACGCCCTGCTGCTCTAATGAGTCCTGCAAGGCGAGGGCGTTGACGACCGTGCCGAGCATCCCGATATGGTCGGCAGTGATGCGCTTCATGCCGGCGGCTTCGGCGAGCTGGCCGCGCATGATGTTGCCGCCGCCGATCACGACGGCGATCTGGACCCCGGACCGGTGCAGGGCGACGACTTCGGAGGCGATGGCGGCGACGGCGCCGTAGTCAATCACGCCCTGCTCGCCGTCCCCGGCGAAGGCTTCGCCAGAGAGTTTGAGCAGGACACGCGACCACTTGCGCCGTGCGGGTGAATCCGTATCGGCCATCGGTTAAGACGCCTCGCCGATCTCAAACCGCACGAAACGCCGGATTTCGGCCTTGCCCGCGACCAACTGCGCGACGGTCATCTTCGGCTCGCGAATGTAAGGCTGCTCTAAAAGCACCTGTTCCTTGTAGAACGTGCCGACGCCGCCTTCCACGATCTTGTCCAGGATGTTCGCGGGCTTGTTCGCGTTCTTCGGGTCGGCCAGCATCCGGGTCTTGACGATCTCGCGCTCTTCGGTCACTTTGGCTTCGGGAACGTCTGCGCGGCTCAGGAATTTGGGCTTGGCGGCGGCGATGTGCATGGCGACTTCGTGCGCCAGGCCTTTAATCTCCTCGCCGGTGCCGCCGAGTTCCACCAGGACGCCGATCTGTCCGCCCATGTGGGTGTAGGCGTCCACGGTGCCGTCCTCGGTCTGGAAGGCCGCGAAGCGCTTGAAGATAATGTTCTCGCGCATCTTGCCGAAGACTTCCTGGATGCGCAGTTTGGCGGGCTGGCTGGTCTCGGTGTGCGTTGCTTCCAGCAGTTCGTCCACGCTCGCGGCGTCGGGGTTTGCGGCGGCATGGCGGGCCATATCGCGGGCCAGGGCGACGAATTCTTCATTGCGAGCCACAAAGTCGGTCTCGCTGTTGATCTCCACGAGAACGCCGAGTTTGTTGTGCTCGCGCACCAGCGCTTCAATGACGCCTTCGGCGCTCGTGCGGCCTTCTTTAATGGTCGCTTTGCTGTTCTTTTCGCGGAACAGCCGAATCGCCGTGTCCATGTCGCCGTTCGCTTCGGTCAGGAACTTCTTTCCTTCCATCATGCCGGCCTGGGTCTTGTCCCGAAACTCTTTTACCATTGCGGCGGTAATATCTGCCATAGATTTCCTCTCACGCTATCGGCCCCCCTTCCCCCATACTGTCGGGGGAGCCAGAGGGCCGACGTTATCATTTCCCGCAGGGGAACTTCTGTTATACGGTCGGCTGGCCGGTCTCGGCGGCGACTTCCTGGGCGGCTTCCGCCGGGGAGGTCATCGCTTCGCCCGCCAAGGGGTGCGGCTGGGCCGGGCTGGTCCCGGTCTGGTTGCCTTCCCCAGTCATGCCGGTCGCGCCGTCGCCGGTGAAGACGCCCGCCGGGACGGCTCCCGCGCCGATGCGCTTCTCCAGCGCTTCCCACTGGGCGTTGACCGCAGCGGCGTCGGCGTCGAGGCCGAGTTTCTGGGCTTCTTCCTCGGTGTTGACGACCGTGGTGTCCTGCCACTCCGCACCCTTGACCTCGATGATCGCGTCGGCGATCTTGTTGGACATGAGTTTGATGGCCCGAATGGCGTCGTCGTTGCCGGGAATGACATAGTCCACTTCATCGGGATCGCAGTTGGTGTCCACGATGGCGATGATCGGAATGCCCAGTTTGCGGGCCTCCTGGACGGCGATGCGCTCTTTTTTCAGGTCCACGATGAACAGGGCGTCGGGCATCCCGTTCATGTCCTTGATGCCGCCGAGATAATTTTCCAGCCGGTCGCGCTCTTCGCGCAGGTCGGCGGCTTCCTTTTTGGGCAGCGAGTCGAACGTGCCTTCGGCGTCCATCCGCTCCAGTTCGCGCAGGCGGGCGATGCGGGTCAGGATCGTCCGGTAGTTGGTCAGCATCCCGCCGAGCCAGCGGGAGTTGACGTAGAACGAGCGCGAGCGCTTGGCGGCTTCGGCGACGGCTTCCTGCGCCTGCTTTTTGGTGCCAACGAACAGAATCTTGCCGTTGTTGGCGGCGATCTCCTGCACATAGGCGTAAGCGTCATCGAAAAGCTTCAAAGTCTGGTGCAGGTCAATGATGTAGATGCCGTTGCGGCCACCATAGATGTACCGCTTCATCTTCGGGTTCCAGCGCCGGGTCTGGTGTCCGAAGTGGACGCCTGCTTCGAGCAGGTCTTTCATGGCGAGGACTGACAAATCGTTGCTCCTTTGTGTTTTTCCCCAGATACGGGGCCTCCCCGCCGTTCATCCAAAGGCGCGACCGGAGTTCGTTTTGACAAAAAACGAACCGCCGACACGCGCGCCTCCGTCCGGGCGGGTGTGGATTTCGAGAATTCCAACGAGAAAGTATACCTGAAACCGGTCCCTTGATGCAACCCTCACGGACAGTTCAGCGCCGCGAATCTTCCGAAGACAGCAGGATGTGCCGCGCGAACACGCCGCTGTAAGCGCCCGCGAATGTCGCCGCCATTGAAATGGGCAACAGAGCCGTCCGTGCGGCGCCGGAGTTCGGCTGAAAATGGTCGTTGACGCCCAGCCCGTGCGCCCCCAGATGTACGACCACCGGCCAGACCCCGATCAAGACGGCCCATTGCCAGGCCCGGCCTGGCCGGACGAGGCCGAATATGCCAGCGCAGACGATCAGGAGCAAGATCGTGAGCATCGGCGCGTCGTCGCCGATGGCCGCGACATCGCGCAGCGAGATCAGCACCCCCGTCAGGCAGGCCAGACAGGAAAGAAGCCGCAGGATTCGGGGCATCGGCGTGTCTCCGGGCAAATTACTTTGTAATGCAAAGTATTATGGCAGTGTTTCTCCGTTCTGTCAAGTCAAGTAGGAATTTTCTTCGGCGGCGGCGTATCGGAGCAACAATGCTGTGTATTGGCCTGGATCTGGCCTGGGGGCAAAAGAACGCGAGCGGCGGGGTCGTCGTGCGCGGCGACGGCGTTGGGCCGGCGGCGGTTGTGGACGTGCAGGACGCCCTGGGCGATGACGCGCACATTGGCCGCTGGCTCGCGCATTGGGACGCGCACGGAGGCATCGTGATCGGCGTGGACGCGCCGCTGCTGGTCCCCAACGAGACGGGAAAGCGGCCCGCCGAGGCCGAGATAGGGCGGCGCTTTGCCAAATATCAGGCGGGGGCGCACCCGGCCAACAGGCGCATCTTCGGGGGGCGCGTGCGCGGCGAAGAACTGGTCGCGCAGTGGTCGGCAACAGGTATTGCCCACAATCCCTTCTTACAGAGGGCGCGAATGCCGGGCGTCCGGCGGGTGATGGAAGTCTTTCCGCACCCGGCGCACATCGTCTTGTTCGGCCTGACGCGGACGCTGAAGTACAAAGCCAAGCCGGGCCGGGATTATCCTTCGCGCTGGGCGGCGATGAACGAATACGCGCGCCTGCTGCGTGGTTTAGAGACCGCTGATCCGCCGCTTGCCCTGCCCGGCGACTGGCCGCCGCCGGACGTTTCCGGCGTCAAAGGCGGGGCGCTCAAGCGACTGGAAGACGCGATGGACGCGCTTTCCTGCGCCTACATCGTGTATTACTACTGGCATCACGGCCCGGCGGGCGCGGACGTGATCGGCGACATGACCGCCGGCTATATTGTCGTGCCCCGCTTGGTGAACCGAGGAGGAGAGACATGACGCCGCCCTGGTACGTGACGGCTTACGGGGAACATTACTACGAGGCTTATCGGGAGATGTACACGCCCGAAGAGACGCGCGCCGAAGTCGCAGGCGTCGTTCAACTTCTTGGCCTGACGCCCGGCGCGCGCATCCTTGACCTGTGCTGCGGATTCGGGCGGCACAGTCTGGAGCTGGCCCGGCTGGGGTATCAAGTGACGGGACTAGACCTGTCGCCCGCTCTGCTGCGCCACGCGCGTGAAGACGCCGCCGCCGAAGGCCTGAATGTCTCCTGGGTTGAAGCCGATATGCGCGACATCCCGGCGCCGGGTCTGCCCTACGACGCCGTCCTCAGCCTCTTCTCGGCGTTCGGCATTTTTGACCACACGGCGGAAGAGCTGAAAGTCGCCCAGGCCGTTTCGCGTGTCTTGAAACCGGGCGGCGGGTTCTTGATTGACACGGTCAACCGGGAGATCATGCTGCGCCAGTGGCGCGGCAGCCAGTGGCAGGAGCGGGAGGACGGGACGATGATCCTGTACCGCCGCCGTTTCAGTGTCGAGACCGGCATGATGGACGTGCGTGAGATCATCATTCACCCCGACGGGCGGCGCGAGGTGGACGAACACCGAGTCCGGCTCTGGGCTTTTACGGAGCTGGCCCTGCTTCTGGAAACCGCCGGCCTGAGCGACCCCCGGCCCTTCGGCGGCCTGGACGGCAGCCGCTACACCTGGGACACGCACCGGCTGGTCGTCACGGCGCGGAAGCCTCTCGTCCCGTGAAGTCTCCCGAACACCTAGCCGCGCTTGACGGAAACCGTCAGGCCATCCAGGCCCTGGTGACGCAGCACAGGGACGATAGTCGAGGCGAGGGAAGGATTGGCCGCGACAGCCGCATTGTAACGCATGGTGGCCGTCTCGGCAGTCGCTCCCAGCACGGCGTCCGGCAGCGTGTTGTCGCCCAAAATCAGGCCGCCGACACGGATGAGCGGCAGGACGCGCGCCAGATACCCGACGTAGCCGTCTTTGTCGGCGTCAATGAACGCCAGGTCAAAAGGCGGCTCGTCCTGCATGGCCGCCAGGCTCGCGGCGGCCGGGCCGACGCGCACCTCGGCTTTCTCCGAAACGCCGGCGCGGGCGAGGCTGCGCCGGGCCACGTCGGCATGGTGGGGGTCAATCTCCAGCGAGATCAACCTGCCGTCTTCGGGCAGGGCGCGGGCCAGCCAGATCGCGCTGTAACCGCCCAGTGTCCCGATCTCCAAAATCCGCCTCGCGCCGATGGTCAGGGCGAGGACGTGCAGCAGTTGGCCTTCCGAGGCCGAGACGTTGATGCCGGGTACGCCTTCGCGCCGCATCTCGGCGCGCGTTTCGGCCAATGATGAGTCCTCGGACGCAAAAAGGCCGCCGATGTAGGCGTCATAGCCTGTCAAGGCTGGGGATGGTTCAGGCATGGGTCTCTCCTTTCTGATCGGCAGTGGTCGCCCGGACTTCCTCGCGGCACCGGACCAGGATTTGGCGGACTTGCAGAATGCGCGCGGCGTCTCCCTGCGCGATGGCCAGGCGCAGGCCGCCCCAGACGGCCCGCGAAAGGCTTTCCCATTCTTCCTTGAGGTAGTCGGCTTCCCGCCGGCTGGCGTCGGGGATTTTGGTCTCGGCGAAGCGCGCCCAGAACGCTCTGATCTGCGCGGCCTGGGCCGAGAGTTCCGCCGTGCCGGCCTCGGTCAGATGGAAGATGCGCCGCTCTGCCTCCTGGGCCGCGCGCACCAGGCCCAGTTCTTCCAGATACTGCATGGTCGGGTAGACCGTGCCGGGGCTGGGGGCGTACTGGCCGCCGGAGCGATCTTCCAGCGCCTTGATGATCTCGTAGCCGTGTTTCGGCCCGTCGCGGAGTGCGTCCAGCAGAATATATCGGGCCTCGCCGCGTCGGGCGCGGCCACGCGGCCCCTCGAAGTGTTCCCCGTCGTGCCTGCCGCCGCGCCCGCCGTGCGGACGGTGTGGCTCGGAAGGACGCCCCTCGTGATGGTTGTGGTGGCCGGGACCGTGATGGGGGCGTTCTCCGTGTCCCCGGTCGTGTTGTGATTCGTCTCGCATCCGTTATTCTCTTTCGTTTGATTATATCACGATATATCGTGATACAGAGAGTCTACCTGTCATTCACCGTCCTGTCAAGCCCACACAGAAAGACTTTAGAGTGTGTGAAGAAAGTCGCCCCTCAGATTACCCGGCGACTGAAGTCGCGGCTAACAGATCACGAAGTCCACCTGCGTGGACTCGGATAAACTTTCTTAGCCTGCGAAGGCAGGCTTTGTGCTCTTGTTGGCGCGGTTTCAACCGCCGGCTAAGACTCTCGCTACACACTCTTAGGACAGTCGTGGGTGCGTTTCAGATTGACAAACGGAGTGCTATCGGCTATTATTGGCAGGAGGAGATTTTTAATGATGCGGGTTTATGAGCATATCACGGATCTGGTCGGGTTCACGCCGCTGGTCAAACTGCACCGGCTCACCGAAGGGGCGCCCTGCACGGTTTTAGCCAAACTTGAGTTTTTCAACCCGGCGTCCTCGGTCAAGGACCGGATCGCCGTCGCGATGCTCGAAGACGCGGAAGCGCGGGGCGTCCTGCACCCCGACTCGGTGATCGTCGAGCCGACGTCGGGGAATACCGGGATCGGCCTCGCCTTTGCCTGCGCCGCCAAAGGCTACAAGTGTATCTTAACCATGCCCGACACGATGAGCATGGAGCGACGCCTGCTGCTGCGCGGCTACGGCGCGGAACTCGTGCTGACTCCCGGATCGGAAGGCATGAAGGGCGCGATTGCCGAGGCCGAGCGGCTGGCGGCGCGGACGCCGCGCGCCTTCGTGCCGCAGCAGTTCAAGAACCCGGCCAACCCCGCCGTGCATCGCCGCACGACGGCGGAAGAGATCTGGAACGACACGGACGGCACCGTGGATATCTTGGTCGCCGGGGTCGGGACCGGGGGGACGATCAGCGGCGTGGCCGAGGTCATCAAGGCGCGCAAGCCTTCGTTCCGAGCCATCGCGGTCGAGCCGAAGGAGTCGCCGGTCATCACGCAGACGCGCGAAGGGGAGCCGCTGAAACCCGGCCCGCACAAGCAGCAGGGCATCGGGGCGGGGTTCGTGCCGGACAACCTGGACATGAGCATCGTGGACGAGGTGATTCAGATTTCCAGCGAGGACGCGGTCACCTGGGCGCGACGCGCCGGGAAAGAGGAAGGGATTTTGGTGGGCATCTCGTCCGGCTCGGCGCTGTGCGCGGCGATGCAGGTCGCCCACCGGCCGGAGAATGCGGGCAAGACGATTGTGGTGATCATCCCGTCGAACGGCGAGCGGTACCTGTCCACCGTACTCTTTGCCGACCTGCGCGACGATCAGTGAGCGCCTAACCCGTAAACAGCAGCGAGTCGCGCTGCAGGTAGCCGCGCATCCGCAGGACGGCCTGCGTGTGCAGTTGGTAGACGCGCGACTCGGAGACGGCCAGGACCTTCCCGATCTCCTTGAAGGTCAGTCCTTCATAGTAGTAAAGCGAGATGACCAGACGCTCTCGGTCCGGCAGGCGGTCAATGCCCGCCGTGAGCGTCTCTTTCATCGCCGATAGTTCCACTTCCGAGACGACGTTGGCGTTCTCGTCCTGCAGAACGTCCGTCAGGTGCAGGCGCTCGCCGTCGCCGCTGTTGCCGCCCATCAGCATATCGTCCAGCGACAGCACATTGGCCCGGCTCGTATTGACCAGCAGTTTTTGCAGGTCGTCGGTGGTCATCCCCATCTGTGCGGCGACTTCGTCTTCCGTCGCGGGCCGCCCGAACTGCACTTCCAGTTGGTAGTAGGTCCGCTCCAGCGCTTTGACGTTGTCGCGGACGGAGCGCGGCACCCAGTCCTCTTCGCGCAGCATCTCCAGGATCGCGCCGCGAATCAGGGCGATGGCGTAGGTCTCGAATTTGACCTGTCGGCCCGTGTCGAACTGGTCCACGGCCTTAATCAGTCCCATGATGCCGGCGCTGACCAGGTCGTCCCGCTCCAGATTCGGCGGCAAACTCGTGACGACGCGGCCTGCCGTGATCTTCACTAAGTAGGCGTAGTGATTGATGATCTGGTCGCGCGCTTTGGCGTCTTTGCGCTGCTTGAAGCGTCGCCAGAGGTCGGCGAGCAGGGCGTCTTTGTTGGATGATTCGACAGGCATGGCTTGTTGAAACGGACGGCGACACTTACAGGTCGTCCACGGTCATTTCCGGCGTCTTCTCGTCTACGTGCGCGCCCTGGTTCGTGGGCGATGGGGCCGGGGCTGCCGGTTTTGCGCCCGGCTTGGGCGGCGTCGCGCCGTGCCGCAGCAGGGCGCGCAGGCCGACCCCCAGGCCGCCGAACACGACACCGGCGGCTCCGACGCGCAGCAGGGAGACCCAAAGGTCGGTCCCCGCCAAAAGGCCGGCGGCGCCGATCAACAGGCCCGCCAATGCCGCCAATCGCCAGGGGAGGCGCTCCACAAAGTCACTCATCGGCACACAGGCCCGGCGCGTGAGAATGGACGACTGCCACACTCTCAGAAGGTGTCCCAGTATACCATACTCCCCGGTGCATTGCAAGCCGGGGGCGTCGCGTCTCCGAAGTGTTCACGGGCGGGCCGTCTGCGGAGAGACCGCCACGTCCGTCACGTCCGCTTGTCCGTCGGAAAGGCGCACCGCGCCCGTGCCGTCGGACGCCGCGCGGCAGAGGTCGTGTCCCCCGTCCGGGCGGCCACGGAGGAAAAACAGCGTTTGGCCGTCGGCTGAGAGGCGGGCGTTCTGGACAGGTCCGACGACAAGAGGGTGGGGCGGAGCGCTGCCGTCCACCGGCACCGCGAACAGTCCGACACTGCGCTGATGGGCCAGGTCGCTGCCCTGCCAGGCCTCGAACAGCACCTGCGCGCCGTCGGCGGAGAAGACGGGGTTTTGTGGCGCGGCGGAGGCGCTCGGCACCAGCGCCAACGGGCGCGGGCTGCCGGGGTTGCCCTGCGCGTCGAACAGGGTCAGCGCGGACGCCCGCCGGCCCGCCGGCAGTCCGGCCACGTCCTGCAGGGCGACGGCGAGCAGCGCGCCGTCAGGCGACCAGCCGAGAGTGAGGCCGTTCGCGGCGGCCAGCGGCGGGCTGCCGGGCGTGTCGTCGCGGGTGTCCCGCGCTTTGCCGGCCAGCGTCGGCAGCACGACCAGCGCCTGGGCGCCGCCGACGTCCTCGGTCGCCGCCAGTCCCTGCTGCGCCCGGTCCTTGACCGGCGCCCAGGCGAACCCGACGACGGCGGTGGTCTGCAGCGGCGTGTCGGCCGTCTGCGTGCGGCTTTCCTCGGAGACGGTCGGCAGGACGCGGCTGGTCTGGCCCGTCGTCACGTCCGCGACGGTGAGCGCGCCGCCCGAAAGATAGCCGAGCATCGTGTTGTCGCTGGGCGCGAACTGCGGATCGGCCTTGCCGCCGCCGCTGTGCGTGACCTGGACCGGATTGCGACCATCGGCATCCACGACGAATATCTGCGGGTCGCCGCCCGCGCGACTGGAGAGGAAAGCGAGCTGCGATCCGTCGGGCGACCAGGCGGGCGCGGTCTCGTCCGCGACTCCCTTCGTCAGCCGGTGCGCTCCCGCGCCGTCCTCGTTGGCGACCCAGAGGTGCGGATGGCCCGGCGTCCCTTGATCGGAGACGGAAACGATCTCACCCGCGCTTGGGACGAAGCGGCGGCGGTGCGGCGCGACGAGCAGCGCATAAAGAAGCGCGCCGAGCAGCAGGAGCAGGCCGGGGATGACGATCCAGGGGGACAGTCGGCGGCGCTTGCGGGGGGGCAGCAGGGTCGGCTCATAGACGGGCCGACGCGGGGCGCGCACGGGCTCCTCTTCGAGTGGCGAAGAAGAGTGCGGTGTTTCAGAGTTTTCGGAGCTGGAAGACGGGTTCTGGTCGGCCATGGCGCCTCGCGGCAGTGCGATTTTGGCCTATTATACCCGTTCTTCCCGGAGATACGGGGGCTGGGGCGTCAAGATCAACGTCGCGTTGATAACTTGACGACCGTTTCTCCGTCCTCAATGCTGATCTGCACCCGATCCATGAGCGCGGACATCAGGACGAACCCGCGTCCGTGTTCGGCGAAATCGTCGGGCAGCAGGTCCAGACAGGCGGCGTCGCGGGAGAAACCGCCGCCGGGGTTGCGAATCTCGACGTGCAGCAGGTGCGGGCCGCACAGTTCCGCCTGCAGGGACACGAGCGTGTCCGGCGGGCTGTAACTGACCGCGTTATTACAGGCCTCCCCGACGGCGAGCGCGATGGCGGATACGTCGTCGTCCGGCCAGCCGTGCGCGGCCAGAAAATCGCAGACGGCGTGGCGAAGCCGACAGGCCTGGTCCGCCCGCGCGGGGACGCGCAGGAACAGACACGCGGGCGGCGCCGGGTGGCGGAAAGCGACAGGTTCAGCAAGAACGGTATTCATCACAGTCTCCTGCACCTATTGTCGGTAGAAACCGCGCAAGAATGCAGGGGAAAACTCACGGCAGGCGCAGGGCAATGAGATTTGCCGCCGTCTGCGCCAGTTTCTGCTCGTTGCTGTCGAAGGCGGCGCGATTGGCTGCCGGAGTCAATTCGATTCGCCCCTGCGGCGCGGCGGTCTGTCTGCCGGGAAGCGGGAGCGTAAGGGGAACGACACCGGAGGGAGCGGGCAGCCCGTCCGGCCAGTCCCAGTGGGTCTCGTCGCCGACTCGGAGCACCAGGGAGGCGGCCCCGGTCGCGCCTGCCAGCACGGCCAGCGCCTGGGGCGCCCACACGGCGATCTCGGCCTCCGAACTGAGCAGAACGCCCAGCCGACTCAAGGCTTCGAGGTCGGCCAGACGCCGGTTTGCCTGTTCCACGAGCAGGGCGTTTTTCAGGGCGACGCTGGCCTGGCTAGCGAATGTGTACAGCAGGCGCATCTCGTCCGGGGTGAATCGGCGCGGCTCGCGCGTGTAAACTTCCAGCACGCCCAGCACGTCTCGCCCCAGCTTCAGCGGCACGCCGAGGTAGCCGTTCAAGCGGTCTTTTTGGGCGAACGGCGGCAGCGCAAACCGGCCGTCCTCGCTCCAGTTTTCAATCGGCAGCGAGCGGCCCCGGCGGGCGACCCAGGCCGTGGCGGAGTCGTCCGCGCCTGCGATATTGACGCTGAAGGAAAGGGCGGCTTTGAAGTTGGAGGCCGCGCGGGTCGTCAGCTGTCCCGCGTCGTCCATCGCCAGGAGGACGCTGCGGTCCGCGCCGGTCATCTCGGTCGCCAGATCGGCGATCACCTGGGCCGCCTCCTGCGAACTGAGCGACGAGCCTAACGCGCGGGCGGCGCGGCGGACGCCCTTGCGGATCTCGTCGGACTGCCGCCGCGCTTCCTCGTACATCTGGGCGTTGGTGATGGCCGCGCCGACCTGGTTGGCGATGGTGTAGAGCAGTTCCATCTCGCCAACGGTGAACAAGCGCCGGCGGCTGCTCATGGCGTGCAGGACCCCGATCACGTCGTCGCCGGACTGCAGAGGGACACTCACCAGCGACGTCACCCCGTCGCCGTCAATCGGGCAGGACCGGTTGCGATGGTCGGCGACGACGTCCTGGACGGCGGTCGGCGTTTCGAACTCGAAGACCCACCCGGCGATGCCTTCGCCGGGGCGCGGCTTCATCGCCAGCACCGACTCGCGCGGCAGGTTGCGCGCGATCTTGATTTCCAACGCTTTGGAGCGCGGGTTGTACAGGAACAGGGCGAACTTGTCTACGTGCAAAAGCGCCAGGACGCTGTCGGCGACAAAGTGCATCATCCGATCTAGTTGCAGCGTCGCACCGACGGTCTGGGACATCTCGTAGATCGCCGTTGCCTCCTGCGCCCGCCGCGTGGCGTCTTCGTAGAGCCAGGCGTTTTCCAGCGCGACCGCCGCCTGGCAGGCGACGGCGGAGAGTAGATTGGCGTCCTCCCGCGTGTAGGCGTCGGTCTGGCGCGAGCCGATCACGAGCAGCCCCTCCGGCGTGGAGCGGGCGACCATCGGGGCCAGCAGCAGCGAGCGCATCCCCGGCAGGGGCAAATCTTCGGCGTCCGTCTCCGCTTCGGCGTCCTGAATCCGCAGCGTCTGCGCCCCCGACAGTGCGAGGGCCGCCGGGCCGCCGCCGTCAGTCGGCAGCTGCCGGTCCCGGTCGTCGTCTTCCAAGCCCCGGTCCGCGCCGACGTACAGCCGGCTGCGCTCGTCGTTCGGCAGAAACACGGCCCCCGACGCCATTTCCAGCGTCTCCGCGACCGTGGCGAGGACGCTGCCCAGCACTTCCTGGACGTTCAGCGAGGACGACGTCGTGCGGGCCGCTTGATACAGAATGTCCCGCTCGCGCTGCTTCTGCGCGGCCAGGCGCTGCAGGGCGTCGGTGCTGAGCGAGAGCGCGGCGGCGTTGGCGAGCAGCTGCAGGCGCAGCACGTCGCCGCCGCCGAACGAGTCCTCGTCCAGCCGGTTGATGGCGGCCAGCGCCCCCGCCGGGCGGCCTTGGAGGTAGATGGGGACGACGACGGCGGAGCGGACGCCCCAGCCGCGCGAAATGTTGGGGTCGAGCGTCGCCAGCAGGGGCCGCGCCTGGGCCGGGTGGTGGGCGAGATAGATTTCCCCGGTCAGGGCCGTCTGACCGGCCAGCGCGTCCTCCACGCGGACCGTCTGCCCGATGATGTCCGCCGCGTCCGACCCGGCGACGGCGGCGAAGTCCAGCAGGGAGCGCGTCGAATCCAGCAGAGTCACGGCGGCGCTGTCCGACCCGGTCAGTGCGCGGGCGGTTTCGGCGATCAGCGCGAGCGTCTCGCGCATATCGGACTGGCGCGCGACGGCCTGCATGACTTCGTGCAGGGCAAAGAGCTGCGTGTCGCCGAGGGCGTCACGGGACTGAGAGTAGGTGTCACGCTTCGTGTACGTCACGCCGGTTGAGGTATCCATCGCCATGTGTCGGTCTCGCCGCCGACGGTCTCGGAGGCCGTGTCCA
>CAZZVX010000070.1:0-15746 GCA_964657535.1 Armatimonadota bacterium | reverse complement strand
GCGCCCGCGCAGGCGGGCAGTCCGCTCTTTGGCAGCCCAGGATTTCAATCCTGGGATTATAATGCGGAATGGATTCCACATGGTGTACTTCATCCTTACGGTTCCGGCGAGGCCCGTCATTGGAGCACCGAATCGCTGGTGTTTTGACCGGCGTAGAGCAGGCCCGTGCAGACGGGCAGTTTGGGCGCGAACGGCAGCGGCCGGCCGTAAGCGTCGAGCCGCATATAATGCGAGAGCTTGACGGTCGGGCTGCCCGTCAGGTCCTGCGAGTTGAAGACATACGGGTAGCCCGCAAGCGGGTTGTAGATGATCTGCAGGCCGATGCCGGGCGTCCCTGTCGCCGCGCTGGTGTGTCCGGCGCTTTCCGCCTGGGTGCCGCTGACGAGGCCGCCGTGGTCCTGCGGAATCCAGCCCCACTTGAGCATCCAGGCCGTCTGTGCCGAGATGTCGGCGGGGACGGCCTCGGCCACGGAGCCGTCAATGACGATCTTCATGTCAATCGGCTGCCCGAAGAACGGGAAGCGGTTCTGGTCCGGCTGCGTGACGTCCACATCGGGCCGCGAAGTCCCCTGCGCATTCAAGTAAGCCTGCGTGTTGTCCTCACTGCTTGTATTGAACCAGTCGCCGGGGATGACGAAGAACGAGCGCGTCTGTGCGAACAGCCCGGCCTCGATGCGGATGTCCATCGGCAGGATCGCGGCCCGTTCCAGCAGGAAGTCCTGCGTATCGAGCGAATTGAGTGTGGGATCACTACCAGGATCACGCCGAACGGCGAGTTGATACCCCTGACTTTGCACAGGGCTCATGGCAGGGAGTGCAAATGTGGTTCGGAACAGCCCGGTCGTGTTCGAAGCCGTAGTATCAAACGTCTGAAAGAACGGCACGGCAGCAGTGCCATTGTAAACGCCTGGGTTGAGGAATGGGACATTGCCGGTGGTGAGGCTTAGGCCGGTGTTCGAATCAAGAATGTCGAAATCCGCCGCTGTTGCCCCTGGTCCGCTAGGACCACCGCTGATGTAGAGTTCGGGCTTGGCGCCAGCCAAACAAAACTCCTGCAGCAACACTTCGTCGGACGCGCCGAAGTCGAGGGCGCGCAGGTTCGGGTCGCCGGAGTCCGCGCCGGGCGGGTTCGTCCCCGCCGGGTTCTGGTCGGCGGCGGCCCCGGCGAGGAACTGGGTCGTGTTGACGCAGACGTAGTCGTGGGCCAGCACCTGGATCGTGGACTCCGGGTTGCCGCGCAGCAGGCTGCCGTCAATGTAGGCCGTGCCGTTGGTGACGATGGTGACGTGGCGCGGCAGGTGGTCGTCATCGTTCACGCTGCCCTTTGTGTTGTTGGAAGTGCCGCCGGCGTAAGTCGTCGCGGAGTTCAGGTCGTTTGGATCCGCGCTGACCGGCCCCCGGACGCGGATATTTCCTTCGGCATAAATGATCACATCGTTGTCAAAGTTGGTCGCGCTCGCGCTGTAGCCCGTGACCGTCGGGTCCTGGATGTTGCTGGCGTTCAGGGCCTTGTAAGAGACCGTCATCGTGGTCTGCGTCGTGCCGTCCGGGGCTTCCCCGGTCGTCGGGTACTTGGCGGCGATGCTGCTGCCGTCGGGCAGATGCCAGCCGATCAGATTGCCCTGGCCGTCCACGTCGCTGCGCGTCAGCCGGACGCCGTAGAACGTGATCGGGTTGTTGGAACTGTCCCTGATGTTCGACACTTGGCGGCCCAGCACGATGTCCACGCCGGGCGGGCGGTAGAAGTTGGCGACCCAGCCGGACTTGCTGCTCGGCGACTGCACGGCGTCGGTGCGGTGCAGCCACTCGTCAATGAGCGTGTAGCCGCCGACAAGACTGCTGCTTTCCTTCTGCACGTCCGTTCCATTGTCCACGTAAATGGCCTGGCCGTAGCCGTACAGCGAAGAACCGTTGGCATAGGACGGCGGATTTGTCCCGATGACGGTCGCCTCGTCCAAACGAGGCGTCGCGTTTTCGGAGATGGCCCGGTAGCGGGTCAGGTTGGTCGCCGGGTTGACTGAGTCGAGCGTCGGCGGTTCCAGGCGGTTGACGTTGCGCGGGTAGCCGTTTGCATCGGAGCCGCCGGCGCCATCCCGGATGGTTCCCTGAAAAGTGTCGAAGCCGTTGGGGTCATTGCTCGGCGTCGCAAAGATGGCTAACGGTTGGTTCTGAGGCGTTATTTTCGGGTCCGGGTTGAGCAGCAGCGCGGCGTACTGTCCGGTCGTGAGCGTCTTAGTCGGGTCGTAATTGTCTAGGCGCAGATCGCCGGCCACTTCCATCGTCTCGTTGAACGTCCCGCCCGTCGCGTTCGTGTGGTTGAGATAGACGTAGTTCACGCCCGAAAAACGGGCCGAGCCGTTCACGCGGATGGAGCCGCCGCCGACGCCGGTCGTGATCGCGGTCGCCGTGCCGGCATTGGGATTAGGCACCAACTGAGTACCGGCTGGGATGTAGGCGTCAGGAGCGCCGTAAGTCGTAATGACCGGGTACGGGTTCAGAGTCGTCGCGCTGCCGCTGAAGTCATAGACGCCGGGGGTGACGATGCTTTTGGTCGTCGCGTCGTACTGGCTGGCGACGCCGAGCGACATCACATCGGAGCGCTTGTCCGGGTTGGTGATGAAGCGGGCGTAGTCCGTGATGCCGATAGCCTTGTATTGGACCAGGGTCGCGCTGAGGCGCGTCTTGACATTTGCCCCGTAGGTGGTCGGGTCGTGCGGGTCAATGGTCCCCTCGCGCCCGATGGACTCGATCTTGATGTAGCGCGCCAGCGGGTCGCTGTACGGGCTGTCCGCCGTGGCGTTGTCGGCATTGCTGAGGCCGACCGGGTCGTAGGACACGCGAATCAGGAAGCGCCCGCCGCCGATGTCGTAGCGCGAAAAGCCCTGGTCGAGATAGACTTTGTCGGGGTCGCCGGGCAAGGCAGGCGCCAGCCCCTGCGCCGTGACGGCGGCGTTGTAGCGATCCGCCTCGCGGATGTCCGTGGGCGGTGTCGCCAGGGCGTACTGCAGCGGCGGCCGCCAGTCGGCCCCGTCGGTGCTGTAGGTGAGCTGCTCGTCGGCGAAGCGGACGCCGGACTCGGCGTAATAGTCCGCCGTCTGCACCTGGTTCGAGCGGCCCTGGTTCTGCAGGTTGCGCGTGACGATGGAGGCGAACAGGCCGCCCAGGAAGGCGAGCAGGAGCAGGACGAGCAGGGCGATGACAATCGTCTGCCCGCGCTGCGCCCGGCGCCTGGGTGAAAACTGGGGAGTGATTTTCGCTTGTCTCTGCATCGAAACCATATTTGATACGCAATCCTTAACGGTTGCTGTTTCCGATCTGAATCTGGCTGCTCAGCGGAATGACCACCGCGCGGCTCTGGCTGCTGTCATAGATGCGGACGCCGATGTTGACGGCGATCAGGTCGCGCGTCTGGTAGTTGACCTTGACCAGCATCGCGCTCGCCGGGTTCGCCGCCGAGATCGGCTTGGTCGGGTCCACCGGGGCCAGGTTGGCCTGGTAGTCAAAGGCAATATTGACCGTGCTGTCGTCGGCGGGCGTTGCATTGTCCGTCTTGAGCGTCGGCAGTGTGTGAGAGTCGTCCACGTAGAAGTATAACTGGCTATTGAGATAATCTACGCGGTATTCGTTATAATCGAGCGACGTTCCCGGCGAGACCTGGGAATACAAAACGCTGTTCCCCTGGTTTGGTCCGGGCGTGGCATCCGGCCCATAGACGCGCAGACTGCCTGGGACGATGTGAGCATTGGCGACTTGATCGCCTGTCAGCGCCATCCCGTTTGCGGGGAGCGGCGAGTTGAGCAACTGAGTTAAATCTACGGTTCCCTTTTGCGGAACATAAGCAAGACTTGTTGTTGACGTCCCGTTCAGCGCACCGACATCCACAGTCCAGAAACGGTTCGTGGGCGTGCCTGGGCTGGTCGCCGTCGGCGGGTCGGGCAGCGCGGGCTGGTCGAAACTGATCGTCCCCGCGTCCGGGTTGACCGTGAGCGGGACATAGTTTCCGGTCGTCACGAGCGGAATCCCCTGTGTGACATCGTAGACCGGCGTCGGGCTTGTATTCTGACCTGTCGCTGAATACATATACTCGACCATGTCCTGCGTGTACATGGAAGAACCTGTGCCGAGATCGGTGTAGTAATAGCCGTTGGTCGTGCTGGGCAACTGCGTCGCGCCGATCAGATACATGAATATCTGATAGGGATAAGCCCATGAGCGGCTGCCCGCCGTATAGAATGACGGCACGTAAGGCAGGCCGCCGTTGTCGGCGGCGTTCGCCGGGAGGCCCAGGCTGGCGTAGTCCGTCGTCGTCCCCGGCGCGGCGTCGCCCTGCACGACCCCAGGCCGGAACGTCACGGTCGTATTGATGATGGGGTACAGCCTACCGTTTGCAGGTACAGGATCATAGACGACGCCGGAGTGCGACACGCCGGCGCAGACCCCGGCGGACGTACACGTGGCCGGTGGAGTTCCGGCATCATATTGAATCGAGCCGTCCGCGTTGTGCGGCAGTTGGATCAGGTCAATATCGGGCGCGGTGATGACCGACTTGGCGACTTTGACCCAGGCGTCCACGCGCAGATCGTGGGCAGTCTTGTTCCCACTTGCCGCATAACTCTGATGTTTATCGTCAAGCCAATCCGTATCGCTATCCGCCACATACCGGAAAAAGTCAGGATCGTCAAGTTCCGGTACCGACCTGCCGCTCGCGTCTTTTCGGACGGCGAACAGCTGCGTGTTGATCACCGTCTGGCCGCCGCTCTTGATGTAGGGGCTGACCTGGGCGACGTACAAGATATAGGTGTTGTCGCCGCCGGAACTGGCGGCGGCCTGCTGGCCTTCGTTGCTGTTGGCGTAGGGCTTGGTCGGGTCTTTCAGGCCGACGAAGTACCGGGTGATGGTACTGCCGGGCGCGAGCGGGAACAGCAGGCCGTTGCTGCTCAAGGTCGCGGAGCCGACGCCGGGACGCAAATGGATCGGCTCGCCCGTCGTAGGGTCGGTCTGGCCGCCGTTGATGTGCCGCGCCGGGACGATGTCCAGTTTGGCGTTGTAGGCGTGTTCGACGACGGGGTTGCCCTGCGAGTCCAGCACTTCCAGGTCGAGGAAGTTGGTGAAATGGTCCGTCTGCGCGCCCGCCGGGGCGGTGTTTCCCGAAGACGGAAAGGGGTGGCTCGTCCCGTCGTAGACGTAGACGGCGCTGCCGAGTTCGCGGGAGATGCGTTCCAGGGTCGTGCGCGCCGAGTCCTGGGCGGCGGCCTGAATCTGCGCGCTCTGGGTCAGCCGCAGCGACTCGACGAGCGGGCGGAGCAGCAGCGTGAACAGCACGACGGTGATGGCGATGACGACGAGCAGTTCCACGAGCGTGAAGGCGCGTCGGTCAGCCCCACGTCCGCCAATCATGGGGGAGCAGGCATCATTTTTCGCAAGCGGCATCAGTGTTCCGTAGTTCATTGCGTTTGAGTCAGGAGCGTGTCGGTCGTGCGGACGCGCCAGTTGTTGCGCTCGTGCCAGATGACAACGGCGCGGGCCGAGACGCCGCGCACGGCGGTGAAGCTGAGGGCCGTGATCGGGCCTGTGTCGGTGATGATGCCCGACGAGTTGAGGCCGCTCCCCAGCAGATTGACGTAGGGAAGGCCATTGGCAGCCTTGTCCGACGAGATGGCTGCCGTGCCGACGGCGACCGTCTTTTGCACGCCGCCGGCGGTGTAGGCGATCCCATCAAACTCGACCGTCTTTCCGGCATCGCAGGGCGGGAAGTAGACCGTTGTGTCGTTGGCGTCAAGCAAGTAGTCGTTGACCGGCGACGCCCCCGTCGTCAGGAGTTGGCTTGGAGCGTTTGCCGGGGAATACATACTTGCCGCTTTCTGCACGGCGACGGCCCAATCCGCGTCTCCGGCGTAGAAGATGCGCAGGTGCTGGGCCGTCCCATTGGGTAAAGTAATACGCCCGTTCTGATAGCTGACCTGGTACGGACCGGTCGCCCCGGAGTTGTCGTCAATATCCTGCACATTGCCGGTTGACGTCGAATTCAGAAGCGTCGTCGTACCCGTGTCCAGGTCGAGCAGAACGATATCGGCAGGCGTCGTCGCGTTGGGAATGAGGCCGTTAAACGTCGTCTGGTCGAACTGGACATCGCCGATCTTTTTGAGATGGTTCAGCGTCAGGCGGATCGTGGGCGTTCCGTCGGGAACGTCCTGGTCTTCGTGCAGGATGTGCCAGTCCAGCGCCTCATAGGAGATGCGCGCCTTGAGCGCCTGCGCGCCGTTCCGTCCGGCGGCAATGGGGTTAAACGCCAACACGCCCATGTTGGTGTTCGTGCCGATATTGGCAGAAAAGACCTTAAATTCATAGGGGTCCGTATCGAAATCTTGCACGGTCGAGGACCCAATGGTTCCTAAATACGTGAACGGGCGCGAGAGCGTAACGGATGCCCAGGGGCCGGCGGGCAGACCCATCCCGTTGCCGGTCGTGTCAATGGTGCTGAACCAGCCGCCGGCGTAAGTCGTCGGCACGGTCACTGTCTGCGTGGACGACAACCCATTGCTAGGGACGATGGTCAGGGTGAACGTCTGCTTGTAAGCGGCCGTCGGCACCGCGATCTGTCCGGCGGCGTAGTCCACGAGGAACGTCTGCTGGCCCGGCTGCAAGATGTCCGCCGGGTTGTCCACCGTGCGGACGCCGTTCGGGTCATAGCCGTTCTCGTCCGTGCGGGAGTCGCCGGTGCGCGCGGCCCACGGCACGCCGTTGACGACAAGCGAATTCCCAAATGGCGCCTGGCTCGGCAGGATGATTGGCCCGTAATTCACGACGTAGAGCGGCGGCAAGGGATTCATGCCGGCGAGTATGCGCGATGACGGAATCGTGATCGTCTCGTTGCTGATGTAGCGCGCTTTGTTCAGGTCGTTGGCGGGCAGTCCGTCCGAGTCCGTGTACTGGCTGAGGTAGCTGGGGTCTTCCGGCGAGAAGTTAGGGACAAATCCCGCGCTGGTCACCATGTAAATGCCGTCGGGCAACGCGGCGTTGTTCTTCTTTAAAGATTCAAGCGCCGCTTGGCCCAAACGGTCCGCGAAGGTGCTGTTCTCGGCGTTGCGCAGGGCGATAAACCCGGCGGGGAACAGGCGCACGATGCTGAGGATGCCGATGACCAGCACGACCAGCACGACGAGAATCTCGATCAGCGACGTGCCGTGCTGCCGCGCCGTGGTCTGCCGCCGTGTTGGTTGTGGGAGCCTGATTTGCATTCGTCTTCGCTGCATTCTCAACGCCGGGCAATTCGTGCTACGGGCCGGTCGGATTCAGTTTCCAGAAATTGACGCCGCTGACGCCGCCCGACGCGCTGACGTCGGTCGGAGACTCCGCCGCTGCGCCGGACAGGAAGATGGAAGGGTCCACTTTCCGGGCGGAGCCGTTGTCCCAAAGCACCAGCACCATGTTGGAGTTCGGCACGTGGTAGGTGTCGCTGGTGATGTAACTGTCGGACGGCGGATTGCGCCAGCGCATCTGGTGCGTGTAGGCGTTATAGAAAGTGCCGTCCGTCTTGGTCGCGCAGGTGGGCGCGGTCGTCGCGGAGGTGCAGTCCGTGTTAAAACCGTCATTGATGTCGGTCCAGGACGACTGGTAACGCGGCACGTAAACAGAGGTCGAAATGGCGTTCGCGCCGGTGATGGCCGGGCTGCTATCGAGCGCGTCGGCTTTGTAAAATGTTTCGCCGGTTTTCATGAGCGTCCCGTCTGGTTCGAGGTCGTTGACATACATGGAGGCGATGGCGGAAAGTTTGTCATTGTCGGGATTGTTGGCGTCCGAAAAAACGTGATAGTCTTTCACATATTCCGGGTACAGGCCGGGGAAATACTGATTCGCCATGTTCGCTGCGGCGGCTTGGTCGTAGGCCTGATCCATCGGTGCCACTGTTGACGTGAATTGATGGGCAGTGGCATCGTACATATAGGCGACGTAGCCGAACAGTACGACCGGCGCGGCATGATTGTCAAGGCGGAATTGCGCGATGGCGGTCGAGACCTGATGCATATTCGACAGCGTGGACTGGGCGCGGGCGTTCTCGCGCACGGACGCGAAGACCGGCAGCAGAATCGCCGTGAGAATCGCGATAATGGCTATCACGACGAGCAGTTCAATGAGCGTGAAGCCGGTCTTCCAATGGTTCGTGCCGGGCCGAGTGCGAAACATCGTGCGATCTCCTTACGGCTGGACTTTCCAGAAGTTGGCATTGCTGACACCGCTGACGGCGCTCAGAGTGGCGACATCGGCGCCAGGACTCAAGAACTTGGACGAGTCGAGGACTTTCGCGGCGCCGCTTTCATACAGGACAATCACTTTGTCCGCGTTCTGCACGTGGTAGGTCGTACAGGTCACGTAGGTGTCGCCGGGGATGCTCCGCCAGCGCAGTTGTCTCTGATAGAATTGCGTCGTCACGCCCGACGGGGGGGAGGTAGTCCCGGTCAGGGATGTCCAGTTGAGCTGATAGCGCGGAACAAGCTTCGTGGTATCCATCGCGTTCGTGCCGGTCACTTCCGGGCTGACGTCGAACGCATCGGCCTGGAAAAACTTTTGGGTCGTTGTTGTCGTGAGCGCTCCGCTGGAATCGAGCGTGTAGACAGGCAGAGCAGCCGTCTGCGCCGTCGGGTCCGTGACCGAGTTGTTCGGGTCCATGAAGGCCTGATAATTGTTGACGTATTGGGGGTACAGGCCGCCGGTGACACTGGCATGGTCGGCCATTGAGGTGCCGGTCGCGGTGACATACCCAAACAAAGCCGCCGGGTAGGCATGATGGTCCAACTGGTACTGCGCCATGCCGACCTGTATCTCGTGCAGGTTGGACAGCGCCGTGGCCTGGCGGCCCTTTTCGCGGACGGCCGCGAACGCGGGGAAAAGCAGCGCCGCGAGCAGGGCGATGATGGCAATCACGACAAGAAGCTCGATCAGCGAAAACCCGGAGCAGGATTGACAGCGACGCACAGCGGTGGCGCGCACAGTGGACATGACGTGTTCTCCTGGGAGTTTGCTGTCTTTTCCCAAAAGCGGGGCGGCTCGCTGGCACGCGGACACAACTCCAACCGTTGTCAGACGGCGCATCGCGCGGGAATGTTCCCGCGATTCAAAAACTATTTTGGATTATTTTTCGGCGCCTGAATTATAACCGGCTGACGTACCAGTCCCAGAGGCGGCCGCCGACGAACAGCGCCAGGAGCGCACCCGTGACCATCGCCGGGCCGAACGGAATGGCGGTGCGCTCACCGATGACGCGGCGCCGTCGGGACAGCACGATCAGGCCCGCGAAAGCGCCCAGAAAGATCGCGAACAGCCAAGACTCCAGAGCCAGGCCCAGCCCCAGGTTCGCCCCGATGGCCGCCGCGAGTTTGCCGTCGCCGCCGCCCATCCCGCCGGCGTCCTCGTCGGACTCGATCTCCTCGGCGGTCGCCCCTTGCAGCGGCTCCGGCGGTTCCACGAAGCGGCGCAGCGGCGGCACGACCACGCCGAGATAATACACCCCCAGATACGCCCAGTCGTGGGCGTTCTCCCGGACGTAGTCCCACGACGCGCGCCCGACGCTCAGCCGCTTGTCGGCGAAGACCGTCAGATAGACATAAGACAGCAGGCCGACCAGATAGATGGCGGCGGCGTAGCCGACGAAGCCGGCCACGGACGAAGGAAGCGCGAAGCCGCCGAGGGAAGTCCACTGACCGGGCCGATGCAGGCCTATCGCCACGGCGTTATGGACGAATCCGATCAGCGCCCCCAGGACGTTCAGCCCGTCGGGGATGACGAAATGCTCCAGGTCAATAAAGAAGACGCAGATCAAGATCGCCGTGAAGAGGCACGGGAAGAGGACGGCCTCCCACTCCCCGGCGAAACGCCAGGCGACGAGGGCGAACAAGACGCCGGTGAGCAGTTCGATGCCGGGGTAGCGCCAGGAGATGCCGTTGCCGCAGTAGCGGCAGCGGGCGCGGAGGGCGAGGAACGACAGCACCGGGACGAGGTCCCACGTCCCCAGACGATGCTCGCACCGGGGGCAGTAGGACCAGGTCGGGGACGCCACGCTGCCGCCGCGCGGCAACCGCCAGATCACAACATTCAGGAAGGAGCCGATGGCAATGCCGTAGACGAACGCGACTGCCGGCCAGAGCCACAGAATCAAAGACGCGCCTCGCTAATCGCCGCCGCCGCTGCCGCCGCTGTCGCTGTCGCCGCCGGACAGGCTCTGGATCAGCGAGATCATCGGCATGAACATTCCCAGAATGATCAGCAGGACCGCGACGCCCAGGAAGATGATCAGCACCGGCTCGATGGCCGCCGCCAGCGAGGCCAGCGCCGCGTCCACCTCGTCCTCGTAGAAGTCGGCGATCTTGTCGAGCATCGCGTCCAGCGCTCCGGACTCCTCGCCGATGGAGATCATCTGGACCACCATCGGCGGGAACAGACGCGACTTGATCAGCGGTTCGCCGATGCGCTCGCCCTCGCGGATGCGGGCGCGCGCTTCCATGATCGCGTCCGACATGATGACGTTGTCCACGGTCCCGGCGACGGTCTCCAGGGCTTGCAGGATGGGGACACCGGAAACGAGCAGCGTCCCCAGCGTCCGCGAGAAGCGCGCCAGGGCGACTTTCAGCGTCAGCGGGCCGAAGACGGGCAGTTTCAGCTTGATGCGGTCCCAGGTGTACAGGCCGAATTTGGTCTTGACGAAGGCCTGGAAGGCGAGCTTGACGACGATGCCGATAATCACGCAGAGGACGGTCTTGTGCACCAAGAAATCGGAGAAGGCCATCAGGCCGAGCGTGAGCGCCGGGAAGTCCTTGACGCCCATATCCTTGAACAACTGCACGAACTTGGGGACGATGAACGTACACAGGCCGACGACGATGCCGAGCGCGACCACGATGACGATGGTCGGGTAGGTCATGGCCGACTTGACCTTGCGGCGCATCTCCACGTCTTTTTCCAGGAACGTCGAGAGGCGCTGCAGCGTCTCTTCCAGCACGCCGCCGACTTCCCCCGCGCGGATCAGCCCCAGGAACAGGTTGTTGAAGACGGACGGGTATTTCGCCATGCTCTTGGAGAGCGTCTGGCCCGCCTCGACCTCTTTGGTGATGTCCTTGAGCATGTTCTGCATCCGCTTGTTGATCGTCTGCTCCTGCAGGACGTTCAGACAGCGGACGAGCGACACGCCGGCGTCAATCATCGTCGAGAACTGGCGGCAGAAAATCGCCAGTTCCGTGAGCTTGATCTTTTGGAGGTTGTCCCACCAGTTGCCGGTAGACTTCTTGGCCTTGGCCTTTTTGATCTCCCGGATGTTGAAGCCCTGCTCGCGCAGGCGTCGCCCCAGGACTTCCGGGTTTTCCGCCTCGGAGGTGCCGTTGCGCAGGACGCCATTGGCGTCTACGACCGTGTAGGCATATGTCGCCATCGTGATAACCTCGTGTCTTAAAGAAAGCCCGGCGACTGAAGTCGCGGCAAAAAGTTCACGAAGTCCGCCTGCGCGGACTAAGATTGGAGTGTCCGCAGGGACACTTTGTGCCTTTCTTGGCGCGACTTCAGTCGCCGGCCAGGAGGCTAGCGACGCCCGCCCTGGCCGGGCTTGCCTGACGAGCCGTTGTCCTCGCCGGCCATCATGCGCTTCAGTTCTTCCACGTTCTGGGCGCGCGACAGGGCCATCTCGTGCGTGATGTTGCCCTTGTTGTAGTGGTCGCGCAGGGCCTGGTCGGTCGTGATCATGCCGACATTGGCCGAGGTCTGAATAATGGAAGTCAACTGGTGGGCTTTGGCTTCGCGAATCAGGTTTCGGATGGCCGCCGTCGCGATCATGATCTCCTGAATGGCGATACGCCCGCGCCCGGTCGTGGATTTGTAGCGCTCGGTCGCCGGAACCAACTGCTGGGCAATAATGGCCTGGATGTTGTTGGACAACTGCAGGCGCACCTGCTCCTTGCCGCCGTCGGGGAAGCTGTCCACGATGCGGTCCACGGAAGTGGCCGCCGAGTTGGTGTGCAGGGTGCCGAACACAAGGTGGCCGGTCTCCGCCGCCGAGATCGCCAGCTGCATCGTTTCCAGGTCGCGCATCTCACCGACGAGGATGACGTCGGGGTCTTCGCGCAGGGCGGCGCGCAGGGCGTTCGGGAACGATTTTGTGTCCATGCCCAGCTCGCGCTGGCTCATGACCGACATCTTGTGCGAGTGCAGGTACTCAATCGGGTCTTCGATGGTCAGGATATGCTCGGCGCGGTTGACGTTGATGTGGTTGATCATCGCCGCCAGCGTCGTAGACTTGCCCGAACCGGTCGGTCCCGTGACCAGAATCAGGCCGCGCTTGGTGTGGGTCAGTCTTTCCAGGATGGGCGGCATCCCCATCTCTTCGAGCAACGGAATCTTGGTCGGAATCAGACGCAGGGCGGCGGCCACGCTGCCTTTGTCCTTGAAGATGTTGACGCGGAACCGGGCTTTCTTGCCGAAGGCGTAGGAGAAGTCCAGTTCCCAGGTGCTTTCAAATTTCTGGATCTGCTCATCGGTCAGGATGCCGTACATCATCTGCTGGACATCGAGCGGGGCCATGTCCTCGTAGGCAAGCGGCGCCAATCCGCCGTCCGCGCGGACGGTCGGTGGGATGCCCGCTGCGATGTGGAGGTCGGACGCGCCCGGCATCTCCATCATCGCATCGAGCAGTTCGTCAATGTGGAGTTCCTGGACGGACTTCTTTTTGACCTGCGGCGTCCGCGACTCTTGATGCACGCCGTTCTGCATGGGGTTGGGGCGCGGAGCGCCGGGAGCGCCGGGGACGGCGCTTGGCGCTGTCCCCGACGCCGTCGTCGTGCCGACGCCGTTGGCGCCGAAGGAAGGCGGTCGGGGGAACGTGGATTCGGCCATTGTGACTTGCTCCTTTAGAACCCGGCGGTGAAGACGACGCGCATAACTTCGTCCGGGGTGGTCAGACCTTCCAGGACTTTGATCAGGCCGTCCTCGCGCAACTCGCGCATCCCGTTGGCTTTGGCGGCGTCACGGATGTCGGCGACGGGGGCGCGGCGGACGATGAGTTCGGCGATCTCCTCGTTCATCGTCATCAGCTCGTACAGGCCGACGCGGCCTTTATAGCCTTTGTAGCGGCACTCCTCGCAGCCCGCGCCCCGGTACAGAGTCACCATCTGGTTCGGGTCGTCCGACTCGAACCCAAAGCGAGACAGTTCGCTCGCCGGCGCTTGATAGGCTTCCTTGCAGCTGACGCAGACCTTGCGGCACAGGCGCTGCGCGATCACGCCGATCACGGTCGCCGCAATCAGATAGGACTCCACGCCCATGTCGCCCAGACGCATGACGGCGGAAGGGGCGTCGTTGGTGTGCAGCGTGGACAGCACGAGGTGACCGGTCAGGGACGCTTCGACGGCGATCTGGGCCGTTTCCAGGTCGCGCATTTCCCCAACCATGATGATGTCCGGGTCCTGGCGCAGAAACGAGCGCAGCGCGGCGGCGAACGTCAGGCCAGCCTTTTTGTTAATCTGCACCTGCGAGACGCCTCCGAGATCGTACTCGATAGGGTCTTCGGCGGTGATGATGTTTTTCTCGACCGAGTTGATCTGGTTGAGCAGCGAGTACAGCGTCGTCGTTTTCCCGGAACCGGTCGGCCCGGTCGTCAGTACCATGCCGTTCGGCTGCGAAACCAGTTCGATCAATTTGGTCTGAATTTGTTCCTCGAAGCCGAGTTTGCTGAGACCGATCTGCGTGCTGGACTTGTCCAAAATACGCATGACGATCTTTTCGCCGTACTTGGTCGGCAGGACCGAGACGCGCAGGTCGTAGTCTTTGCCCTCGTGCCGGATCGGGATGCGTCCGTCCTGCGGCACGCGCCGCTCGGCGATGTTCAGGTCCGCCATGATCTTGAAGCGGGAGATCAGCGGGTTCTGGATGTGCTTGGGGACGGTCATCGTCTCGTTCAGCACGCCGTCAATGCGATAGCGAATGCGGACGCTGCGCTGGCCCGGCTCGATGTGAATATCGGAGGCTTTCTCGCGGATGGCCTGCTGCACGATGGCGTGTGCGATACGGATGATCGGCGCTTCCTCGGCGATGCGCTCGATCTCGTCCTCGTCCTCATCGGCCCCGCCGGCGATGGAGCTGATGTCCATGCCGATGGCGTCGGCCAGGCCGTTATTCACCACCTGCGGCGTGTTGTTGGGCGCGTTGGTGATGGTGGCGGGGGCGGCGCTGATGCCGTCGTCTTTGATCAGCGCCGGAACGCCGCCGACGCCGGGCCGACCGTTGAGCGGCGCGCGCCCGTTTGTGCCGTTCGGGGGCGGCGCCGCCGGGCGGGCGGCAGCGCCGCCGTAGGCCCGGAGAGTCGCGTCTTCGATGTCCGGCTTGGTGGCGAGGACCGGGGTGATCTGGCAGCGGGAGACGAGACGGACGTCGTCGAGGCCGGTCGCACTGGTCTTGACGTCGCTGATGGCGACCATAAGTTTATTGCCGTCCTTGCGGATCGGCAGGAGATTGTAACGTTTGACGATATGTTCGGGAACGACTTTGGTGGCTTCGGGGTCTATGACGCGCCACTGCGGCCCCGCGAGGTCCACGAACTGCAGGCCCAGTTCCTCGGCGCGCGCCCGCGCGACCTCCTTTTCGGAGGCGAATTGGAGGTCCACGATGATGTTGCCCAGGTCGCCCGGCGCACTCTTCTGGACCTCTTTGGCCTGACGGAATTTCTCCTGAGAAAGAACGCCTTTCTCGACCAAGATTTCGCCCAGACTCTTTTTCTGCATGACCATAACGGATTTCTGCCTCCTTAAGCAGCCGCCTCAAACCAGAGTGAAACTTCTGAAGAAAAATAAAACGACCCGACTCGCTTGACAGTGTGACCGAAAATAGTGGATGAAAGAATAATGGCGAGAGTCAACACCTGTGCGCTGCGAACGGGGCCGGGACAGTTTCCTCGCTGACTGCGACCGTCAAGGTGGAGCAGGGACGGCAAAAGCCTTCCATCACTCCGACCGGTTACATCACAGGCGATATTATATCACATCCGTCCCAAGAGCGCAAGAGGATTCTTTACTCTCAATACGGATTTCCTGGGGAGCGACGTTCCTCACCCAAACTCGCTCAGCCCCGCCCGGACGGCATCCGCCATCACCGCCGTCGGTATCCGTTCGGGCGCCAGACCGGTCCAGAGGGAAAGTGACAGCGCGCCCTGCTGCACCAGCATCCCGACGCCGTTCACGGTCCGGCACCCCGTCTCCCGCGCGGCGCGCAGCAGGCGGGTCTCCGGGGGGGCGTAAATCAGGTCGTACACCAGAACGCCTGGGCGGAGCGTCCCCGCCGCAAGCGTCGGCATCGCGCCGGAGTGGGGCGCCATCCCCAGCGAAGTCGCGTTCACGACCAGGTCTACGGGGCCGGGATCGGCCCCCCACTCCACGACGCTCGCGCTCCGAGGATAAAACACATTCACCCGGTCCGCGAGTTCCTGAGAGCGCGCCGGAGTCCGGTTGCTGATCGCCACCCGGCACCCCCGCCCGGCGAGGGCGAAGGCGACCGCGCGGGCCGAACCGCCCGCCCCCAGCAGCAGGACGCGACGCCCCTCCGACGCTTCACCTGTCTCTTCCAGCGCCCGCAGGAAGCCCGGCCCGTCCGTCGAGTACCCAATCAGTCTCCCGTCCCGATGGCAGACCGTGTTGACGGAGCCGACGCGGGCCGCCGCCGGGTCCACTTCGTCCAGGAACGGCAGGACCAGTTCCTTCAGCGGCACGGTGACGTTG
>CAZZVX010000069.1:0-15764 GCA_964657535.1 Armatimonadota bacterium | reverse complement strand
TGCCGGCTTGGCGTTGTCTGCGGGTTTGGCGGGCGGCTGCCGCTCGTGTCCGGCGACCGGCTTGCCGTTGCGCGTGTAGGTCTGCACCTGAACCGGCTTGGGTTTCGGCAGGCGACGCTTGTGGGGCCGCACCTGCTCCAATTGGCCTGTGTGTTTATTCGTTCGCGTATAACCCTGAACAGGCGCTTTGGGCGGCGTATTCGGGGCGGGTTTCTGCTGCCCAAACGCAAGCGATGGGATCAGCGCCAGGACAAGAAACAGCGCCGCCAGGGATCGAGCAGTACGTTTCATCCCACCCTCCCCGCGTGTCGGGACTGCGTTCCCACCAGATCGGCCTGCGCGACGGGCGCGGCGCTCCGGCCGGCGGGCGTGGCGCTCTGCTGAACCTGGCCGACCCATTGCTCCGTCAGCCGCGCGGCGGTGTCACGCCCGCCCAGGCCGAACGACAACCCCAGCGCCAGCGAAATCGCCGCGACCAGGCCGATATATAACGTGTTGACCACAATGGGCGCGATGTCCAGTTCGTTCACGGCGGCGATCACGGCAAAGGCCATCACCGCGCCCGACGCCAATTTTGCCAGCAGACCCGCGTTTTTGGCCCCCGCTTCCGACGCCGCGCCGCGCACCACGCCCGACAGCAGCGTTCCCAGAAAGGCGCCCAGGCCCAAAATCAGCAGGGCGACCAGGATGTTGGGAATGTACGCCAGGATGCGGTTGATGATCGTCGTCACCTGCGTCAAGCCGAGCTGGTCCGTCGCCATCTCCACAAAGACCAGCCGTACCACCCACTTGATGACCTCGCCCAGCACATTACTGGCCCTCATCTTCGTCCCGGAGCGTCCGAGAAAATCGTTCACCCTGGCATGGTCCGCCAGCGTGTCCAGATGGACGGCGCGGAAAAGCTTCACCGCCAGGGCGGCCAGCGCACCCGCAATGATCCAGCCGATCACCAAAATCAGCAGCGCGCCCAGCACGGTAGGAATGCCTGCCATGAAGCGGTCCAGCCCCGCCGTCAGCCCGTGCCAGAGCGAGCCTGTCCAGTCGGTCACATTGTTGGTGACAGAATTCATTGTGTGTTGCTCCTCCAAAAACAGCCGCCGCATCCGGCGGCGGAATGTTGTGTCACGGAGCAATACCCGACGAAAATAGCCCGTAAACACGCTATCACCCTGCTTTGGAGCTTACCACCGAGCCGAGCTGAAAATAATTTTCGGCGCCTACACTGGCCGCTTTTGTGCCACACAAAAAAACTCCGGCCCCGCGAATCGGGAGCCGGAGACTCGGCACACAAGGCCTGAAAAACTCACAGGTACACACGCCCTTCCAGGAACTTGACGGCCCGGCCTGAGATCGTCACCCCGTCGTCGCAGTCTTCGCAGAACAAGTCGCCGCCGCGCGGGGACACCTGCCGGGCGTGCAGTGTCGTCTTTCCGAGGCGCTGCGCCCAGTACGGAACGAGCGCGCAGTGCGTGGAACCCGTCACCGGGTCTTCGGGAATGCCGTAACTCGGCGCGAAATAGCGCGAGACAAAATCAACATCTGTGCCGGGCGCTGTGACCGCCACACCACTTGGATGCAGACGCGCCAGCGCCGACATCTCCGGCGCAATCGTCCGCACCTGCGCCTCCGTGTCAAACACGGCATACAGGTTCGGATCGGGGTCGGCTCGGAAGACTTCGCGCGGACGCTCCCCCAGCCCGTCCAAAAGCAGAGACGGCGCTTCCACCACAGTCAGTTCACGCCGGGGAAAATCCATCGCCAGCAGATCGCCCGCCCGCCGCACCGTCAGCGTTCCGCTCAGGGTGTGGAACGCGACGCTCGCTTTGTTCGCCTCCAAGATGTTCAGAACGACGAACGCCGAGGCGAGCGTCGCGTGACCGCAGAGCGGCACTTCCTGGGACGGCGTGAACCAGCGCAGCCCATAGGCATCGCCCTGGAGGACGAAAAAGGCGGTCTCGGCCAGGTTATTCTCCAATGCAATGGACTGCATCTGAGCGTCGGTCAGCCAGGCATCGAGCGGCACGACGGCAGCGGGGTTGCCGCGAAAAACTTCGTCTGTGAAAGCGTCAATCTGAAGAATCGGGAGCTGTCTCATCAAAGGGTGTCCTTTCCTCAATAGGCATGGTGTTTCTCTGCCTCCATTATGACTGGCAAGACAGGCGCGGTGATAGATGTAGATGACACTGTTTCCAATAGATACAGTTTCCAAATTCCCCAACTGTGTCGCAGGGAAAGCAGAAGAATTGCTTCTACCAGCCTCGCGTCATAAACAGGTATAGTGACACTGAGGAAGGACAAGCGCCCATGCACCCGCATGAACTAGGGAACGCCGCCCCGGAACGAGGCGACGGAGAAAACCCGCGTCAGCCGCTCTATCAGGACGTTGCCTCGCGCATCGCGCTGCTGATCGAAACAGGGGCCTATTCGCCGGGGTCGCGCATTCCCTCCGTGCGACAGCTCAGCCGGCGGTTCCAGGTCAGCGTCTCCACCGTCATGGGCGCCTACCGTCGCCTGGAAGACCAGGGATGCATCGAAGCCAGGCCGCAATCCGGCTATTACGTCCTCCGCGCCGCGCCGACCACTCCAAAGCCGGCCAAACAGCCAGCCCTGCCTGCCACTTCCCGCCCAGAGGCAGGCCCGACGCCCGTCACCACGCGAGACCTGACGATGCGGGTGATGCGCCATAACAGTGATCCTGCTCTCCTGCCTCTCGGCGCGGCGATCCCCAACCCTGCGCTGATGCCGCTCGAAAAACTGAACCGGGCGCTGGCGCGGGCGACGCGGCGCGCGGGAGCGAGCGGCCACGTCTATGACGCCTCGCCCGGATGCGAGGCGTTGCGCGTGCAGGTCGCCCGCCGTCTGGTGCAGGCAGGCTGTACCGTCGCCCCGAACCAGATCGTCACGACGGCGGGCGGGCAGGAAGCGCTCGGCCTCTGCCTGCGCGCCGTCTGCAAGCCCGGCGACACGGTCGCCATCGAGTCCCCGATCTACTACGGCGTCCTCCAGGCCATCGAGATGCAGGGTCTGAAGGCGCTCGAAATCCCGACCTGCCCGCGCGACGGGATTGACCTGGACGCGCTGGAACGCGCATTGGGCCTGAACACGGTCAGCGCGTGCGTCGTGATCCCCAGCTTCAGCAACCCCCTCGGGAGTTGTATGCCCGACGGCGCCAAGCGGCGCTTGGTGGGAATGCTCGCCGAGCGCGATATTCCATTGATTGAAGACGACGTGTACGGCGAACTGGGCTTTGCCACGACACGGCCCAAAGCGGCCAAGTCATGGGACAGAACAGACAATGTGCTTCTCTGCTCGTCGGTCTCCAAGACCCTTTCACCGGGCTACCGCGTCGGCTGGGCCGTGCCTGGGCGCTGGCAGGCCGAGGTGGAATGTCAAAAAATGGTGGCGAACCTGGGGACGGTCCTGCCGACCCAGCTCGCCGTCGCCGATTTTTTGGAAGGGGGCGGCTACGACCACCACCTGCGGCGCGTCCGCCGCGCCCACGCGCAGCAGACGGCGCTGATGGCGCGGGCCGTGGCCCACTTTTTCCCCGACGGGACGCGGGTGACGCAGCCCCTGGGCGGTTACGTGCTGTGGGTGGAGATGCCGCCGGGGGCGGACGCGCTGCGGCTCTTCAACGACGCACTGCCGCAGGGCGTCAGCGTCGCGCCGGGGCCGATGTTCTCCGCCCGCCGGGGCTACAGCAACTGTGTCCGCCTGAACGCGGCGTTCTGGTCGCCGCAGATCGAAGAAGGCGTGGAGAAACTGGGGCGGCTCGTCAAGGCGCAACTCTCGTTCCTCTGAACCCGACAGGTCTCGGCGGCTTCCTGCCTCCCCCCATCTTGTCATACAAATCGCGCGGCATTATTTTGGCGCGGCCCTTCGAGGACGCTCAGGAGTGGGTGTATAATTAAGACAATAAAATGCTCCCCCCTCAGCAACGGAAAATGGCAAACCATGCCGGATGAGACTTCCTCCGAACCCCTCGGTCAGTTCAGTGTCCTCTCGGAACCGCTCCCGCTCCCGCAGGAGCGAGAAGCGAGTGAACAACGGCTGTCGCTGATACTGGACAACGTGCAGGACATCGTCTTCCTTCTGGAAGTGGGACCCGAAGAAACGTACCGCTTCCTGTTTGTCAACCCGCCGTTCCTGACGGCCACCGGCCTGCGCGCCGAGCAGATCATCGGCAGGCGTATTCAGGAAGTGATCCCCGCCCCGGCGCACCCCCTCGTCCTGGGCAAGTACGCCGAAGCGATCCTCGAGCGCCGTCCAGTGGAGTGGCAGGAAACATCGGTCTATCCTTCGGGCGAACGTACCGGCGAAGCACGGGTGGTCCCGCTCTTCGACGACCAGGGCTACTGCAAGAATCTCCTCGGAACCGTCCACGACATCACTGCCCTGCGGCAAGCCCAGGAACGGTCCGAGCAGATCTTTTCTCTGAGCGCCGCGCTGGGCGAGGCGATCACAACAATGCAGGTCGCCGAGGTCATTATTCAGGCCGCCCTCCCCATTTTTCAGGCCGGCATGGGACTGGTGGCCCTGCTGTCCGAGGACGGCAGACAGTTCCACTGTGAGCGCATCGTCGGCGTGCCGCCCGCCGAGGCCGACCTCTGGCGCTCCTTCCCGGCGGACGCGCGGCTGCCCCTGGCGGACGCCGTGCGGGAGCGGCGTCTGGTGGTGCTGTCTTCGGACGAAGCCCACGACGCCGCGTACCCGGAAATGGCGGGAGTGCGCCCCGTCGCCGGCGACGGGGCGCTGGTGGCCGTGCCGCTCCTGATCGGCGAGCGCTGCATCGGCGGCATCGGCCTGATCTGCCCGCCCGAACGCTGCCGGGACGAGGAGCAGAAAACGTTCCTGTGGACCCTGGCGAGCCAGTGCGCGCTCGCCCTCGAACGGGCGCGGCTGTACGACGCCGAGCGGCGGGCGCGCGAGGAGGCTCTAGCCGAGGTCGCTGAGCGGCGGCGCACCGAAGCGGCGCGGCGGGAGATCGCGGAGCGCGAACACCGGATCGCCGAGCAGCTCCAGGCGGCGCTCCAGCCCCCCACTCCGGACTCCGTCCCCGGCCTGCAACTGGCGGCCTACTACCGGGCCGCGCTGGAAGATCAGGGCGTCGGCGGGGACTTCTCCGATGTCTTCAGCGATGACAAAAACGTCACACACCTCGTGGTCGGGGACTTGTCGGGGAAAGGACTGGCCGCCGCCAGCCAGGTGGCGATGGTCAGGCATATGCTGCGCTTCGCGCTCTACAACGGGCGCACGCTGGCCGGTCCGATCACCAGCCTCAACGCCACGCTTGCCGACAACGACCTCCTCGACGGCTTCACGACGCTGTTCGTCGGGCGTTACGACGCGCAGGCAAAACAGCTCACTTACGTCAACTGCGGACAGGACGCGGGGCTGATCCTCCGGGCCGACTCCGGCGAGATCGAGCCGCTGCCGCCGACAGGCCCTGTCCTGGGGGCGATCACCGGGGCCTCCTACACCGAAGAAGCCGTCACTCTCAACGACGGCGACGTGCTGGCGCTTTACACCGACGGACTGACGGAAGCGGGGCCGACGCGCACGGCGCTGCTGACGGGGGACGGGGTGGCCGAACTGCTGCGCCGGCAAAGCGAGCGGGGAAGCGCCGGGGCGATTGTAAACGGCCTGCTGGCGGGCGTGGACGCCTACGCGGGCCAGGGTGTGCGGGACGACCAGTGCCTGCTGGTCGGGGTCGTCCGCGCTTCCCCCTAAGTCCGCCGTCCGCCCAGTCTATTGGGCGTGGTGTTCGCCGCCGCGCGCCGCCTCGTACAAGAACCACGTCCGGCGTTCCGTCTCGTCAATGTAAACTTCCAGCAGGCTTGCGGTCGCCACGTCTTTATACTTTTCGCACGTTTCGTGCGCCTCGCGCATATTCGCGGCCATCGTTTTGTTGTCTTCCATCAGACGCCTGAGCATCTCATACGGCTCCACAAACTCCTCGTCCGAGTCCTGCACCCGCTGCAGTTTAGCAATGTGACCAATGCTGCGCAAGGTCGTGCCGCTGATCTTGCGCACCCGCTCGGCTAGTGGGTCCGTGGTGGCGAAAATCTGCTCCGAATGCTCATCAAAGAGCAAATGATAATCGCGGAAGTGACTGGACGCCAGATGCCAATGGTAGTTCTTGGTCTTCAGGTACAGCGCAAACGCATCGGCGATCAGCCTGTTCAGGGCTTCCGTGATGGCTTTGACGCCTTCCGCTGGCAAATCCGTCGGCGTTCCCAGCGGCTTCGGCGTCGCAGAAGTTGACTTTGTCGCAGTCGTGGTCATAAGTGTTTCTCGCTTCTAAGGCGTAGCGAATTGCAGCCCGCCCACCAGACAATTACCCGTCCGGGAGCCTGTCTCAATCAGGTATACTAAGGCTGTCTTTTGCGCGTCAGGGCAAAACTGCCGCCGACGGCGAAACAGAAAAATTGCAAAAACGGACTTCCCCCAAGGATACTGCATGAACGCCGATCTGCAAAAAAGTGCTAAAACGAACTCACTGGATGAACAGCAACCGCCCGCTATCACACCCGCCGTTTACCGCGAGATGGGGCTGAACGACGGCGAGTACGCCAAAATCCTGGACACCCTGGGCCGGACACCTACCATCACCGAACTCGGAATGTACGCCGTCATGTGGTCCGAACACTGCGGCTACAAATACTCCCGGCCCGTCCTGCGCCTGTTCAAGAAGTATAAAGAGGCCATGGACACCGGGGCAGTCGAGAACGCGGGCGTGGTGGACATCGGCGGCAACATCGGCGTCGTCATGAAGATGGAGTCCCACAACCACCCCAGCGCCGTGGAGCCGTTCCAGGGCGCGGCCACCGGCGTCGGCGGCATCCTGCGCGACATCTTCACCATGGGCGCCCGCCCCATCGCCTCCCTCAACTCCCTGCGCTTCGGCCCGCTTGATGACGCCCGCACCCGGTATCTGTTTGATGGCGTCGTCAGCGGCATCGCCCACTACGGCAACTGCGTCGGCGTCCCGACCGTCGGCGGGGAAATCTACTTCCACCCGTCGTACACCGGCAATCCGCTCGTCAACGCCATGTCCGTCGGCGTCGTCCCGATGGACAGGATCGCCTCGGCGGGCGCGAAGGGCGTCGGCAACCCCGTCCTCTACGTCGGCTCCGCCACCGGGCGCGACGGCATCCACGGCGCGACGTTCGCCAGCGTCGAACTCGGCCCCGACTCCGAAAGCAAGCGGCCCAACGTCCAGATGGGCGACCCCTTCGCCGAAAAGTTGCTGATCGAGGCGACGCTGGAAGCCCTCGCGACCGGCCATGTCGTCGGCATTCAGGACATGGGCGCGGCGGGGCTGACCTGCTCCACCTGCGAGACCGCCGCCAAAGCGGGCATGGGCATGACCGTGGACGTGCGGAAAGTCCCCCAGCGCGAGACGGGCATGACGCCCTACGAGATCATGCTGTCCGAGTCCCAGGAACGGATGCTGGCGATTATTGACAAGGGCCACGAGGACGAAGTCGCCGCCGTCTTCCACAAATGGGGCCTCAACGCCGTCGTCGTCGGCACGGTGACGGACACGGGCCGCGTCGTATTGACCGACAACGGCGAAATCGTCGCCGACGTCCCCGCCCAGTCGCTCACCGACGACTGCCCGACCTACTCTCTGGAAGCCACCGAACCCGCCTACATCCAAGAAGTCCAGTCGGCCAATTTAGACGACCTGCCCGAACCCGACGACTACAGCGAAGTCCTCTTGAAACTGCTCGCTTCCCCGTCCATCGCCTCCAAACGATGGGTGTACGACCAGTACGACTCGATGGTGCAGACGCAGACGACGGTCCTGCCCGGTGCCGCAGACGCCGCGGTGATCCGCCTCCGGGACAGCGGCAACAAGGCCCTCGCCCTCACGACCGACTGCAACCCGCGCTTCTGCTATTTGGATCCATATCAAGGCGCCATGATCGCCGTCGCCGAGGCCGCACGCAACCTATCCTGCGTCGGCGCGACCCCGCTCGCCGTCACCGACTGCCTCAATTTCGCCAACCCCGAAAAGCCGGACAATTTCTGGCAGTTCCGCCGCGCCGTGGAAGGCCTCGCCGACGCCTGCGAAGCCTTCGGCACCCCCGTCATCTCCGGCAACGTCTCCTTCTACAACGAGACTCCCGAACGCGCCATCTTCCCCACCCCCACCGTCGGCATGGTCGGCCTCCTCGCCGATGCCGACATGCGCGTCACTCAGGGCTTCAAGAACGCAGGCGATCACATCTATCTCGTCGGCGAGGGGCAGCCGACTCTCGGTGGCAGTGAGTACCTATCGCTCATCCACGGACGCGAAGTTGGTTCCCCCCCGGCCCTCGATATTGAAGCAGAAAAGCGCCTGCAAGCGTTCCTACGAGACGCCATTTCACAGGGCCTGCTGCAATCCGCCCATGATGTCTCCGATGGCGGTCTTGCCGTCGCCCTTGCAGAATGCGCCATCGTCGGCGGCATTGGAGCGATGGCATTCATACCGACGCTGAGTGCGCGCGAACTTTTCGGGGAGCGTATGCCGTCCGCTGTTGTGAGTATGGCGCCTGAGCAGGAAGAATCGGTTAAGCGGCTCCTTAAAGCCCATCAAGTGCCTTACCTTTTTCTGAGTCCTGTCGGCAGTGACGCTCTCACGATAGGCGGACCGGAACACAATTTTGACCGCGACCATGATAGCGGCGAGGTCAGCGTTGCTATCGCTAAATTGCGAGATGCCTACGAAGGTGCCATTCCACGCGCAATGGGCGGGAAGTGACCCACCTCCCCGCTTCGCTGGGGTCCTCCCGAAGCGGGAGGATTAGGAAGGCTCGCGTCAGGTTCCTACTCCAAATCCTCCCATTTTGGGAGGACCCTGTGAGCGAAGCGAACAAGGAGGTGGGTCCGGCAGTCACTTCCCGCTCCAGTTAGGGTATACTGAAGCCCTGATGTTCGACCAAGAAGTACAACCCGACGCGATGCGGCTTTGGGAACCCGACGAAGCGCCCAGCGAAGAGTGTGGTGTCTTCGGCATCCACGCCCCCGGCGAGGACGTCGCCCGACTGACCTATTTCGGCCTGTTCGCCCTCCAACACCGGGGCCAGGAGTCGGCGGGCATCGCCGTCTCCGACGGCTACAACGTCAAGTGGTACAAGGAGATGGGTCTTGTCACCCAGATCTTCGACGAGCGGACGATGGACCAGCTCCAGGGCAACATCGCCATCGGCCACACCCGCTACTCCACCACCGGCTCCAGCGTCCTGCGCAACGCCCAGCCCTTGCACTGCGCCTGGGGCGACGGCACCGTCGCCGTCGCCCACAACGGCAACCTCATCAACACCGAAGAACTGCGCGCCGAGATGGAGGCCGAGGGCATCGTCTTCGACGGCACCAACGACAGCGAAGTCATCGCCCGCATGATCGCCACCCAGCAGGACAAGACCCTGCCGGACGCCGTCGCCCACACCATGTCCCGGCTGCGCGGCGCCTACTCCGTCGTCATTCTGACCGAAGACACGCTCATCGGCATCCGCGACCCCTACGGCGTCCGCCCGCTCTGCCTGGGACTCCTGGACCAGAAGCACTACGTCCTGGCGTCCGAGACCTGCGCCCTCAACACCGTCGGCGCGCAGTACGTCCGCGAGGTCGAGCCGGGCGAGATGATCATTCTCAACCGTCACGGCATCGAAGAACGCCAGGCCGTGCCGATGGCCCGCCACGCCACCTGCCTGTTCGAGTTCATCTACTTCGCCCGCCCGGACAGCTCCATGTACGGGCGCGGCCTGCACGACGCCCGTCGCCGCATGGGCCAGGAACTGTTCCGCGAACACCCCGTCGAGGGCGCCCACATGGTCATGCCCATCCCCGATGCCGCCACCCCCGCCGCCATCGGCTTCGCCGAAGCGTCGGGCATCCCCTACGGCGAAGGCGTCGTGAAGAACCGCTACATCGGGCGGACGTTCATCCAGCCCGACCAGCGGATGCGCGCGGCGGGCGTCCGCATGAAGCTTATGCCCATCAAGGAGGCCCTCGCCGGCAAGCGCGTCGTCATGGTGGACGACAGCATCGTGCGCGGCACCACGACCGGCCAGGTCGTCAAGCGCCTGTTCGACGCCGGGGCCGCCGAGGTCCACGTCCGCATCACCGCCCCCCCCGTTCGCTACCCCTGCTTCTACGGCATTGACATGGCGAATCAAGACGACTTGGTCGCTGCTCACCACTCGGTCGAGCAGATTCGCGAGATGATCGGCGCGACCAGCCTGGGCTACCTCAGTCTCAACGGCGTCACCCGCGCCATCGGCGTCCCCAAAGACAACTTCTGCCGCGCCTGTTTCGACGGCAAGTACCCCATCGAGATTCCGTCCCACGTCAAAGTCTCCAAGTTCGCCCTGGAAATGCCCCTCGCCGTTAAATAGTCGCCATGATGCTTCGCTACACAAACCCGGTCTGGGACGGCGGCTGCGCCGACCCGTTCGTCCTCAAATCCGGCGGCCACTACTACGCCTACGGCACCAGCGCGGACCCCTGCGCGCGGCAGGCCGATGGGCGCGTGTTCCCCGTACTGCGCTCAACCGACCTGGCGCACTGGGAGTGGGTCGGCGGCGCGCTCCAGGCGCTCACGTCCGACGACACGGTCGCCTACTGGGCGCCCGAAGTCGCCGAGCGCGACGGACGCTTCTACCTATACTACTCGGCGGCAGGCCCCGGCGCGGGCGACGAGACTCATCGCCTGCGCGTCGCCGTGGCCGACCGTCCTGAAGGCCCTTTCGCAGACTCCGGGCAGGTCCTGCTGCCCGGCGAAGGCTTTACCATCGACGCTCACCCCTTCCGCGACCCGGCCGACGGCCGCTGGTATCTGTTCTTCGCCAAAGACTTCTTCGATGCCCGCGTCGGCACCGCCCTGGCCGTCGTCCCGCTGGCCGAAGACATGGCGAGCGCTGCCGGACCGGTCACGACGGCCCTGCGTCCATCCTCGGACTGGCAGATTTCCGGGCGCAATCGCGCCCTCTACGGGCAGACCTGGGAGCAGTGGCACACGGTCGAAGGCGCGAGTATCCTGTTCCACGACGGGCGCTACTACTGCCTCTACAGCGGCGCGGCTTTCACGACCGCCGATTACGGCGTCGGCTTCGCCGTCGCCGACAGCGTCTTAGGGCCGTACACCGAAGCCGACGACGGCGTCTCGCCCGGCCCGCGCGTGCTGCGCGGCGTACCGGATCACGTCATCGGCCCCGGCCACAACTCGGTCATCCTCGGCCCGGACGACCGGACGCCGTTTATCGTCTACCACGCCTGGGACCTCGCTCACACGAAGCGGCAGATGCGCATTGACCCCCTGCTCTGGACGCCGGACGGCCCCCGCTGCGCCGGGCCGACTTGGACGCCGCAGACGCTGATATTGCCCCTGAATTCACCGTAAGCGGGGTATCATAACGGCATGACACCTGGCCTGCTGCTCCTCGCCGCCTATTTGTTCGGTTCCTTGCCCATAGGGCTGGCTATCGGCAAGCTCGTGCGCGGCATAGACATCCGCGACTACGGCAGCGGCAACATCGGCGCGTCCAACGTCTGGCGCATCCTCGGCCCCGCCTGGGGCGTCCTGGTTTTCCTGCTCGACGTGGCGAAGGGCCTGCTCCCGACGCTCGCCGCGCATCGGCACCTGAACGGCCCCATCTGGCTGCCCGTCGCCGCCGGACTGGCGGCCATTCTGGGCCACAACTTCAGCCCTTTCCTGAAGTTCAAGGGCGGCAAAGGCGTCGCCACCAGTCTCGGCGTTGCCTTCGGCCTCTCCTGGGAGGCGGCCCTCATCGCCTTCGCTGCCTGGAGCCTGCTGCTGGCGCTCACCCGCTACATCTCCGTCGCCTCGATGATCGCCACGGCGCTCGGCTCGTTCCTGATCTGGCAGTTCAATGGCCGGGCGTGGCCGTATGGAGCGTTCGCCGTCCTCGCCGCCGTGTTCGTGGTCTTCACCCACCGCTCGAACATCGGACGGCTCCGCGCCGGGACCGAGCGGCGCGTCGGCAAAAGACAGGCCGGAGAAGCCGTATGACTCCTCGACTGATTCTTGCCTCCGGCTCGCCCCGCCGCCGGGAACTGCTGGGGATGCTCGGCCTGACGTTCGAGGTGATCGTCAGCGCGTTCGACGAGGACAGCATCCCTACGGTCGGCCTGACTCCCGCTGAATGGGTGATGCGCCTCGCGGAAAGCAAGGCCGCCGCCGTCGCCGCACGGATCGACGGCCCCGCCGTCGTCATCGGCGCCGACACGACCGTGATTCTCGACGGCGACTACCTCAACAAGCCGACCGACCCCGCTGACGCCCGCCGGATGCTGCGCCGCCTCAGCGGCCAAACCCATCAAGTCTATACCGGCGTCTCCGTCCTCGCCGTCCAGGACGGTCAGATCACACAGCGCGCCACGGACTGCGCCGTGACCGACGTGACCTTCGACGACCTGAGCGACGAGACCATCGCCGCCTACGTCCAGACCGGCGAGCCGCTCGACAAAGCCGGCGCCTACGGCATCCAGGGACGCGCCGTGACATTCATCCCGTGCATTCACGGCGACTATTTCAACGTCGTCGGTCTCCCGCTGTTTACGCTGTGCAAGATGCTGCGCCGACTCGACGTCCCCATTCAGCCGACATGACAGATCGGTGGCTGGTCGTTTGTTGTCCGGGGGAGCGGGGTACAATGTTTCCAAGCCCGCTCCTTCAGGACCAGGCCTGTTTTGCGTCCCCGCCGAGCGCCGCCACTTGCCGCAAGACAGTCAGCCGCTTCGGCAGACAGGACTCGATGATGGTCGCTCCTCTGCCCGACGATGAAGACGCAAGGCTCGCCGCCCTGCGCGAGTACCAGGTACTGGACACCCTCGCGGAAGACGCCTACGACGACATCGTGCGCCTCGCGGCCTTCATCTGCGGCACCCCAATCGCCGCCGTCGGCCTCGTTGACGCCGAGCGCCAGTGGTTCAAGTCCATCCTGGGCTTCCCCGCCGCCGAGACCCCGCGCAGCATGGCCTTCTGCGCCTACACCATCCTTCAGCGTGATTTGATGGTCGTCCCGGACACGACACAGGACGTGCGGTTCGCCGACAATCCACTCGTCACGGGCAGTCCCCACGTCCGCTTCTACGCAGGCGCCCCCCTGATCACCGAGGGCGGCTACGCCCTCGGCTCCCTGTGCGTCATTGACCGCGCCCCGAGGAGCCTCACACCGGAGCAGGAGAATGCCCTGCGCACGCTCGCGCGCCAGGTCACGAATCAGCTTGAACTCACGCGGCGTGTGGCCGCGCAGGAGCAGTTGGTCGCCGGGCGGGAGCAGGCGGAGAACGCCCTGCGCCTTCTTGGAGGGGCCGTGGCGAGTGCGACGGAGGGCATCGCCATCGCCGACGCGCGCCGGCACGACCTGCCGCTCACCTACGTCAACCCCGCCTTCCTGGCGCTGACGGGCTATGACGAACACGAGGTGCTTGGAGGCAACTGCCGCTTTCTGCAAGGCGCGGCCACCGATCCCGCAGCCAGGCGTGAGATTAAACGGTGCCTGGACGCGGGACGCGCCTGCCGCGTCACCCTGCTCAATTTTCGGAAGGACGGCTCGGCGTTCTGGAACGAGCTGACCGTGGCGCCCATCCGGGATGCGGCGGGCGCGCTCACACACTTCGTCGGCGTCCAGCATGACATCACGGCACTGAAAGAGGCTGAAGCGGCGCTCCGCCAGAAGGAAGCGCGTCTGGTCGAGGCGCAGCGGATCGGCAGGATCGGCGACTGGGGCCTGGACGTGTCGGAGCGGCGTTTCACCTGGTCCACGGAGGTGTTCCGCCTGATGGAGTTTGACCCAGCCCAAGGCGAACCGACCTACGAGGCGGTCCAGGCGCGCTACTACCCCGCCGACCGGGCCGAGCGCGACCGCCTGTTCGCGCGGGCGCTGGATACCGGCGAGCCGTACCAGTGCGACCTGCGCCTGCTCCTGCCCAGCGGGACGCCCCGCTGCTGCCACCTCGTCGGACACCCCATCACGGACGAAGAAGGCAAAGTCGTTCGGGTGGCGGGTACGGTGCTGGACATCACCGAGCGGATGGAGCGGGAACAGCAGGTCCGGGACGCCAACCTCGTGCTGGAAGTCCAGAAGGCCCAGCTCCAGTCGGCCAACGCGGAACTCGCGGCGCTGGCGACGACCGACCCCTTGACGGGACTGCTCAACTACCGCGCGTTCCAGACACGTCTGGCGGAGGAGGCGGCGCGTTCCGAACACAGGACCCACACGGCGGCGGTGGCGCTTCTGGACGTGGACGACTTCCGTTTTTTCAACGACGCCTACGGCCACGCCGTCGGGGACGCGGTGCTGCGGCAGGTGGCGGCGCGGCTGCGGAAGGTGTGCGGTTCGGCAGACGCGGTGGCCCGCTTCGGCGGCGACGAATTTACGGTACTGCTGACGGACGCAGGCCGGACGGCGACGCCCGCCGAGGTCGAGGCGCGTCTGAGGGCGGGTCTGGCCGGCCTCTCCTACCAGCCCCTGGGGGAAGCGACGTCCGTCCCCATCACGGTTTCCGTGGGCGCGGCCCTGCTGCCCCAGGGCGAGGCGAAGGGTGACGCGGCCCGCTCCGAGACTCTGCGCCGGGCCGAAGAGCGGCTGCACAGGGCTAAGACAGGCGGGGAAGTGGAGACGGCGGCGGACCGCGTCCGCGCCCATGCGGGGCGCTCCCTGTCCGGGTTCTCGATGCTGGACGCCCTGGTGACGGCGGTGGACAACAAGGACCGTTACACGCGCAGGCACTCCGAGGACGTGATGGAATACAGCCTGACCATCGCGCGGCAGATCGGCATGGAGAGCGACGCCAGGGACACGGTCGCCGTCGCCGCCCTGCTCCACGATGTCGGCAAGATCGGCATCCCGGACGCGATCCTGCGTAAGCCGGGCAGGCTGACGGACGAAGAGTTCGAGGCCGTGAAGCAGCACCCGCAGATGGGCGCGATCATGGTGAACGCCGTGCCTGGGCTGGAGGGGACGCTGGACGCCGTGCGGCACCACCACGAGCGCTGGGACGGCGGCGGCTATCCCTTCGGGCTGGTCGGCGCGGAGACGCCCCTCATCGCCCGCCTGATGGCGGTCGCGGATGCGTTCAGCGCCATGACCACCGACCGCCCTTACCGTAAGGGCATGGTTCAAGAAAAAGCGCTTTCTCTCCTGGCCGAAGGAGCGGGGACGCAGTGGGACCCCGCGTGCGTGGAGGCGTTCCTGGCCGCGCAGCAAGGAGGGTGGGCCGTCGGGGCGCGGCGGAAAGCGATGTCATGACCCTCACCGAACATCTGGGGCATGACTGGACCGCCCATCCGGTCTCGTTCGCCCACCCCATGACGGCAGGACTCGCGCCCGGCGCGGCAATCGCGGTGCGCGACCTGACGACGGGAAGACTCGTGCCGGGCCAGGTCAGCGCCGACGGGCGTCTGTGGCTGCTTGCGGACCTGCCGGCCTACACCCGGAGACGATACCGGCCGGACGGAAATGCTGAACCACCCGTGAGTGATGTTCGCGCCGAGGTCACGGGAGACGAGTACCGGCTTTCTTCACAGTTCCTGACCGTGGCCGTCCCCCAAGTAGACCGCTCTGACCCGAACGGCCTGACGGGCCTCCCGGCGCCGCTGTCCTGGATAATGGGGCCGCAGGGCGGGCGGCGCGGGCGGGGCGAGTGGGCGGCCACGCAGCCGGTCGTCTCCGTCCGCTCGCGGCTGACGGCGGCAGGGCCGGTGTTCGCCGAAGCCGTCGTGGAGTACGGTTTCGCCGACGGTTCCC
>CAZZVX010000068.1:0-15804 GCA_964657535.1 Armatimonadota bacterium | reverse complement strand
TTCTGCTCTTTCTGCTTCTGCTCTTTCAGGCTGGCCTGTCGCAGTTCGGCGAGGGTGGTCATGGGGTCTCCTCAGAGGCGGGTTATTTGCGGCCGTCTTTCAGTTGGACGGGCCATTTCTTTTCGCGGCTCATCTCGGACAGGGTGCGCTGGACGAGGGCCGTCGTCATCTTGCGCTGGTCGCGGACGTAGCCGTTGACGAACAGGGCGTCGCACAGCACACAGATGTCGCGCGGGACGCCTTTGGTGATCACATGGCAGTCGGCGAGGGCGTCGTCGTCGAAGTACTCGTCAACCGGCCCGCCGCCGGCGGTCTGCAGACGGTAGCCGATCATCTCGCGCATCTCGTCGAGCGTGAGCGGGTCCAGGTGGCCGACGACGGCGATGCGCGAACGGAAAGCGTCGTGCCGTTCGAGTTTTTTCGGAAGGTTGTCCTGGGCGAGCATGACGACGGTCAAGAGTTTCGTGCTGGCGGTCTGGAAGTTGGTCAGGTCGCTGATGGCGTCAATGACGCGCGGCGCGAGGTTCTGGCCCTCGTCGAGCAGCAGAATCGGGTGACGCCCGGCGGCGAACTCGTCGAGCAGGAAGCGCTCGAAGACGCCCCTATTCTGGGCCTCGGTGCGCTTGGACGGGATGCCGAAGCTTTCCAGAATCAGCCGCAGGAACTGGCCTGGCGTCCGCACGACCGCGCCGGGCAGGAAGGCGACGGTTTTTGTCGGGTCCTCGTCCCAGGTCATCTGCAGGCGATTCGCGATAGTCGTCTTGCCCGCCCCCACGGGTCCGGTCAGCACGGCGAGGCCGCGCTTGCCGTCGGCGGCGTAGCGCATCTTGGCGACGGCGATCTTGTGTTCGGCGCTTGGGTAAGCGTAGCGCGGGTCGGGCTGGACGGAGAACGGCGTCTCCTTCAGTCCGTAAAACTCTTCGTACATAGGGTGTCCTTTTCGGGCGTTTGCCCACACGCGGACAGTGGACTGTCTATTATAAAAGAATTCGGGCGTAAAATCAAGCGTTTTGCAAAAACAGAGTGCGCGAGCGGGCAGCCAATGGGTCTTGTTTTGTGAACGGGGCTGTTGAACGGCGCTGTAAGAGGCATCGGGTAAACTCTCGTGTATGGACGTGATTGTGATCGGGGCGGGCATGGGCGGGCTGGCGGCGGCGATTGGGCTGGCGGCGCGCGGGGCGCGGGTGACGGTGCTGGAACAGAACGCGCGGGTGGGCGGGAAACTCAACATCTGGGCGCAGGACGGCTTCACGTTCGACACGGGGCCTCATGTGCTGACGATGCGCTGGGCGTTGGACGAGGTGTTCGCGTCGGCGGGGCGGCGTTTGGACGAGTTCTTAGAGATGGCGCCGCTGGACACGGTCTGTCGCTACCATTTTCCGGGCGGGGACGTGTTCGACGCGCCGGCGGACGTGGACGAGGCCGCCGCCGCGATTGGGCAGTTCGCGCCGGGCGAAGAAGCCGGGTTCCGACGGTTCCTTGCGTATGCGCGGCGGGTCTCGGAGGCGACGACGGAGCCGTTTCTCCGGCAAGACTTCGGGGCGAGCGTCCGGCGCATCCCTAGCCTTGAACAGTGGGGGCAGTTAGGCGCGTTCCTGGCGTTGAAGCCCTGGCGGTCTCTGCGGGACGTGGTGCGGGAACACTTCACCGACCCCAGGCTGCGTCAGGTGCTTGAACTGTACGCCCTGTACAGCGGCTCGCACCCGGCCCGGTCAAGCGGCATCTTCGCCACGGTGGCCGACGTGCAGTGGCGGCAGGGGACATACTACGTGCGGGGCGGCCTCTATCGTCTGGCTGAAGCACTGAAAACCGTGGCCGAAGAGTGCGGCGTACAGATACGCACGGAGACATCCGGGGCGGAGGTGCTGGTCAAAGGCGGGCGGGCGCAGGGCGTGGCGACGCAGGCCGGGGAACGACTGTGGGCCGATGCCGTCGTCTGCAATGCCGACTGCCTGCAGGCCCTGCAAACGCTGGTTCCGGCTCCGGCGCGGCAGCGCTGGACCGACCAACGCATTGAGAAGATCGAGCCAAGCACGTCCGCGTTCCTGCTGCTGCTCGGCGTGCGCGGCACGTACCCACATCTCGCGCACCACAACTCGTTTTTGGCCCAAAACGGGAACGCGGAGTTCGCAGACATCTTTGACTACCGGCGGCCTGCGGAAGACCCGACCATCGGCGTCGCCTGCCAGTCGGTCACGGACCCCGCGAAAGCGCCGCCGGGCTGCTCCAATCTGTTCGTGATGACCAACCCGCCCGCGCTTTCCCTCACCCCCGGCGGCTTTGACTGGCACACAGAAGCGATGAGTTATCGCGACATGGTACTGACGAAGTTGGAGCGGATGGGACTGACGGGACTTCGCGAAAATATCCTGGTCGAGCAGATGTGGACGCCGCTTGATTTACATCAGCGTTATGGAGCGTACCGGGGCGCGATCTACGGGCTGTCCTCCAACGGGGCGCGGCAGGCGTTCCTGCGCCCGCCGCAGGTCTCGCCGGACGTGCGCGGGCTGTACTTTGTCGGCGGCAGCACCCACCCAGGCGGCGGCCTGCCGCTGTGCGCCCTGTCCGGGACAAACATCGCGCGGAAGATCGCGGGCGAGGCATGACAGCATCAGCGGGACCTATCCAGGGCGGCGACAACGACCAGAACGATCAGCGCGATCAGATAGCCGAAGCCGAACAGCCCGCCGGCGATGATGCCGACCCAGGCGTGTGTCGCCCCTTTCGCTTCCGGGTGCTGCTTCGCAAACGCTAGTCCCTTCAGCCCCAGCACGAACCCCGCGATCCCCAGCACGATGCCCAGGCAGGGGATGATCGAGAAGACGCCTAAATAATACGCGATTAACGCTGACGAATTGCGGGTCGGAATCAGCCCGCCGAGCGTATTGTCGGATTGTGGAGCGCGACAATAGGCCGGCGGCGGCTGTCCCGGCGCGGCGGGCGGCGGCGGCCAGGGCGTGTCAGAGGGGTCATTCGGCGGCGTACTCATTGCGCAACGGTCTCCTGCCTTTAAGGATTCACGACCAGCGTGGCGCTCGCCGTCGAGTTGTTGTACGCGGCCTGAAACGGATAAGAAGTCTGGGCGGTGACGGCCCCGGTCGGCTGCGCGTAAGTGGCCGAGGCTTGACCGGCGGGAATGGTCATTTGATACAGCACCGTGCCGTTGTTGGTAATGGTCACGACGGCCCCACCGGTCGGCGCGGGCGCGGACAACGTGACCGTGCCGGTCGTGCTGCCGCCGCCCTTCACGGGGTTGGGATTGAAGGACAGGCCGGCAAGTTTCACGGTCGTCGGCTTGACCGTCAGCGTCGCCGACGCGCTGCCGCCGTTCGCGGAAACGGCGACCGTGTAATTCGTCGAAGCCGTCACGGCGGCGGCGTAGTAAGTGATTTTGGTGCTGGTCTGTCCGGCGGGGACGGTCCCCGTTCCGGCGTCCGCGCCGTTTTCCGTGAAAGCGACGGTCAGGCCGCCGGTCGGGGCCGCTTTGGACAGTGTCACGGTGGCGGTACTCATGCCGTTGCTGGAGACCGTGCTGGGGCTGAACGATAACGCCGTCGGCACGGCGGGCGTGGCGGCAGTGGTCGCCGTCGCCGTGTTGGAATACGGCGAGTAGCCGTTGGCGTCCACGGTACGGACACGGTAAGAATAGGCCGTGCTGTACGGCAGGCCCGTGTCGTTGTAAAAGGTGCTGCCGACCGGCAGGGACGTGATCTGCGCAAACGCGCCCGAACCCGTCTTGCGCTCCACTAAGACCGACGTACCCAGGGTGTCGGTGAGCTGCCAGGTCAGCGTCAATTCCGCGCCGTTCTTGATGGAGACCGGCCCGGCGGTCTGCGCCGCCGCAAGGCTCGTCGGAGCGCCGGGGGCGGCCCACACGTGATCGGGTGACAACAGGCAGCCGTGATAGGCCTCCGCCGAATTGTTGCCGTCGGTGTATTCTTCCGTGATGTCGGCGGCGATCTGCCCGCTGTCGTTGATGGCGACGGCGTTACGAAAATACCAGGCGAACGCGGGGATTTCCAGGTTGACGCGGCCCGTCAGCGTCAGCAGGTCGCGCATCTTGTGCGTCGAGTCCCACAGAAACGCCGAACTGCCGTTATAACTGTGCGCCTCGTCCGCCGCGCAGTCGGAACTGCCGACAACCTGCCGACAGTTGTTGATGTCCGTAGCCAAGGAGTTGAGGCCGCCGGAAAGCGCGCCCAGGTCCTGCATCTTGCCCGACGTGCCGTTGACGGCCGTCGGTGTCCACAGGAACGCATGGTGCAGTGGGTTGCCGTACTGGTCAGTTTTGCCGGTGTCGGCCTGCCCGACGATCTGACCGGCGTCGTTGATGCCGTAGGCGACGCTGGTGGCACCGCCGAGCGTCCCCAGATCGTACACCTGGCCGTCCTTCCACAAGACGGCGTGGGGGTTGTCGGGGGTGTTGTAATCGCTTTGCCCGGCGATTTCGCCGACGTTGTTGACGGCGTCGGCTTTGCTGGTGTGGAACTCGGACGTGTTGGGCAGGTCGGGCAGCGGGTGCAGCGCCGTGTCATACGAGAAGGCCTGGCAGTTGGATGTGGTGGGCGAATAATAATATCCGACGATGAGATCGCTGTCGTTAATGGCGAGCGCTTCCGACTGACTGCCCTGCAAGGCCGTCGGAGTCGAGGGCGGGCCGCCCTTCCAGATGGCGGCGTAAGGCGTCACGGCGCTGGAATCGGCGCAGCTGCCGACCGTCGTGCCGTTCTTGCTGACGCCGTAGGCGTAACTGAAGCCGGTCAGATTGGGCAGATTGGGCAGTTGCACCCGGCCCCCGCGCCACAGGTAGCCGTAATAGACGCCGCTGCCGGTCAAGCCGCCGATGGTGCCGTCCTGGCCGAGACAGTACGACTCGCTTTCGTAGAATTCATTGCCGCCTGCCTGCTTGATGTCGGTGAGGGAATAGGTTTGCGCTTGGACGCGGGCAGTAAAGAAGCCGCCCAGCAGGCACAGCAGCAGACCGGCGAGTGAAAGCCGATGACGAGCAGAACAAAGCGACGACATAAGTAGTTCTTTCTACGTTTTGTGGTGTCACTTCCATTATACATCACGTTTGGCGCGTTGCGGTGACGATTTGGCGAAGAATGGGTTCGTCTGTTTCCGGCAGGCCGAGGGAGACTGGCGGGGCAAGTATCAGTCCGAGTCGCCGGGCGACCGGTCGGGCAGCAGGAAGCTCTTCCTCCACGTTCGCGCCTTTGAGGGCGACCAGCAGGCCGCCGGGGCGCAGGAAGGGGGTCATCCAGGGCAGCAGCCGTTCCAGCGGCGCGACGGCGCGGGCGACGGCGACATCAAACGCGCCGGACAGTTCCGGGCGACGGCCCGCGTCTTCCGCCCGCGCATGAACGGTCTGCACGTTTGTCATCCCTAAATCGTCCGCGACGGCCCGGCAGAAGGCGAGTTTTTTGGCGGTGGAGTCGAGGAGGGTCACGCGCAGGTCGGGACGAGCGATCTTCCAGGCCAGCCCCGGCAGGCCGGCCCCCGTGCCGACATCAATCACGGCGGCCTCGTGGGGCGGGGTCAGAACGGCAAGCGGCGCAAGGGAGTCGAGGAAGTGCTTGACGGCGATCTCGGAAGGCGACGTGAGCCGGGTCAGGTTCAAGCGAGTCGCGTTCCATTCGACGATCAGATCGGCGTAGCGGTCGAACAAGGCGAGTTGTTCCGGGGAAAGGGCAAGATGCCAGGCATCGTTGGCGCCTCGATGGAGGAGTTCTGTGAGCCGTGAATCCACGGCGGACGTTGCGACACTGTTGGGGACGATTCCTGCCTGAAGCGGCTTTGGCGATGAAAAAGCAGCGCGCGTCAGTGACTGATCGAACGCGCCCGCTCCAGCAGACGCCACTCGCGGACGGGCGACACGTTAGTGTAGACCGTATAGACTTGATCGAGTTTCGGCGTCCGGTATCCGTGTGAATCCGCCCAGGACGTGATTTCCGTATCCGCCTGCGTTTCATCTTCCAGCGTGCTGGCGACGAAGACGAACTGTTTATCCGGGCAGGGCATTTCAAAGACCATGCTGCGCTTCTCCTTGCCGCTTGCGTTGATTTCGGAAGCCCGCCCGACACGCCGTTGTCCGAGCAGGGACTTCCGAGTTTGCGCGGACACAGAAGGCCTGGCGGCCTGAGCATGGTCTTTGCGAAGGGGGTCATTCGGCGGGAAGAACCCTTCGCATTCCCAGTAGGTCTGTGTCCGCAAGCACCTACGCTCTTTATCTTCGGCGCACGGGGCCGGGCGTCTCACTGACCGGAATGCGGGGTTTGACAGATTGCGCTTAAGGGTTGGCCGCCGGGTCGAAGTTTGCCGTTCTGAGGCGTTCCGGGCGAAACCATTTGGCGTGTCCATCGTCAAAGGCAAAGACTCCGCCTTCCGTATGGCGGGTCGTGGGGACGTCATTATAATTCGCACTGCCTGCCGCGCTGTCCGTCGTGGGAGGCAAAAAATTGCCGTTGTTGAGCGACTGGCTTTCGTCCACCAGCAAAACGCATCCGGCGGGTGCCTGGACAGCCGCGTTGGTGACGCCGCTCAGGTTGGCGTTCATGCTGTAACTGAGCGTTGTTTGATCCGCCAGCGGGTCCGAGGGGCATTTATACACCTGAGTGTTTTTCACATACGTGTAAAGCGCGCCGTTGGGGACAGGAAGTTGCCCCGCAGAACAGGCCGTCGAGACGGTCGTATTGATGGCTTCAGGCAGCACCCTGCTCCCGTCCGGCGTCCCCGCGCAGGCCGCCGTCGTGCCGTTCTGTCCCGACTTGGGCAGGGCTTCATCATAATCCTGCGTGTATTGAAGAAAGGCTAGGCACAACTGCTTTGTGTTGCTGACGCAAGCGATTTGGCGCGCTTTCTCCCGTGCTTTCGCAAAAGTCGGGAAAAGGATCGCGGCGAGAATCGCGATAATGGCGATCACGACGAGCAGCTCGATCAGAGTGAAGCCGTCGGCACAGGCCCGCCTTGTCTGAATAGACACCGAGTAACATTTCATGCGGCCATTATACCCGTTCGCCGCACGTCGGACGCCTTGACAACCTCGCCCCGTCACGGTATACTCGAAAACAGACTTTGTGAAAAAACGCACGGAGTCGTGGCTTAGAAACGGACGGTCACGGTGGCGTACCAATCCCTGGGAGAATTTATCGGGCGGCTGGACAAGGCGGGCGAACTGCGGCGCATCAAAACGCCGGTCAGCCCGAAATTGGAGATCACTGAAATTGCCGACCGGGTGATGAAGATGCCGGACGGCGGCCCGGCTCTGCTGTTCGAGAACGTCCAGGGGTCGAAGTTCCCGCTCGCCATCAATCTGATGGGGTCGCGGCGGCGCATTTCGTGGGCATTGGGCGTGGACGATCTGGAAGACATTGCCGGGGAGATCACGGCCCTGACAAGAATCCCGTCGGAAATGCCGCCGGGGCTGCTCGGCAAAATGCAGATGCTGCCGCAGCTGGCGGCGCTGGGCAAGATCTCGCCCCGGCTGATCTCCCCCGTCGTCGCGCCGTGCCAGGAAGTGGTCAAAACTGGCGAGGCCGCCACGCTCGACGACCTGCCCGTCCTCACCTGCTGGCCGGACGACGGCGGGCCGTACATCACCCTGCCGCTGGTCTTCACCAAAGACGAAGGCACCGGCAAGCGCAACGTCGGGATGTACCGCATCCAGAAGCAGGGGCCGCGCGAGACGGGGATGCACTGGCAGCGGCACAAGGTCGGCAGCCGCCACTATGCCAACTTCGAGGCCAAAGGGCGCGATATTCCCGTCGCCGTCGTGCTGGGCGGCGACCCGGCCATGACCTACGCCGCCACCGCGCCGCTCCCCGACGAGATTGATGAGATGGTCTTCACGGGTTTCCTGCGCAAACGGCCTGTCGAACTGGTGAAATGCAAGACCATTGACATGGAAGTTCCCGCCGACGCCGAATTTGTGATCGAGGGCTACGTCCCGGCAGGCGAACGTAGGCGCGAAGGCCCGTTTGGGGACCACACGGGCTATTATTCGCTGGCCGACGACTATCCCGTGTTCCACATCACCGCCATTACGCACCGAAGGAACGCCGTGTATCCCTGCACCATCGTCGGGCCGCCGCCGATGGAGGACAAGTATCTGGGACTGGCGACCGAGCGCCTGTTCTTGCCCCTGGTGCGCCTGTTCGTGCCGGAGGTGATTGACTATCACCTGCCCGCCGAAGGCGCGTTTCACAATCTGGTGCTGGTGCGCATCAAGAAGCGCTATCCGGGCCACGCCTTCAAGGTCATGCACGCGCTCTGGGGGTTGGGCCAGATGATGTTCTCCAAATGCATTGTCGTGGTGGACGAAGACGTGGACGTGCAGAACCCCGGCGAAGTCGTCTGGCGCGCGTTCGCCAACATTGACCCGGAGCGGGACATCACGTTCGTCAAAGGCCCGATTGACGTACTCGACCACGCCTCGCCCCTGATGGCCTTCGGCTCCAAAATGGGCGTAGACGCGACCCGCAAGTGGCCGGATGAGGGCTTCACCCGCGAATGGCCGGACGTGCTGACGATGCCGCTCGACGTGAAGGCGAAAGTCAGCCGCATCTGGAAAGACCTGGGCATCGAGTGACGACTCAGCGCGATCCCTGGCGCGCGTACCGCGTGTGGTTCTGGTCGGCGGCGGCCTATAACGCAGCCTGGGGAACGCTGATCGGTCTGCACCCGCAACTGCTGCTGGACTGGATGGGGATGACGCCGACGCAGCAATCGGCGGCGGGGGCGCTGCCGCTCATTCTGTCCTCGTGTGTCGGGATGTTCGTCGGCACCTACGCCATCGGCTATGCGTGCGTCGCCCGTGACCCGCTGCGATTCTGGCCGTTCGCCCTGCTGGGGCTGTTGGGCAAAGTGCTCGGCCCGGCGGGCGCGGTCGTTCACATTGCGCTGGGCCATCTGCCCGCGAGCGCACTCTGGGTCAACGTGTTCAACGATTTCCTCTGGTGGCCGGCGTTCGTCGGCCTGCTGCTGGCCGTGCGGCGCGAGCGCGACGCCGGGAGAACAAGACGATGAAACATCCGTTATGGCAATCCATGCTTGTCGGCGGCCTCCTGGCCGCTCTGCTGCTGGCCGTGCTGACAAAGCTCGGCTGGGAATAAAATTCCCCTGAAGATTTGCGCGTCTTTCGCCGAACTGTAAAATGTGCTGTATAATAACACAGTCTGATATCCATTGTAAAGGGTCGTTGTCTTGAACAAGTCTTATATGCAAAGCAATGAAGTGCTGACGGGCGTCGGCATGATCGTCATCGGCCTGGGGATGATGGCGGCGAAGATGCACGGATTTCTCGCCGAGGCGATGGCCCCGTTCGGCGTCGGCCTGATCTTGAGCGACGGCCTCAGCCGCGCCGCCAAGGCCGCCCGCGACCGCGTCCGTGTCCGCGTGCGCCGCGACGAAGACTAGACCGGCACACATCATGCCTCAGCCCAAGCGCCTGGTCGTGGCCGTGACCGGCGCGAGCGGCGCGCTGTACGCCGTGCGGTTTCTGCGTCAGGCGGCGCGTCACTTCGATCAAGTCTATGTGATGCTGTCCGACAACGCCCCCGCCGTCTTCACGCAGGAGACCGGCGTTCCTCTGCCGTCGCCCTTTTCCGCCCGTGACTACCTCGGCGACGGCGTTTGGGACAACATTTCGTTCCTTGCTTCCAAAGACTACTTCACGCCGCCCGCTTCGGGATCGTTCGTCCACGACGGCATGGTGATCATCCCCTGCTCCATGGGGACGCTGGGCCGCATCGCCGGCGGCATCTCCAACGACCTGACCACCCGCGCCGCCGACGTCTGTCTGAAAGAGCGGCGCAAGTTGATACTCGTGGCCCGCGACACGCCCCTGAGTCTGATCCACCTGCGCAACATGGTCACCGTCACCGAAGCCGGCGCCGTCGTCCTCCCCGCCGTCCCTGCGTTCTACAACCAGCCCAAGACCGTCGAAGACGTGGTAGACACTGTCGTGGCCCGCGTCCTGCAGAACCTCGGCGTCCCCCAGGACATCCAGCCGCAGTGGCAGGCCGAGGGAGAGTGATTTTCGGCGGCAGGGCGGGAGGCGGGTATAATCCGCATGGAGGAAGATATGACCAGCCTTTCATCAACAGCGAGTCTTGCCGCCGCATTCACTTTCCTTCTCCATGCCGCCTCGGCACAAGCCCCGGCAGCGTCGGTCCCTGCCGCTGTCACCATCACCGTCGAGACAGGAGCGCGACAGAACTTTAACGGCCTGGGCGCGAGTATGTTTCCCTGGACGCCTTCAGTGGTGTACAATGTCCAGGTGACGCCCGCTCAGACGCGGCACATGGCGCGACTCCTGTGGCACGATGCTCATCTGCACAGCGTTCGCCTGTGGATGCATCCTGGACAAGAGCCGGTTGATTTCTATATAGACGGCTACATGAAGACCGGCAAACTGCCCGCTGCCCTCGCCGCCGGCGCGACCGATCTGATCCTCGCCCCTGACCACGTCCCGGACGCGATGGGCGACGGACAGGGACTGATTAAAGACGCCGCAATCCCGGTCTATGCCGCTCTGCTCGCCGGCTTCATCCGGCAATTTCAGGACAAGACCGGGATTCTGATCAATAACACGGGCGTTCTGAACGAACCGAACGATCGCCCTGTCCGCTTCTCCAATGCCCAATGGCCCCTTGTGATCAAGGACCTGCGGGCGGCGCTGGACACACGCGGACTACAGGCCGTCGGCATTGTTGCCCCGGAATCCGCCAACTGCGGCGCGGATGCCTACGCCGTCGTTGACGCGATCAAGGCCGATCCGGCAGCCTGGAATGCACTGGCCGGCATCGCCACGCATTCCTACAACAACGCCGCCACACCGGAGATGGCGGCTCGCACTCGAAACAAATCCTATTGGATCACCGAGGCGGGCGGTATCACAGACACGGATGAGGACGCCGGGGACGCGGCCCAGGCAGCCAGCCTCGCGTCACGCTTACTCAACGACGTCAATCACGGCGTCACGCACTGGCAATTTTTCATCGGCGCGGAGCAAGCCGACCCGCACGGCAACACGGGCCGCATCCTCAAGTATGATGTCGCCCCTTTTCGGCTGACAATTCTGCAAAAGTATTATGTTCTGAAGCAGTTGTCTGAAACCTTTGATTTGGGCGCGGCTTTTCGGCACAGTCGGAGTTCGCTCGAAGGGGAGATGACATACACTTATGGCAAAAAGCCGCGCCTGACCGCAGCCGCAGCCCGCAACCCTGACGGTTCCTGGGGCATTGGCCTGAGCAACTACACTGCGCCGCCCTTCCGCGACGCCGATGACCCCGCCGACTTTGCTCTGCACAACAGCGGCTATCATGCCCAGTCATTTTCCGCGACCGTCCGCGTGCCGGAACTGAAGAACGTCCCGACTCTTCGCTTTATTGTCCACCGCTCCGGCAGCGGCCTCAAAGACGCTCGCGCCGAAAGCCTTGTCATGCACCAGGGGCGATTGACGGTCGAGATTGCCCCGCTGGAACTGGTTACGCTGCGCTCTGCCGATATTCCTGCCACAACTGCTCGAAGCGGGCTACCAGGCCATCCAGAACGTCGAAGCCGCCCTGCCAGAACTGTGGATCGTCTAGGTCCACGCCGACGCGCGCCATCAGCTGCTGGGGAGTGAGGGAGCCGCCGGCACGCAACATTTCTAAATACCGCTCTGCGAACTCCGCGCCGCCGGTCTGGGCCTGACGGTACAGGGAAAGCGCGAGCAGTTCGCCGAACGAGTAGGCATAGACGTAGAACGGCGAGCCTACGAAGTGGCCGATATAAGACCACCAATCGCGGTGTTCCTCACCGAGTTCCACCGATTCGCCGAACATGGCCTGAATCTCGCGCTGCCAGTGGTCGCCGAAGTCATTGGGCGTCAACTCGCCTTTGGTCCGGCGGTGGGCGTGGATGGCCTGCTCGAAGCGGTACAAGGCCGTCTGGCGCGGGATCGTGGCGAACGAGTCGTCGATCTTACCGGCGTACATGGCGAGCTTGTCCTTCAGCGTCGCCTGGGCCTGAAGCTTCTCGAAGACCAGCATCTCGCCGAACGTGCTCGCCAGTTCCGCCAACGGCAGCGTCCCCTGGAAGTTCAGCAGCGTCTGGGAGCGGGACAGGGACGCATGGACGCCGTGGCCGAGTTCGTGGGCCAGTGTCATCACGTCGCGCATCCGGCCCATGAAGTTCATGAAGACGTAAGGGTGCAGGTCGGGCGTGACGTACTGACAGAACGCGCCGCCCTGCTTGCCTTTGGCGGGGGGAGCGTCAATCCAGCCCTTGTCAAAAAATTCGCCGGCCAGGTCGCGCATCCGGGGCGAAAACGCGCCGAACGAATCTAAGACAATATCGCGCGCTTCCGGGTAAGTCACGGCGCCTTCGGCCTCGAACAGCGGCGCGTAGCGGTCGTAGTGGGTCAGCGTGTCCAGGCCGAGGATCTCGCGCTTGACATGGTAGTAACGGGCGACCAAAGGGTAGTGGCGCGCGACCGTGTCCACGACGAGGGATACGGTCTCTTTGCTGAGTTCGTTCGCCATGTGCCGACTCTGCTCCGCGTATTCATAACGGCGCAGTCGGTCTTTGACGTTCTTGTCCTGGAGCAGCGTGTTGAACAGAAAGACGATGGTGCGCAGGTTGCCGCGCAGCCCCTCGCTGAAGGCGGCGGCGGCGGCGCGGCGCTCCTCGCGGTCAGCCGAGTTGAGTTTGGCGACGATCTCGGACTGATTCAACTCCTGGTCGCCCATCCGAAAGACGGTATTGGACGTGACCTCGCTGAATAAGCGACCGAACGCCCGCCCGCCGGTGTTGGCCGTTTCTTCCAGCAGCCGCTCCTCGGTCTCAGACAACACGTGGTCTTTGTAAAGCCGCACCTGCTCGATGTAGTGCAGATAAGGCGCAAGTGCGGGCGCTTCCAGCAGAGGGGTCAAGACGGCATCCGGGACTGCGGTCAGTTCCAGGTCGAAGAACAGCAGCGGCAGCGATAGCACTGTGCCGCGCTCGCGAATCTTCTGCAAGAACGCGCCGCGCGCTGGGTCGCTGGTGTCGGTGGAAAACAGCAGCCCGGCGAAGCAGCCGGATTTGGTCGCCTCGTTGGAGATCGCCTCGTACTCACGGATGGCCGCCGTCAGCGTCTGAGCCGTCAGGCCCGGCGTGTTGATTTTGCCTTTATAGTCAGCCTGGAACTTCTCCGCGCGGGCCAGGTTGGCATCAAGCGCGGCTTCGAGATTGGGATCATTGATCCCCGCATAGAGGTCTCCTAAGTTCCAGCGGACGTCATTTTGCAGGTCCGCGATTCCGGGAGTCGGAGTGTCTTGGGTGGTCGCCGTGGTCACGGTGGGGTCTCGTTTCTGGGAATAGATTGATGGTATTGTACCCAATCCTGCCGGAAGCGTGTCCGGCGAGAAGACTTTGTGAAAAAAGTTGCAATGTCTTTGACGGACGGGGTAAAATCTGGGCAGAGGGTAAAAGGATGCAGGCAACGCCGACACCAGTGCGCCATCCGCTCGTGCGGGGCGTCCGTCAGACAAAAATCATCCTGGAGATGATCAAATTCGAACACACGGTCTTCATGCTGCCGTTTGCGCTGATGGCGACGGTGCTGGCCGCGCGAGGCCACTGGCCGCTGTTCTGGCACAAGCTGCCCTGGATTCTGCTGGCGATGGTCGGCGCGCGCTCGTCAGCAATGGCCTTTAATCGGATCGTGGACGCCCGGTATGACGCGCTGAACCCGCGCACGGCAACCCGCGCCATTCCCGCCGGACTGCTGAACGTGCCGCAAGTTGTTGTTTTCACGGTCGTTGCCGCCGCGCTTTTAGTGGGAGCCGCCGCCATGCTGAACCCGCTGGCGCTCGCCCTGTCCCCGGTCGCGCTCGTGCTGGCGCTGGGCTACTCGTACACCAAGCGCTTCACGCCGTTCTCGCACTTCTTTTTGGGACTGGCCCTGGCCGCCGCGCCCGTCGGGGCCTGGATCGCCGTCACGGGCAGGCTGGACACGCCCGCGCTCTGGCTGGGCGGCGCGGTTGTCTGCTGGCTGTTCGGCTTCGACATCCTGTACGCCCTGCAGGACATGGAATTCGACCGGGCGCACGGCCTGCGCTCGATCCCGGCCTGGCTGGGCAATGCCCGCGCCATTGCCGTTTCACGCCTGGCGCACTCGGTGATGATCGGCCTGCTGGCGATGGTCGGCGTGTCGGCCCATCTCGGCCCCATTTTCTTCGTCGCCGTCGGCTTAGTTGCCCTGCTGATCGCGTATGAACAGTCGCTGGTCAAGCCCGATGACCTGTCGCGGCTGAACCTGGCATTCTTTACCCTGAACGGCTACATCAGCGTCGGCCTTTTCTTGCTGACGCTCGTTGATGCGCTTGTCTGACCCACCAAACTTAATGTGAGCCGCCGGGATCGGCGGCCAGAGCCAGCGCGAGCAGGGACGGCTCGGCGATCTCGCCCATCAGCGTCAGGTTGAGGGAGGGCGTGTCCCAGTTCAGCGCGGTCAGCGACGCGCGGTGCGTGACGTGTCCGGCCCGCGTACCGATTCGGGTCGGGCGCATGGTCGGCGGAACGCGGGTCGGGCGGCGCGTGTGCGCGCGCTTCTGCTCGAACAGGGACACGAGGTTCAGGCCGTCGGAATAGCGCAGGTGCAGCAGAGGAGTGTTGCCGTTAGACGTCAGGGCCGCGCTGACCAGGCGGTAGCCGTTCAGAGACGCGGGAGCGATGGCCGCCCCCGCCAGCTGCGCCCGCGCCGCCGCCTGCGGCAGCGCAGTTTCCGAGGACGCGGCTTGTTCGATTCGGTGTACGCCCGGACGCTTCGCCAGCGCGGACAGATCGAACAGTGACGACGGCAGCGGGGCGTGGAAATTGATGTCTGAGAACGCGACCGTCACCGCGAGTTTCCCATCCTCCCGGTAGTTTTCCCGCTTGAGCACCAGCCCCGTCCCCGCGTCAATCCAGAGTTTGCGGGCCGTCGTCCGGTCCGTCTTGCGCGTGATCATCAACACGAACGCCTTCCGGTCCGCGTAAGTCGTCACCTGCGGCGTCACTTGCAGGACGTAATTCGTCCGCAGCAGGTCATAGTTTTCCGCCGCGTCGGCGACGGCATCGGCATCGGCGATCAGGCGCCGGTGCAGCAGTTGATGATTACGGGGATCGTACTGCCACTCCTGCGCCCCGTCCGTGACTACGCTGCGCCCCCGCTCAGCGTCGGGCGCGAGATAGTCTATGCGCCGGAGATGCGGTGAGCGATGGGAGATGATGACGGCCTCCGCGCGTCCGGTACGCCAGTAGGTGGTGATCTGGCGGCCCCGATAGGAAAAGGCGTCGTCGGCATTCAGAGACATCGGGTAGAGCGCTGCGGCGGTCGGGATGCGCGGCTTGAGGACGGTTGGCGGCTTGACGGGCGATTGCGCGTGACGTGGGGCGGCCAGCCCGGCTCCGGCCAGGCACGCCCAAAGTCCGGCGGCGTACAGCACAGGCCTAGTGCGCCGTGTCTGCGGCACTGCCGACCCCATCTCCCAGCGTCTCCACCGTCGGGTCATCGAATGCCGGGAGGTCGTCCGTGTCCGCCGAGATCATCGTCTGGCGGTCGGGATCGGCCAGCGGCTCACGCGCCGCCGAGTCGGTGTGCGCCCGGACCAGCGATGACAAATCCAGCGTGTCCTCGGACGCCGGAGACGTTGGCACGGTCGGCGGCGAGGAAGAGGGCATGAACTGCGGCAGCAGAGCGAACGCGCCTAGCACGGCGGCGGCGGCCACGCCCGCCGCCACGCGGCGGTGCGTCCCCTGCCCTGCGCGTTTGAGCGCGTTCCAAACGGACTTGCGTTC